>NZ_CP162006.1:3504342-3822919 GCF_040822085.1 Rhodoferax sp. WC2427 | reverse complement strand
CTGCCGGTTTTGCACTCACCATGGCCTCCACCGCCGCGTCGATGATCCCGCCCTATTTGGCGATCCCGCTCATGGACGAAATCCTGATCCCGTTCCAGAACGGGCAGACCATCGAGCCCCAAAAGGTGGTGGTCTACCTGGGCGGCCTGTTTGGCGCTGCGGTGCTGGGCTGGGGGCTGAACTGGGCCCGCACCTACATCCTGTCACTGGTCTCCGAACGCATCGGCGCCGACCTGCGCACCACCACCTTCGACCACCTGCTGGAGCTGTCGCTGGACTACTTTGGGGGCAAACGCACCGGCGATCTGATGTCGCGCATCGGCTCGGAAACCGACCGCATCTGCGTGTTTTTGTCGCTGCACGCGCTGGACTTTGCCACCGACGTGCTGATGATTTCCATGACGGCGGTCATTTTGTTCTACCAAAACCCGCTGCTGGCGCTGGTGACGCTGATCCCGCTGCCCTTCATCGCCTGGATGATCCACACCGTGCGCGACCGCCTGCGCACCGGCTTCGAGAAGATCGACCGGGTCTGGTCCGAAGTCACCAATGTGCTGGCCGACACCATCCCCGGCATCCGGGTGGTGAAGGCTTTCGCCCAGGAAAAGCGCGAGGCCGAGCGTTTTCGCACCGCCAACCGGCACAACCTGGAAGCCAATGACCGGCTCAACAAGATCTGGTCGCTGTTCTCGCCCACGGTGTCGCTGCTGACCGAAATCGGTTTGCTGGTGGTCTGGGCTTTTGGTATCTGGTTGGTATCCAAGCAGCAGATCACCGTGGGCGTGCTGACGGCCTTTGTGGCCTACATCGGGCGCTTCTACACCCGGCTGGACTCGATGAGCCGCATCGTCTCGGTCACGCAAAAGGCCGCCGCCGGGGCCAAGCGGATTTTTGACATCCTGGACCATGTGTCCAATGTGCCGGAGCCCGCGCAACCCGTGCCGGTGCCCGTCAGCGCCAGCACGGGGGGCGTGCGCGGCCAGATCGAGATGAAGGGCATTGGTTTTCGCTACGGCAACCGCGCCGTGATCCGCGACCTGGACCTGGTGATCCGCCCTGGCGAAATGATCGGCCTGGTGGGCCACAGCGGCTCGGGCAAGAGCACGCTGGTCAATTTGATCTGCCGCTTCTACGACGTGACCGACGGCTCCATCCAGGTGGACGGCACCGACATCCGCCGCTACGCTGTGGCCGACTACCGGCGCAACATCGGTCTGGTACTGCAGGAGCCGTTTTTGTTCTTTGGCACCATCGCCGAAAACATCGCCTACGGCAAGCCGGGGGCCACGCGCAGTGAAATCGTGGCCGCCGCCCGTGCCGCCCATGCGCACGAATTCATCCTGCGCCTGCCCCAGGGCTACGACTCGCTGGTGGGCGAGCGCGGCCAGGGCCTGTCGGGTGGTGAGCGCCAGCGCATCTCGATTGCCCGGGCCTTGCTGATCGACCCGCGCATCTTGATTTTGGACGAAGCCACTTCGTCGGTAGACACCGAGACCGAAAACGAGATCCAGAAGGCGCTGGACAACCTGGTGCAAGGCCGCACCACCATTGCCATCGCCCACCGCCTGTCCACCCTGCGCAAGGCCGACCGCCTGGTGGTGATGGACCGGGGCCGCGTGGTCGAGGTCGGCCCGCACGACGAGCTGATGGCCCGCGAAGGCGCCTACTGGCGGCTGTACCAGGCGCAATTGCGCCGTACCGAGAGCGAGGACGAAGGCCTGAGCCTGTCGCGCCCCACCGAACACTCTGCCCACCCTGCCGGAAACTGAGCATGACCCCTACCCGTGATTTCCTGTTGGAGCGCGACGCATTTGGCCGCCTGGTGCTGGTTTTTGCCAATGGCGAGCGCCACGAGGGCGTGGTGCCGGTGCGCGCCTTTCCCATCGCTGCGCCCGACGAAGGCGTGTCCCTGGTCGGCACTGAAGGCCATGAACTGGTGTGGATCGACAGCCTGGCGGCCATGCCGCCCGCCCTGCACAGCCTGCTGGTGGAAGAGCTGGCCGCCCGCGAGTTTGTGCCCGAGATCCGCCGCGTCAAGGCCGTGTCTACCTTCTCCACGCCCAGCGTGTGGACGGTGGAAACCGACCGGGGCGACACCGACTTTGTGCTCAAGACCGAAGAAGACATCCGCCGCCTGGGCCGCACCGGCCTGTTGATTGCCGGTGGCGCAGGCGTGCAGTTCAGCGTGCGCGACATGGCGGCGCTGGACCGGGGGTCGCGCAAGTTGCTGGAGCGTTTTCTGTAGGCGGCAGCGCCCAGGTAAAGTTTTTTAAATATTTTTAGAAATAGCCCTAAATAACCCTGCATTTCTGCCGTTAACCAAAGTACGAGGTCTGAAAAAAGTATCCGCAGACCGCCTTACCTGGTGAACACAATGCAAATTCCTCCTGTCGAACGTACCGTGAACTGGCCGCCCGCTGCGACCGGTACACGTTCCGGCGCGGGGTCTGCAGCGACCCAGGGGCCGGACACCCAGTCCGTCACCGCGGCCATCCAGGAAGAGACCACCAAGCTGGAGGCGGCCAACAAGCCGACGCCGTCGGTCAAGCTCATTATTTCCACCACCCAGGAAGACATCGCCAAGCTCGAAGCCGCCGAGCAGGCCCGTGCCGCTGTGCGGGCGGTGCCCAAGGGCGAGGCGGCGCAGGCCCAGGCGGTGAAAGCGGTCGGTGGCGTGGAAGCCAGCAGCACCACGGCGGCCGCCCAGGCGGTCAGCCAGAAGGTGGCACCCGCCGATTCCGAGAAAAAGCCCGACAACGGCCTGCAAAACGAATCGCCCGAGACCGCAGCCAAGGCCGCAAAGCTGCTGGAGGCGGGCAAGGAGCCCGGCCCCAACCAGCCGACCAGCACCGAAAAAGACCCCTCCACCGACTGGACCACCACGCCCAAGGCGGTGGAAAAGAAGCCCGAGAATCCGCCCCCGGAGCCCATCTCCAAGAAGCTGCTGGACTTTTTGCAGCTGCTGTGGCGGGCCGGTGGCAATGCGATCGACGTGGCACAAGTGGCCAACCAGACGCTCAACCCCGACAAGCTGGCCGAGGGGCCGCTGACCTACGAAGACCCCTCTGCGGTCAAGAAAACGACGGGCGTCTAAGCCCTCCCCAAAAAAAAGCCGCTTCTACAGCGGCTTTTTGGATTACATCGGAGTTTGTGCGATCCGGTAGCGTGCCACGGCGCCAGCGGGCTCTGGCTCCAGCGTCCAGCGCTGGGTGTGGAAAGCCGCCACACCGGGACGGTGGGCTATCGAAATAATAGCACCTTGTGCTGATTCCACAAGCGCCAGCAGCCGTTTGTAGATCAAATTCTCGGCCGTTGCATCCAGTGCGCTGGTGGCTTCGTCGGCAAAGATCCAGCGCGGTTTTTTCAGCAGCACGCGGGCAATGGCCAACCGCTGCTGCTCGCCACCCGACAGCTTCTGGCCCCATGCGGCTTCCAGGTCCAGCTGGTCGGCCAGGTCGGGCAGCAGGGCATCCACCAGGGCTTGGCGCAGCGCTGCGTCGGAGTAGCCCCCGGCTGCGCTGGGGTAGGCCAGGGCGCTGCGCAAAGTGCCGTCGGGGAAGTAAGGACGCTGGGGGATGAACATGGCGTCGGCGGGCAGCGCCACCTGCCCGCTGCTGAATGGCCAGATGGCGGCAAACGCCCGGAACAGCGTGGATTTGCCGCTGCCCGAGGGGCCGCTGAGCAAAATGTGGTCGCCGGGGCGGGCCTGCAGGTTGACACCGTCCAGCAGCACGCTGCCGTCGGGCAGGCGCAGCGTCAAGTCGCGGGCTTCCAGGGTGTTACTTGCTACTGAATCAGTAGCTTGTTGTGCCGATGGAATAAGCGCCAGGGCCTGAATTTGTTCTTCAAACGAGGTCAGCCGGTCGGTGGTGGCGCGCCAGGTGGCCAGGCTGCTGTAGTTATCGACAAACCAGCTCAGCGAGTCTTGTACGCGGCCAAAGGCGGACGCAATCTGCATCAGCGAGCCCAGCTGGATGGCCCCGCTGAAAAACCGCGGCGCGGCCACGATGAACGGAAACACCACCGCCGCCTGGCCAAAGAAGCTGTTGAACCAGATCAGGCGCTTTTGCGCTTTCAGCAACTTCAGGTAGTTGGCCAGCACGGCGCCGAAGCGCGTGTCCAGGTGGGCGCGTTCGACCTTTTCGCCGTGGTCCAGCGCAATCGATTCGCTGTATTCGCGCACCCGCACCATGTGGTGGCGAAAGTCGGCCTCTACGCGCTGCTGCTGGAAGTTGAGCTTGATTTGCGGGCGCCCGATGTAGAAGGTGATGACGCTGCCCGCTGCACAGTAGAGCAGGGCCATCCAGACCATGAAGCCGGGCACAAAGTATTCGCTGCCACCCAGGTGGAAAGAGAATTCGCCCGACAGGTTCCACAAGATGCCGACAAAGCTGACCAAGGTGACCACGGCGTTGAGCACGCCCATGCACAGGCCGATGGTCAGGCTGGTGAACTGGTTCAGGTCTTCCTGGATGCGTTGGTCGGGGTTGTCCGGCCCGGCCTCGGGGTTGTTTTTGGCGAAGCGGGCCAGCTCCATCTGGTAAAAGGCCTGGTTGGACAGCCAGCGCACCAGGTAGTGCGTGGTCATCCAGGCCCGCCAGCGCATCTCCAGCAGCTGGGTGATGTAGAACTTGTACACCGCCAAAATGATCAGCGCAAAGGCGATGTAGGTGAAGCGCCCCAGCTGCTGCCAGAACACCGGCTGGTTCTTGTTCTGCAGCGCGTCGTAGAACACCTGGTTCCATTCGTTCAGCAGCACCAGCAGGTACACGCCCAGCAGGTTCAGCGCCACGATGGCGGCGAGCATGGCCCGCGCTTTCCATTTGTCTTCGGACTGGAAATACGGGATCGACAGCTTCCAGACTTGGGCGGTCTGGGCTTTCAGGTTGGCAAGGCGCATGGGGTTTTCAGGGTAGGGAAAGCACAGGGATGGACCCGCATGGAGCCGCGCACGGCGATTTAGTTCGCCGGATTGGACACGCCACTGCTCACGTGCCCGGCAGGCACATGGCGGGCGGCGGAGTTGACGTGGCCGGTCTGGTCGTCGAAGAAGAAGTCGGGCTCGAATTCGCGCAGGAACTCGCCCTTGGGCAGGCCGCCGAGGAACATGGCCTCGTCCACCTCGATGTGCCAGTCCATCAGCGTGCGGATGGCGCGCTCGTGCGCCGGGGCGCTGCGGGCGGTGACCAGGGCGGTGCGGATGCGCATGTGCGGGGTACCGGCCTTTTGCAGGCGGTGGAGGGCGGCCAGCAGGGGCTTGAACGGGCCGTCGGGCAGGGGTACCGTGGCCTTGTCGATCTCGTGGCGCTGGAAGGCATCCAGCCCCTCGCTTTGGTAGACGCGCTCGGCCTCGTCGCTGAACAGCACCGCGTCCCCGTCGAAGGCGATGCGCACTTCATTCGGGAAGGCATTACCCGCCTGGGTCGATTCGGTCAGCACCCGCGCCGCCGGAAAGCCCAGCGCCAGCGCCTCGCGCACATCTTTCTCGTTGGCCGACAAAAACAGGTGCGCACCCAGTGGCCGCAGGTAGCCAAACGGGGCCCGGCCCTGGGTGAACACGCCGCGCTCCAGGTGGATGTCATTGGCCTGGCCGGAGCGGAAGATGCGCATGCCGCTGACCGGGTCGTTGCGCGACAGCATCACCACCTCGACCCGTTTGGTGTCGGGCGTGTTGAAGGCCAGCAGCTTCTTGACCAGCGAAAACGCCACGCCCGGCTGGGCCGGCACGTCCAGCCGGTCGAACTGCAGCTGCATGTAGGCCTTGTCGTCGCCCGCGTCGAAGAGGCGGTTTTCTTCTTCGAGGTTGAACAGGGCGCGCGAGGAAATCGCCACCACCAGTTTGTCGTCAAGCGAGATAGGCATGCTTACTTCGCAAATTGGTTGAGTTGGATGATGGGCATCAATACTGCCAGCACGATCAGCATGACCACCAAGCCCATGGCCACGATCAGCAGCGGCTCCAGAATCGTCGCCAGGGCCATCGCGCGGCGCTGCACCTCGGTGCTGAGCTGCACCGCGGCGCGCTGCAGCATCACCGGCAGCTGGCCGGTTTGCTCACCCAGCCGGGCAAACATGGCCAGCAGGCCGGGGAAGCGCTTTTTCTGCGCCAGGGCCGAGGCCAGTGGCGCGCCTTCGCGTACCAGCACCAGGGCGTCCAGCGCATCGGCGCGCATGGCGGTGTTGTTCAGGGTTTCGGCTGCCGCCTGCAGGGCTTTCAGGATCGGCACGCCCGCCGAGGCCAGCATCGCCAGCGTGCCGGAAAACCGCGCCGCGTTGTAGCCCCGGGCCAGCGGGCCGAGCAATGGCAGCTTCAGGAACGCGGCATCTATTTTTTGGCGAAATACGGCATTGGCGTAGGTAATACGGGCGGTAGAAGCTAGAAAAATTATAGCAATCAACATCGCCCAGCCGTAGTTGCGCACCACGTCGCTGATGGCCAGCATGGCCACCGTGAGGAAGGGCAGGGCGCGCTTGCTCCCGGCAAACACATTGGCCACCTGCGGCACCACATAGCCCACCAGAAACAGCACGATGGCAATCGCCACCAGCGTGACGATGGCCGGGTAGAGCGCTGCGCCGATCAGCTTGGACTGCAGCGCCTGGCGCTCTTCCAGGTCGTCGGCCAGGCGCTCCAGCACCAGGCCCAGGCTGCCGCTTTGCTCGCCCGCGCCGATCACCGCCACGTAAATGCCGGAAAACTCGCGCGGGTGCTGGCCCAGGGCCTTGGCAAAACTGGCGCCCGCGTTCACCTCGGCGCGCAGCGAGGCCAGCAGGTTGCGCTGGCGCTCATCTTCGGCCTCGTCGGTCAGCGCGGTGAGGGCCCGCTCCAGTGGCAGGCCGCTGGATACCAGCCCTGCCACCTGGCGGGTCCAGATGGCCAGCCCGGTGGAGTTGAAAACGCGGCTTTCAAACAAGTTGGTACGCAGGCCTTTGCCGGTTTGGGTACCGCTGGCGTTCACCGGCTCCACCGCCAGCGGCACCAGCGCCTGCGCGCGCAGCAGGCCGCGCGCGGCCTTGGCCGTGTCAGCCTCCATCACGCCTTTGCGGGTCTGGCCTTGGGCGTCTAGCGCTTCGAAGGAATAGGCGGGCATGGGGTTCAGTCCCGCGTCACACGCAGCAGCTCTTCACGCGAGGTGATGCCGGTCTGCACCAGGCGTTCGCCGTCTTCGCGCATCAGGGCCATGCCGGCGGTGCGGGCGGCGCTGCGGATGTCGGCCTCGCTGGCGCGGTTGTGGATTTGTGCCTGGATGGCATCGTTGGTGACCAGCAGCTCGAAGATGCCGGTGCGTCCCTGGTAGCCGGTGTGGTTGCAGGCTTCGCAGTTTTTGCCCGCGCATACCGGGCACAGCTTGCGCACCAGGCGCTGGGCCAGCACGCCGAGCAGGGTGGAGCTGAGCAAAAACGGCTCCACGCCCATGTCGATGAGCCGGTTGACCGCGCTGGCCGCGTCGTTGGTGTGCAAGGTAGCCAGCACCAGGTGGCCGGTGAGGGAGGCCTGGATGGCGATCTGCGCGGTCTCAAAATCGCGGATTTCGCCGATCATGATCACGTCCGGGTCTTGCCGCAGGATGGCGCGCAGGGCCTTGGCGAAGGTCAGGTCAATCTTGGCATTCACCTGGGTCTGGCCCACGCCGGGCAGCTCGTACTCGATCGGGTCTTCCACCGTCATGATGTTGCTGCTGCTGGCGTCCAGGCGGCTCAGGGCGGCGTACAGGGTGGTGGTTTTGCCGGAGCCGGTGGGGCCGGTCACCAAAATGATGCCGTGCGGCTGGTTGATCAGGTTCTGCAGCTGGCCCAGCACCTCGCCCTGCATGCCCACGGCCTCCAGCGTGAGCTTGGCCCCGCTTTTGTCCAGCAGGCGCAGCACGGCGCGTTCGCCATGGGCGCTGGGCAGGGTGCTGACGCGCACGTCCACGGCACGGGTGCCGATGCGCAGGGAAATGCGGCCATCCTGCGGCAGGCGCTTCTCCGAGATGTCGAGGTCGGCCATGATCTTCAGGCGCGAGATCAGCGCGGCGTGCAGGGCGCGGTTGGGCTGCACCACCTCGCGCAGCGTGCCGTCCACCCGAAAGCGCACGCTGGAATGGCGTTCGTAGGGTTCGATGTGGATGTCGCTGGCCCCGTCGCGCGCGGCCTGGGTCAGCAGGGCGTTGAGCATGCGGATGATGGGCGCGTCGTCGCTCATCTCCAGCAAATCCTCCACCGCGGGCAGCTCCTGCATCATGCGCGACAGGTCGGCATCGCTCTCGACCTCGCTGACCACCGACGCGGCGCTGGATTCGCCCTGCGCGTAGGCGGCGCTGATGCGCTGCAGCAGGGCGTCCAGGGCCAGGGTTTCGATCTGGCGCACCGGGTACTTGCGCATCACCTCGCTCAGGGCGTTGGCGGCGGTCTGGGCGCTGGCCGGGTGCAGCCAGAGGGTGAAGTCGCCCAGGTTCTCCTCCAGCAGCATTTGCTGGGTGCGGGCGAAGGCGTAGGGCAGGGGGTGGCGCATCGGCTTTTGGGGGGCTCAGGGCATGGTGGTGATGGTGGCGGGCTGGGCCGGTGCCGTCAGGGGCAGCGTGCTCAGGGGCCTGGGCACCACCACCGTGGTGTTGGTGATGCTGGCGGGCAGGGCGGGCAGCTCGCTGGCCGAGGGCACGGCCGACAGCATGGGGTGCGCCGACGGGTTCACGCCCTGCTGCTGCACGCGCATCATGTCGTAGCGGTCCAGGGCCAGTGCGTCGCTGGTGCCGCTGTCGCGGACCACGATGGGGCGCAAGAAGACCATCAGATTGGTCTTCTTGCGGCTGCGGCTTTCGCTCTTGAAGAAGTTGCCCACGTAGGGCAGGTCGCCCAGCAGCGGCACTTTTTCGATGTTGCCCGCGTAGTCGTCTTGCAGCAGGCCGCCCAGCACCACGATGGAGCCGTCATCGACCAGCACATTGGATTCGATGGAGCGCTTGTTGGTGGTGGGGCCGTTGCTGTTGCTCTTGGTGGACGCATCCACGCTGGACACTTCCTGGTAAATCGCCATCTTCACCGTGCCGTTTTCGTTGATCTGCGGGCGCACCCGCAGTGTCAGGCCCACGTCTTTGCGCTCGATGGTCTGGAACGGGTTGGCGGTGGTGGTGGAGCTGGTGCTGGTGTAGGTGCCGGTGACAAAGGGCACGTTCTGGCCGATGACGATCTTGGCCTCTTCGTTGTCCAGGGTCAGCAGGTTGGGGGTGGACAGCACGTTGCCGGTGCCGGTTTCGTCCATCAGCCGGGCCAGTGCGCCCAGCACGTAGGTGCCGCCGATCTTGGTGGCTACGCCCAGGTTCAGGCCGTTGCTGAGCGCGGTGCTGGTGCTGCCGGTGGCGATGTTGGTGGCCAGCGTGGCCAGGTTGCTGCTGCCGGAGCCGAAGTTGGTGCCCAGGCCGACCTTGCCCAGCACGCCCTGCCACTGGATGCCGAACTCGGCCGATTTGTCGCTGCTGACCTCGACGATCAGGCTCTCTACCAGCACCTGGGCGCGGCGGCCATCGAGCTTGTCGATGACGGCGCGCAGCTGGCGGTACTGCGGCTCGGGCGCGGTGATGATCAGCGAATTGGTGGACGGGTCGGCCTGGATCTGGCCGCCGGTAGATGGCTGGTTGCTGGTGGTGCCGCTGAGGGCCGCGGTGCTGGCGGTGCTGGTGGCACTGCTGCCAGCCATGCCGCTGGTGGGGCTCAGGCCGCTGAGCGGGTTGGAGGTGCTGCCCGATCCGCTGGAGCCGCCGGAACTGCCCGAACTGCTGCGGGCCTCGCCGCTCATGGCCGCACGCAGGGTGGTGGCCAGCTTGGTGGCATCGGCGTTCTTCAGGTACACCACATAGATGTTGCCTGCATCGCCGTTCACACCGCTCATGGTGGGCTGGTCGAGCTTGGCAATCAGCGACTTGACCAGCGAGACCCGGGCCGGGTTGGCGGCGCGCAAGATGATGGCGTTGCTGCGCGGCTCGGCCAGCATGGTGGTTTTGAACGAGCTGTCGGTCTGCCCGGGGGCGGCGGCCATGCCGCTGGTGCTGCCGGACTCGACCAGCTTGGTCAGCAATGGCACCAGGTCACCGGCAATCGCAAAGCGCAGGGGGATGATCTCCACGTCGGTGGCGTTGGACACGTCCATCGCCGCGATGATGCGGCCGATGCGGCGCAGGTTGTCGGCGTAGTCGGTGATGACCAGCGAGTTGTTGCCGGGGTTCAGGTTGATGGTGTTGTTGGGGCTGATCAGCGGGCGCAGCACCGGCACCATGTTGGCGGCGTTCTCGTAATTGAGCTTGAAGATCTGGGTGACGATCTGGCTGCCCACGGCGGCGTTGTTGCCGCCCACCGTCACCGGGCCGGGCTGCAGCTTGGCGTCGGCCTCGGGTACCACCTTGTCCAGCCCGGCAGACTCCACCACGGTAAAGCCCTGCAGCCGCAGCGCCGACAAAAACTGGTTGTAGGCCACGGCGGGTGAGACCGCGTTGTCGGTGCTCAGCGTCATGGTGCCTTTGACGCGCGGGTCCACCACCACGTTGCGCCCGGTGATCACGGCCATGGTGCGGGCCACCGACTCGATCTCGGCGTTGGTGAAATTCAGCGTCACCGGCTCGCCGCGCTTGGGCGCGGCGGTGGTTTGGGGCTGGGCTAGCACATTGATAGGAAAAATGCCTCCAGCGCTTATCAATAGAGCACAAGCAGCTATGGTATGAATAGCAAAAGGAACGCGGGAGGGGGAATGCATGGGCATGGAATCAACCTACTTTGATGGTGGCGCGCGCGCCGTCGCGCCGCCCGATGATATTGAGAAGATTGGACAAGGCATCCACCCGGTCGGGGGCGGCAGTGGCCGTGCCTTCAAAGCGTAGCCGTGCGCCCACCCACTGGCCGCTGCCCACGAGTTGCAGGCTGCTGGAGCCCAGGGTTTCGAGTTGCACGGTGCTGGTGGTATTGCCGTTTTGTCCGCCGGTCAGCGTCAGCCGGTAGCTGCCCATGGGTTTCAGGGTGGACAGGCGCGATGCCATGTCGATGGCTTCCAGCCGCACCTGCCCGGCCAGCACCATGCGGCCCGCGTTCCAGTCCAGTACCAGCGCCTGGGTGCTCAGGGCCAGAGTGCCCTCGGGCTGCAGCGTGTTCCAGGGCGCGCCCAGGCCGGCCAGCAGGGGCGCAGGCCAGTGCGATTGGCTGTCGGTCAGGGCCAGTTGGGCACCACCCCAGTGCGGCTGGGCATGCACCTGCAGCGGCTGGGCCATGCAGCAGTCGGCCTGGAGCGCGGCGTGCAGTCCGCTGAGGGCCGGGCGGATCTGCCAGCGCAGGCGCTCGGGCAGGGCGGTACTGCCGGTGCTGCCCTCGCCTCCCGCCAATACCAGCTGGGCCGATCCGTCCCAGACGGTGCCGCGCGGGTCGGCCAGTTGCACCTGGCCCTGGCTGGCCTGGGCCACCCCGGCGGCCAGCCAGCGCGCCGGGGCGCACAACAGCACGGCCAGGCCCAGGCCCAGCAGGCCACCCGCCCAGGCCCAGCGCCAGGGGGTCTTGGCCACGGTGGTGAAAGAGGCGGTAGACGGGCGGCGCATCAGCGGTTGCTAGGCAGGGTCAGCACCAGCGAGCCGTCCCAGGTGGCGGTGGGTAGGCCGCTGGTTTTGGCTGGGCCGCGCACCAGGCGGGCTTCGGTGGGCAGGGCGTGGGCGTTGATGCGCACCTGGGCCAGCCAGCGGGCTAGCGCGTCGGCCGGGGCGCTCTTCAGGCTGACGGTGATGCGCTCGCCGGTGACGTTGATCTGGCCGCTGCCGCCCAGCTCGGACTTGACGGCCAGCTCTACCGCTTTGAGGGCATCGTCAAAGCTGAGCTTGGGCTGGGCTTGCAGGGCCTGGGCTTCGGCCTGCAGGCTGCGCATGCTTTGCAACTGGGCGTCCAGGCTGCGGTGCTGGGCGTCGGCGGCGCGCAGCGTGTGCAGGGCCGGGGCAATGCCCAGCCACCACAGCAGGGCCAGCGCGACCAGGGCCAGCGCGGCCTGCACGCTGCGGCGCTCGCGCGGGGCCAGGCTGTCCCAATGCGGGCGAATCGATGCGGGCAGCTTCATGGGGTGGCTCCAGTGGCCGATGGCGCAGCGGGTTGCAGGATGGTCAGGTTGCCCTCGGTACGCAGGCTGTAGCCCAGGCTGCGCAGGTTTTGGGCTAGGGCCGGGTCGCCGCCGGTGGGCAGGCCCTTGATGCGGGCCTCGCCGGGGGCAAAGTCCAGGGCGGTGGCGGCAAGTTGTGGCGGCAGTGTGCTGCCCAGCACGCTGAGCATGGCTTCCAGGTCGCGGGCCGAGGTGGCCCCGGCGGTCTGGCGCAGCAGCGCCATCTCACGGCCCATCTGCACCGGGGCATCGACCACCACTTTCACGCCGGGAAAGGTTTGCGTCAGGGTGCTGCGCAGCGCATCGCGCTTGGCTTGCAGGCTGCTGCTTTCCTTCCAGGCCCAGGCGTTCAGGCCGACGATCTGGGCTAGCACCAGCAGGGCCAGGCCCCAGCGGGCGGCCCGCCATTGGGGTGCCTGCAGCCACACGGTGGCTTGGGCGGCCAGGCCTTTCCAGGCACGGCTGCGGGTGGAGTTGCTCAGGTCGAACTGCGCCAGGTCCCAGCGTCCGCGGGCCGAGGCCAGCCAGCGTTCCGAGGTTTGTTGCAGGGTCACCGGGCGCTGCGCCAGTTGTTCGGCCAGCGCGGCCACGGCGGGTTCGGCCACTAATTCCAACGGCTCGGTGTGCGCGGCCTGGGCCATGGCCAGGGTGGCCGCGCTCAGCGGCAGCAGGCTCACGCCCTGGGGGCTGGTGCTCAGCAGCTGGGGCTGCTCGGGCGTGCCCAGCACCTGCAGGCGCAGGCCGTCGGGCGCGCTCTCGGGCACGATACGGGCCACCGGGCGCTTGGCGGCTTCCAGCACGGCCAGCGCGGCGCGCAGCCAGGCGCGGTTGCAGGCGGCCACCCACACCGGGCCGTCGGCGGGCGCGTCGGGCTGTAGCGCAAAGTGCAGCTCGGCGGGTTCTTCCAGCAGCCGGTCTTCCAGCAGGCCGTCGAGCACGGCACGCAGCCGGGGTGAATCGATGGCGCCGCCTAGGGTGCCTTGTTTCAGGCTGCCCTTGGGCAGGCTGACCTGGTGCCATGACAGGGCCTGTGCAGGCACCACGGCCACCAGCTCGGTGCTGCGCGGCAGCAGGGCGGCGGCCGCGCGGTCGTGGCTGCCAGCGCTGCGTCCGTCGGCGGTGAGCACGTAGTCGAACATGCCGGTGGCAGGTTCCAGGGGGAGGAGAACGATCAGGGTGCTCATTGGTGGGGCATTGTAGGGAGTGGCATGCGGACGCTGAACCCGTTCTCAGGGCCTGGCCTGGCCAGCCGGATCGGCAACGGCATGCTCGCGCCACAGCGTGCGTACATTGATGCCGTCGCGCCACACCAGCGAGCGTTCCAGCACCGTGGTGGTGCCCAGGCGCAGGCGGCCCAGCACCTCGAAGTAGCGGGTCGATACGCTGTGTTCGCTCTCGGTGAAGACGATGGTGGGCTGGTTCAGCACGGCGTTGGCGTCGGCGGTACTGCGAAAATATTTGCCCGCCCGTGCGGCCACCAGCTTCTGGGCGTCGGCCATGCTCAGATTGGGCACGCTGGCCACCAGCACCTGGGCGCTGGCGGTGTTCAGGTTGACGGGGGTGCGCACCGGCAGCACGCTCACAAATGGCTGCAGCGCCGCCACGGTGGCGGGCGACAGGCCCAGCCAGCCCAGTTGCGCGGCGCTGCGCGGCAGCAGGGGCACGGTGCTATCGGCATTGCTGGTCTTGCTGGTGTCCAGCGCCTGCTGTAGCTGGCTGCCGAGCAGGGTGAGCTCCAGCGGCGGCAGGTTCAGCTGCTCAAACAGGCGGCCGAAGGCGGCCAGGGCGACCGGCGAGACTTTGTTGTCCTGTACCAGGTTGGTGATGTTCAGACGCGACTGCATGTCAGTGATCTGGCCCGACAAAAACGCGTCCAGCTGTTCGTCGGTGGCCGTTCCGCCGGTGTTGTTGCGGTCGGCCGCCAAAAAGGTGGACAGGCGGGATTCTTGCAGCGCCACGGCCCAGGGCTCGGCCAGGTGGTCCTGGCCGCTGGAGCGGGCATCCTCGCGCAGGATCAGCCGGGCCCAGTCGAGCGCGCCGGTCAAAATCCAGCGGGACTGCACGCGCTGGCGCTCGGCCGCCTCCACCTCCACGCTGCGCCACTGCTGCCACAGCGAGGCAGCGGCCAGGGTGGCCACCAGCGTGACGGTCAGCATGGCCATCAGCAGGGCGGCACCGCGCTGGGGGTGCTTGCTATGCAATTGAGAGCTGCTTGCGCTCATGGAATAAGCGCAAGGGGCCGATTTCTTATACAAGCGGGCAGGCGTCATGACTTGCCGCCGCCCACGGTGGGTTTGATCCAGTCTTGCGTGATGGCCCCGGCCAGGGCCTGGCCGGGCGGCAGGGTCAGCACCAGGCGTATGCCGTCGGGGATGCTGTTGTCGGTGGTGGCGCCCACGGTGGCGGCGGCGGCCACGGTGGCGCTGCTCGACAGCGGGTTGCTCCAGGTGCCTTCGCGGTAGTAGAAGATGCGCCAGTCGGCCAGCGGGGTGAGGGCGACTTCGGCGCGTTTGGCTTCTTCACCGGGGTTTTGCGCCCACAGCGCGGCATTGCTCCAGGCCTGGGCGTGTTCGGCGCGGCTGTGCACCGGGGGCGACTGCCAGCGCAGCCACTGGTCGGTGCCGTCCACGCTGCGGCGCGTCCAGGCCACCACCAGCGCGCCGGTGGCCTGCGGGTCGCTGCTGCGCCGGGTGAGCCGCAGGCCGCGCCCGTCCCAGTCGAGGGCGGTGGTGTTGGGCTGCTCCAGCAGGGCATCCAGGTCGGCCGTCCACTGGCCCAGCCCGGCCTGCAGGGTCAGCACCGCGTCGGCGCGCTGCTGGGTCTGGCTTTGTGCCCGGGTCATGCCGTCCAGCCCGCGCCAGCTCAGCACCGCCAGCAGCGCCATCACCATCAGCGCGACCAGCAGCTCGACCAGGGTGAAGCCGCGTTGGTGGCCGCCGCCGGGCCGCCCCAAGGCGAGCCACGCCTCCCCCCTGGGGGGTGGCGTAGAACGCGTAGCGTCAAGCCGGGGGGCTTTATTCGTCATTAGAAGCGCCCCACGATGGTGGACAAACGCAGGATGGGCGCGTTGCCGTCGAATACCTGCGCATCGACCCGCCGAAAGCTGGGGTTGGGCGTGGGCAGCACGTTCAGCCGCACCTCGTAGATGTGGCCGGCCTGTTCGCAGTTCTGGGTGCTGTCGCCCACGCTGGGCATCTGGGCCGACAGGCGCATGGCGATGAGCTGGTTTTCGGCGCACATATGGGCCAGCAGCACGTCGGTCTGGCGCGTGGCGTTGGTGGTCAGCGCCTGGGTGGCCTGCAGCCCGGCGATCAGCGCAATCGACACGATGGCCAGGGCCACCAGCACTTCGATCAGGGTGAAGCCGCGTGCCTTCATGGGGTGCCGACGGGCTGCACGGTAAAAGGCCGCGCGCCGTCGGTGGCAATGCGCAGGGCCTGGGTCGGCTGGCTGGTGGACTGCAGCACGATCTCCTGGCGGCCAATCACCGGCTCCGGGCCGAGCAGCACCGGGGCGCTAGCGCGCGCCACGGTGTCATGGCCCAGCCAGCGGTCGGGCAGGGCCTTGGCGGGCAGGCCATCAAATACGAATCCCTCGGGCGTGGGCCGCCAGCGCACTGGCACGCCCGTGGCCCGCGATTGGGCGCGCGCCGACTCGAACAGCGCGGCCAACCGCGCCGCATCGCGCTCCAGCAGGGTCTGGCTGTTGTCGCGCAGGGCAAAGGCGACTCCGGCACTGGCGATGGCGATGATGGCGACTACGACCAAGAGTTCTAAAAGGGTGAAGCCCCTTGTATGGGCTTTCAATGCCGCAGCGCTGGGCCGCCCCAAGCAAGGCACGGCACCCTCGGGGGGCAGCGCAGGACACGAAGTGCCAAGCGTGGGGGCCACATCACTGCCAGCTACCAATATCGGCATTTTTACCCTCGCCGCCAGGCTGGCCGTCGGCACCGAAGGACATCACGTCGATCTCGCCTTGCACGCCGGGGTTCAGGTACTGGTAGGGGCGGCTCCAGGGGTCGTTGGGCAGCTTCTCCACGTAGGGCTTCCAGTTGGGAGGCACGGGATTGGTGCTGGGCTTGGCCACCAGGGCTTGCAGGCCTTGTTCGGCCGTGGGGTAGCGCTGGTTGTCCAGCCGGTACAGCTTCAGTGCCTGCATGAGGTTGTTGACGTCGGTCTTGGCGGCGGTGGCGCGGGCATCGTCG
Organism: Rhodoferax sp. WC2427; assembly: GCF_040822085.1. NCBI lineage: Bacteria > Pseudomonadati > Pseudomonadota > Betaproteobacteria > Burkholderiales > Comamonadaceae > Rhodoferax > Rhodoferax sp. WC2427. The sequence continues at coordinate 3,806,615 of NZ_CP162006.1, read as the reverse complement.
GCACGCTCCAGCACGTTGGGCACGATCAGTGCGGCCAGCACGCCGATGATGACCAGCACCACCATCAGTTCGATCAGGGTGAAGCCGCGGTGCAGAAAACGGCGCGGAAAAGACCGGGTAGGAGAGCGGTGGTGTGTCATGGGCAGCGATGATAATCAATCCATGTTACTCAACACATCCGATTCCGTTACATCGCGCTGGGCGCCCCGGCTGGTGACTTTGGTGGTCTGGGCCTTGGCGCTGGGCAGTGCGGCGTACTGGGGGCTGAAGTCCACCGCGGATGCCGCCGGTCCGCAGACCGCGGTGCCCACGCAGATGCTCGCGCCCATCGACACGGCGGCCGTGGCCCGGGTGCTGGGCGCGGTGCCGCAAGACATGGCTGCCGAGCCCCTGGTCAATCCCTCGACCCGGTTTGTGCTGTCTGGTGTGATTGCGGGCCGGGGCCATGGCGGAGCGGCCCTGATCTCGGTGGATGGCAAGCCACCCAAGCCCTTCCGGGTGGGCAGCGTGGTGGACGGCAACCTGCTGCTGCAGTCCGTCGGCCCGCGCCGTGCCGAACTGGCTAACAGCGCGGACGGTCCGGCGGCATTTGCGCTGGAATTGCCGGTTCGAAAGTAAGCCACTCCCCAAAGCCGGGTGCTGCCTGCGGCCACTGGTCGGCGCGGTCTAAGCTGCGGATGCCGGTTGCCAGCAGGCTGCAAGCCCGTGCCACCCCGGCATGGGTGATCCACAACGTGGGCTGGGTGCCCACTGCATCCCAGGCGGCGGCCACCCGCTGCATAAACCCGCGCACCGATTCGCCGCCGCCGGGCCGGTATCCGGCAAAGTCCGCGGTCCACGCCTCCACCGCGGATTGGCCAATGGCATCCCAGTGCTGGCCTTCCCAGCCCCCAAAGTCCATTTCGCGCAGGCGGGGGTCAAATTGAGGGGTCAAATCGGGTCTTAGCGCACACAGGGTCAGCGTGAGCAGCTCACATCTTTGTAGCGGTGAACTGGCCACGGCACACCCCAGGGGCACGGCCGCTGCCAGCTTTTTTGCCGCCGCCTGCGTGGCTGGCCCGTCTGCCGCCACATCCAGTGCGCCGTAGCACACGCCGGACTCCACCAGCGGCAGGGCGTGCCGTGCCAGCCAGAGCGTCATAAGGCGACCGCCGCGCCCAGGTAGAAGGCAATCTCGCACACCTGCTGCGTGGCACCCAGGCAGTCGCCGGTAAAGCCCTGCAGCCGCCGCTGGAACATCCGCCCCATCCAGGCCAGGGCCACCAGGCTGGTGGCGATGCCTGCTATTAAAAACGGAGCTGCTTGCGCCCATTCCACAAGCGCTAGCGGCATTAAACACCACAAAAATGCCACACCCAGCGCGCGGCGGCTGATCTGGTCGGCCAGGGGTTTGCTCTTGGAGGTGGCGGTGTCGCCCACGTGCGGCAGCAGACGCACCAGCACCAGCGGGCAAAAGCGCGACCACACATGGCCGCCCACCAGCGCCGCCAGCAAGGCCGTGCCGCTGCTCGCGTCCAGCAACGCCAGCAGGGCAATCTTGGCGGTCAGCGCCAGCACCAGGGCCATGGCGCCATACGCACCAACGCGCGAGTCTTTCATGATGTCCAGGGCCCGCTCGCGTGCCACAAAGCCGCCCAGGCCGTCGGCCACATCGGCCAGGCCGTCTTCGTGGAAGCCGCCGGTGAGCAGCACGGTGGCGATGGTGCACAGCACTGCCGTCACCAGCGCGCTGCCCACCCGCCCGTGCAGCAGTGTGCCGCACAGGGCCGCCACCGCACAGGCCACCAGCGCCACCAGCCAGCCCACGCCAGGGAAGTGCGCCGCGCTGGCGCGCAGCATGGCCGGGCTGTAGCCGACCCAGGCCGCCAGCCGCCCGGTGACCGGGATGCGGGTGAAGAACTGGACGGCCAGCAGGAAGTGGCGGATGCCGTCCATGGGGGCGCGGGGACTCAGCTTTGCAGGAACAGCCGGTACACCGGGTTCAGGGTTTCTTCCACGCAGGGGTAGTCGAGCGTGTCGCGGAATTTGGCAAACGCCTTGTCGTCGGCCTGGGGTACCTGGATGCCGACCAGGATGCGGCCGTAGTCGGCGCCCTGGTTGCGGTAGTGGAACAGGGTGATGTTCCAGCCCGGGCGCATCTGGCTCAGGAATTTCATCAGCGCGCCCGGCCGCTCGGGGAAGGTGCAGCGCAACAGCCGCTCGTCCTGGGCCAGGGAGGAATGGCCGCCCACCATGTGGCGGATGTGCTCCTTCGCCAGTTCATCGTGGGTCAGGTCCAGGGCCTTGAAGCCATGTTTGCTGAAGCTGGCGGCGATCTTCAGCGATTCACCCTTGGCGGAGGTGGTCAGGCCGACAAACACATGGCCTTTGACGGCGTCGCTGATGCGGTAGTTGAACTCGGTGACATTGCGCGGGCCGCCTGGCAGCTGGCCAATCAGTTCGCAAAACCGTTTGAAGCTGCCACGCTCCTCGGGCATGGTGACGGCAAACAGGGCCTCGCGCTCCTCGCCCACCTCGGCCCGCTCGGCCACGAAGCGCAGACGGTCGAAGTTCATGTTGGCGCCGCACAAAATGGCAGCGTAGGTCTCGCCCTTGGTTTTGTGCGTGGCCACGTACTGCTTGATGGCCGCCACCGCCATCGCGCCCGAGGGCTCGACGATGCTGCGGGTATCCACAAACACGTCCTTGATGGCGGCGCACACCGCGTCGGTGTCTACCGTGATGTAGTCGTCCACCAGGCCGCGCGCCACGCGGAAGGTTTCCTCGCCCACCAGCTTCACGGCGGTGCCGTCGGCAAACAGGCCCACGTCGGGCAGGGTGACGCGCTTCTTGGATCTGACGGACTGCAGCATGGCGTCTGAGTCTTCGGTCTGCACGCCGATCACCTTGATTTCGGGGCGCACCGCTTTGATGTAATTGGCCACGCCGGAGATCAGGCCGCCACCGCCAATGGCCACGAACACCGCGTCCAGCTTCTGCGAGCCCAGGCTTTGCAGCTGGCGCAGGATTTCCATGGCAATGGTGCCCTGGCCGGCGATCACGTCCGGGTCGTCAAAGGGGTGGACAAAGGTCAGGCCCTGCTTTTTTTGCAGCTGCAGGGAATGGTTGTAGGCATCGGTGTAGCTCTCGCCAAACAGCACCACTTCACCGCCCAGTGCCGCCACCGCGTCTACTTTGAGCTGGGGCGTGGTGGTCGGCATCACGATGACCGCGCGGGTGCCCAGCTTGCGGGCGCTCATGGCCACGCCCTGGGCGTGGTTACCGGCCGAGGCGCAAATCACGCCCTTCTTGAGCTGCGCCGGGGTGAGGTGCGCCATTTTGTTGTACGCGCCGCGCAGCTTGAAGCTGAACACCGGCTGGGTGTCTTCGCGCTTGAGCAGCACCGTATTGTTCAGCCGCAGGCTGAGGTTGCGGGCGGGCTCCAGTGCGGTTTCAATCGCCACGTCATAGACGCGGGCGGTCAGAATCTTCTTCAGATAGTCGGCGGGGGTGAGCGGCTTGGGGGCTTTTACGGCCTTGGCGGGTGCGGTTGTCATTAATCCTCCTGGGTCTTGGATGATAAGGGGCAGCCCGCCAGGCATAAAAAAAGCCCCGAGTCTTGCGACTCGGGGCTTAAATCCACCTTTTCAGAGGGTGGAGGAGACAACCGGGGTAACAAAGTAATTTTGTTACGATGGTTTTATTGTAATCGTTTTCCCTAGGTGATGTTGCGATGCAGCATGTTGTGTGGCGAAAAGCGTGAACAAATTGGCATCGCGGGCAGAATCGGGCCTTTACTTCGGTTATTTCCGTAATTTTGTTAAAGAAAGACAGCAGCATGGAATGCACAGTCAGTTGGACCGGTGCCGCGGGCACCCGTTCGGGCATGGGTTTTATCGCCGAGACCGGCAGCGGCCACACCTTGGCCATGGACGGCGCGCCCGACGCGGCCAAGCCCGAGAACGGTGGCCAGAACCTGGCCCCCCGCCCGATGGAAACCCTGCTGGCGGGCACGGGCGGCTGCACCGCCTATGACGTGGTGCTGATCTTGAAGCGGGGCCGCCACGACGTGCGCGGTTGCTCCGTCAAGCTGGTGTCCGAGCGCGCCGAGGTCGACCCCAAGGTGTTCACCAAGATCAACATGCACTTCACCGTGACCGGCAAGGGCATTCCCGCCAGCGCGGTGGAACGTGCCATCGCCATGAGCCACGACAAATACTGCTCGGCCACCATCATGCTGGGCAAGACGGCGGAAATTACCACCAGTTTTGATCTGGTCGAAGCCGCTTAAATCCGGTGCGCCACGGTGGTCATCACCTTGGCGGCCAGGGTCATCAGGGTTTTGACGGGCGCGGGCAGGTCCAGCGCACCGGCCAGCGTGGCCTGTTGCGCATGCCGCTCTTCGTCATCCTTCATTTGCACCACGATGGCCCGCGAGGCGTGGTCTTCGGCGGGCAGGTGTTCCAGGTGGCTTTGCAGATGCGCGGCGACCTGGGTTTCGGTTTCCACCACAAAGCCCAGGCTCCAGCGGTCACCGCCGAGCTGACCGGCGGCCAGGCCTAGCCCAAAAGCTCCGGCGTACCACAGCGGATTCAGCACGCTGGGGTGGGCGCCCAGCTCGTCCAGCCGCTGGCGCGTCCAGGCCAGGTGGTCGGTTTCCTCGTTTGCCGCGTGCAGAAAATGGTCGCGCAGCGTGGGGCTTTTCGTCACCAGCGCCTGCGCCGTGTACAGGGCCTGGGCACATACCTCGCCCACATGGTTGACCCGCATCAGGGCTCCGGCATGGGCTTTTTCGGCAGGGCTGAGTTCGGTGGCGCGCTCGGGCACCGTCGGGCAACTGCGGCTGGCGTGCGGACGGGTGAATACCGTGCGCAGCGCGGTGTCGGCGGCGCGGCAGAGCTGGTCCAGGGTGGGAAGGCGGGGCAAGGACATGCGGGGGCTGGTTGAAGACATCCCGCCACTGTAAAGCAAGCTTGCGCGCCTGCAGCCGCGCAAAAAAAAGTCCTCCGCAGGGGAGGACTTTTTAGCAAAGGCCGGGAAAGGCCGTCAGGTCAGAAGCGGTGGCGGATACCCAATGCCACGTTGGTCGAGTCCACACCTGCCGCGCGGGTCACGCCGCCCAGAAAGCCGTTGCCGCCAGGCGCGAGCTGCGAGGTGTTCTTGTTGTTGAAGCGGGTCAACACGGCATTCAGGTCGGTGCGCTTGGACAACGCGTAGGTGTATGCCACGCCATACGAGTCACGGTCGGCATTGGCCGCCGTTTTGTCGTTCATGGTGTTGTAAGCCACGGTAACGGTGTTGGCACCCATGGTCATGCGGTAGCCGATGTGGAAGACATTGGAGTTTTGCTTGAAGCTGCTGATGAATGCGTTTTGCACTTGCAGAGCCAGAACGGGACCAAGGACGGGGCCCGCATTTTGAATAGCGCCCGGTGTTAGTCCGGCGGCAATTTTGGACAAGCCGGCGGGATTGTCATCTTTGATGTTGGCCGCTACGACACTCAAAACGCCGGGGCCAATATCCACTGATGCGCCCAAAATTGCATTCGTCAGCGACTTTTGGCCCAGTTCGTTCTTTTGGGTGTTGTATCCGGCACCAAAGCCAAAACCCTCGCCCTTGTACATCGCCATCGCACCCAGCAAACGGCCCGCGGAGTTGTTACCGGCAACTTCACCGAAGGCGTACATGGCCGTTGCGGTAAGTCCACCGGTCTTTATGGCGTATTGCAGTGAGTTGCTGGTGCGGATGGTGAAGGAGACTGGTACTGCAACCAATTGGCCCACAGCCAAGCTCGACTCGGTGTGCATCGAGTCAAAGGCACCTACCGCCAAGTATCCAGGCGTGTACTGGCGGCCTGCCGTGATGGCGCCCACCGGCGTGACCAAGCCGACATAGGCTTGACGGTCAAACAGATTCTTTTCTATGTGGTTGACCCCCAGACTGGCGCCAATCCCTGCACCGGCACCCGCGACCAAACCTTGGTAGAGGGCTTGGATTTGAGGGTTGGCCGATACCAAACCCATTTGGTTGGCAAACGACACCCGGTCCGGCAACTGCGAGCCCGAGGCCGTGGTGTTGCTCACCGAACCCGTGTCCAGTTCCACCCGGCTTTCCAATGTGAAGATGGCCTTGTATCCGCCACCCAACTCTTCATTGCCCTTGAGGCCCCAACGCGAGCCTTCCATGATGCCGCTGGCCAGTTGGGTGACCGAGCCTTGCTTGAGTCCGGTGACATGGTTGATACCTGCATCGGCAATGCCGTACAACGTGACGCTGGTGGCGGTGGAATCTTGTGCCATGGCGGCCGTGGCCAGACAGCCCAGTGCGGCTGCAGAAACCAAAGTCATCTTCTTCATACGTGCTCCAAAGTTATTCTCAAAATAGCGCAGCCAAGCTGCTGTTTTCATGGCGCGCTTGGGTCGGTCACCAAGCCGCGTGAGCCTGCATGTTGCCAAATTGCAGGCGGATACAGGTCGCTTGGGCGACTTTTTTTACAGGTAAATACCCTGTGTACCGTCACACCGCCGAGACAAAGTGCGGTTTGAAATGGATGTCTACTATGTATCCAGTTGGCAAAGTTACAACGCTGGCGAATGGAGTCTGTAACAAAATTGTAGAAAGTTACGAAATGGTTACTTTGCCCTAGGGAATACCATGAGTCGCGCAAAGATGGGGTAAATAACCGTTGCTAAAAGTCAACATATTTGGTTTTGTGACAAGCTATTCACTAAATGTATTTGAACCGTCTGGTGTAATCGCGGCAGCTTCTGAATCAGAAGTAACGTCGAGGTGGCAGCCAGACTGCGAACCCGACATTTTTCAATCTTTGGAGATGTTTGAATGAAAAAATCCCTGATCGCATTGGCAGTTATCGCCGCTTCCGGCGCTGCCATGGCTCAGTCGTCCGTGACCTTGTACGGCCTGGTTGACATGTATGTTGGTAGCGTCAAGACCGGCAATGGCACGACCAGCCTGCGCCAAACCAAGGTCGAAAGCGGCCTGGTGAACACTTCGCGCTTCGGTCTGAAGGGTACTGAAGATCTGGGCAACGGCCTGGCTGCCAACTTCGTGCTGGAACAAGGTATTGCTGCCGACACCGGCGCTGCCAAGACGGCGACTCTGTTGGTTGCTCCTGCTGCTGGAACCAGCTTTGCCTTCTCTCGCCAAGCATGGGTTGGTTTGTCTGGCTCGTTCGGTTCGACCCGTATCGGTCTGACCCCTACGCCTTTTGACGATGTCAGCGGCCAGTACGATGCAGTGTTTGACTCTGGTCTGTCCCCCATGAACAGCGTGTTCGCATCTGCCAACAGCTACCTGGTGCGTCCTGGCAACACCATTGCTTACTACACACCTAACCTGAGCGGCTTCAGCGCTTCGGCCAGCTACAGCCTGGGCGAAAACAAGACCGCTGCGGTCAATGCCGGTTCTGTGTACAGCTTGGCTTTGGCCTATGCCAACGGTCCTATCGGCGTGAGCTTGGGTTACCAGAACGAAAAGGTTGACAGCTCTGCTTTGGCTCGCAAGTACGTCCGTCTGGGCGGTTCGTATGACTTCGGCGCTGCCAAGCTGTACGCCAACTACGGCCGTGCTGAGAACTATGAGTTCAGCTCCAAAGCCACTCTGAGCGGTGCCAAGGCTTCTGACTACCAAGTCGGCGTTGACGTGCCCGTGGGTGCTGCTCTGACGCTGTCTGCCAGCTACGCTCAGTCGAAAGACAACGCTACCGCTGGTAACGACAAGCGCAAGGGTTTCGGCCTGGGCGCCAAGTACGCTTTGTCGAAGCGCACCGCTCTGTACGGTGGCTACGAAGCTGACAACAGCAAAGTGTCCGGCACCACCACCCTCAAGCATGACCTGTTCGCAGTGGGTGTCCAACACCGCTTCTGATCGAACGCCAGCCTGATCGGGTTGGCTTGAAAGTCAAATAACTAGAAAAGCCGCTGGGTGCAAACCCAGCGGCTTTTTGACGTTTGCGGCCTTACTCGGCAGACTCGGGGGCTGCGGGTTTCTTGTTCTTGCGGTTGTCTTTTTTGGCCTGGCGCGCAGCGTCGGCGGCCTGGCCCACGGCCAGCCACTGGGCGAATTCTTCCGGGGTTTCCAGCGTCACACGGCCCAGGGTGGCGGAGCGAAATTCGGTCAGCACGATTTCGGCGGCTTTTTGCAGGTTGACCTTGCCACCGCCCAGCAGGCCGCCGCGTTTGCGGGCGATCTCGGTGAGCACGCCAATGTCGGTGAGGCCCAGGATGGGGTCGAGCTTGTAGCGTTCTTCCACCTGTCCGGCATAGTGCTTCTGCAGAATCAACAGCAACTCCAGCGCCACTTCTTCCTCGTCAAACGCATTGCGGCCAATGGAGCCGCAGGCGGCCAGGTGGTAGCCGCTTTGCTCCACGATGATGCGCGGCCACAGCATGCCGGGGGTGTCGTAGGCATAGAAGTCGTCGGCCAGCACGATGCGCTGCTCCAGCTTGGTGATGCCCGCCTCGTCGCCGGTTTTGGCGGCGCGCTTGCCCTTCAAGGTGTTGATCAGCGTGGACTTGCCCACGTTGGGCACGCCGCAGATCAGCACCCGCATGGGCTTGACCATGCCGCCGCGCAGCGGGGCCAGCAGGCGGCAGGCGGGGATGAGGCGCTGGGCGGGCGCGGTTTCACTCGCATCCAGGGCGATGGCGCGGGTGCCGGGCAGGGCGTTGTAGTGCGCCAGCCACAGGGCGGTGCGGGCCGGGTCGGCAATGTCCTGCTTGTTCAGGATTTTGAGGGTGGGCGTGCTGCCGATCAGCTCGGCCAGCATGGGGTTGGCGCTGGAGCCGGGCATGCGCGCGTCCAGCAGCTCAATCACCACGTCGGTCTCTTTGAGGCGCTCGGTGATGGCTTTTTTGGTCAGGTGCATGTGACCGGGGAACCATTGGATGGCCATGGGGAATTCTTTCTGTGAGATTTGCGCTGCTGCGCAAGTCGGTTTCTATAACTTTGTGGTGCCGAAGGCCACCAGATCCAGCGGCAGGGCCGTGGTGGACTTGATTTGCTCCATGGAGAAGGCGGAGGACACGCCGCTTAACGGCACGGCCTGGATGAGCTTTTTGTAGAACCGATCGTAACCGCCGATGTCGGTGGTCACCACCTTGAGCAGATAGTCCACGTCGCCGCTCATGCGGTGCAGTTCCTGGATCTCGGGCAAGGCAGACGCGGCGGCGGCAAACTGGGCCAGCCATTTCTCGTCGTGCTGGGCGGTGCGGATGCTGACGAACACGGTGATGGGCAGGCCGACCTTGTGCCGGTCTACCAGCGCCACGCGGCCGGTGAGATAGCCCTCGTCCTCCAGGCGTTTGAGGCGCTTCCAGCAGGGCGTGGTGGACAGGCCTACCCGCTCGGCCAGCGCGGCCACCGACAGGCTGCCGTCCACCTGCAGTGCGCCCAAAATGGCGTAATCCAGGCGGTCAAGTTCATTCATGCTGCATATTTAGAATTTATGGTTAATTTGTTCTTTTATTGAGTCGTATTGTAATATTTTTGGAATACGTATTTCGGGATGGATAGGTAGGATGCACCGCCATGAACACCACCATCTACCTCGACTGCAACGCCACCACCCCCGTACTGCCCACCGCCCTGGCCGCTGCGCAGGAGGCCATGGGGGCGGTGTTTGGCAACCCCAGCAGCACGCATGCCACTGGGGTGCAGGCCCGCCAGTGGGTCGATGCCGTGCGCGCCCGCGCGGCGCGGGTGCTGGGTGCGGGGGCGGGCGACGTGCTGTTCACCAGCGGCGCCACCGAAGGCATCCAGACGGCGGTGCTGTCCGCCCTGTGCGCCGTGCGGGATCGGCTGGCGCGTGGCGAGGCGGTGGGCAAGCTACTGGTGTATGGCGCCACCGAGCACAAGGCCGTGCCCGAAAGCCTGGCGCACTGGAACCGGGTGCTGGGCTTGCACCTGGAGTTGCAGGCCTTGCCGGTGGCGCGCAGCGGTCGGCACGACCTGGCCGCCTTGCGCGCGCTGGCCCCGCGGGCAGCGCTGGTCTGCACCATGGCTGCGAATAACGAAACCGGCGTGGTGTCGGACCTGGCGGGCATCGAAGCCGTGCTGCAAGATGTGGCTCCACAGGCCTACTGGCTGGTGGATTGCGTGCAGGCGCTGGGCAAGCTGCCTCTGCACCTGGCGCAGACCCGCATCGACTACGCGCCGTTTTCTGGCCACAAGCTGTACGCGCCCAAGGGCATAGGCCTGCTGTATGTGCGCCCCGGCGCGCCGTTCACCCCGCTGATGGCCGGGGGCGGGCAGGAAGACGGCTTGCGCTCGGGTACCGAGAACATGGTGGGCATCGCCGCGCTGGGGGCGGTGCTGCAGGCACTGGAAGAAGGTGGCAGTTTCAGCAGCCATTCTCAAATGCTACAGTTTCGAGAGCTGCTCACGCTCAGTCTACGGGCGGTATGGCCCGAAATCATCTTCAATGCCGACTTTAACGACAGCCTGCCCACCACCTTGAACTTCTCGGTGCCCGGCCTGCCCGGCAGCGCGGTGGTGGATGCCTTGGGTGCGGTGGGCGTGCAGGTCAGCGCGGGCAGTGCCTGCTCGGCCAAAAAGGCGGCGCCCAGCTATGTGCTGCAGGCCATGGGTGTGCCTGCATGGCAGGCCGCGTCGGCGGTGCGCATGTCGTTTGGGGCGATGGCCGATGCGGACTTCATTGCCGCCGCCTGTGCGCGCATCGCCCGCTGCGGTGCCGGGTTGCAAGCCCGCGCCGCTGCCGCCGAGGCAATGCGCTGTGGCCCGCCCCTGGAGGCCGACCCGGCCATGCACCTGGTACCCGCCGAATTGGCCGACTTCTTCCAGCAGCACCCCGGTGCCGTGCTGGTGGACGTGCGCGAACCCCAGGAGCATGCCGCCGACCCCCAGCCCCTGGGCTGTGGCCGCACCGCGCTGAACGTGCCGCTGGGGAGTCTGGAGTCTCGTTTGGCGGAATGGCTGGGCGCCGCACCGGCACCGCTGGTGTTCGTGTGCCGCAGCGGCCAGCGCAGCCAGCGGGCGGTGCACACCCTGCGCCATCTGGGTTACGCGCAGGCCTGGCAGTTAAAAGATGCAGATGCTATCTAAAAAATAGCTGCCCACGCTTATGCCGTAGGCACAAGTGCCCTGAAACGCATTAACCCATTCAATAACGGAAGAGTTGGCCATTGCCCATGCGCACGCGGTCGCCGATGCGCAGATCGGTTTGCACCGGCACGCTGAAATAGCGGTAGCTGCCGTCGTCGCCCTGCACGCCCACGCGGTAGGACTCGTTCATCTGGCCGGGCTGCTGGTTGCCTTCGATCGCATTGCCTGCAACTGCGCCACCTACGCCGCCCAATACCGTGGCAGCGGTCCTACCCGATCCGCCGCCGATCTGGTGACCGATCACTGCGCCGAGGATGCCGCCAATCAGTGCGCCGCCGCCGGTGGGCTGGGGCCGTTCCTGGGTGCGGATGAGTTCCATCTGCGCCACGCGGCCGGTGTCGACGCGCTGCACCTGCTGCATGGGCGGGGGGGCTTGCTGGTAGACCGGCTGGGGGTAGGTCGGCTGCGGGTAGCCCTGCTGGGGGTAAGAGGCTTGCTGGCGCGGCGGCGCGACCACGCAGGCACTCAGGCCGGTGGCGAGCAGGGTGGCGGTCAAAACGGTGGTGGTGAATCGCATGGCGGGGTGTTCCTGGAATGAATGAAAGCGGCAGGGCCGTGCTTTCTATGACGCGCTAGCCGGTGGATGGTTGACAGGGCATCCCCGGAATGGGTTCCGTCGCCAGCGGGAACCGGCGGTAAACGGCGACAATCGACCGGTGCATCGGGCAGGGCCTCGCGCCCCCCATCCGCCTTGCCAACCCCCTTGTTCCTTTCGCTTGCCATCCCGCCCACCGTGGCGGGCAGGCCCTTGTATTGCCCAACGTGAAACTCAAAGACTTTATCCGCACCATCCCCTACCTGGCCTGGGTGGTGATCTACACCGCGTTTTGTGCGGGCATCTTTGCCGCCATCCTGGGGGCGGTCACGCCTGAGCTGCGCGAGGAACTCGACAACTACCAGCAGCTGGGCGTTTTGATGATGGTCTGGTCCAGCGGCGCGGTGCTGGGGGCTTTGCAGGGCGGGCGCATGGCCCAGCGCTATCCGCCGCGGCCTTTATTTTTGGGCTACACCGCCGCCGCGCTGGCGTCGATCGTGCTGATCGTGCTGTCGCCCAATTTCAGCACGCTGCTGCTGGGGTTTTTTGTGGTGGCCCTGGTGGAGACGGCCTTGTTCACGCTGGCCCACGGCATCCTGGCCGATGTGAGCCCGCAGCCCGAGCTGCGCGCCCGCCTGTTGAGCATGGTGGACGTGGCCTTCAGCCTGGGCAATCTGCTGTCGCCCTTGCTGGTGATTGGCGTGCAGACGGTCAACACCAACTGGCGTGCGCCCTACGCGCTGTATTTGCTGCCGCTGCTGACGGTGTTGCTGCTGTTCTGGCCGCGCCGGTTTTTTGCGCGGCTGGCCGCGCCACACCACGCGGCCGAGGAAGCGGGCGGTGGTCTGAGCTATGCGCAGCTCTTGCGCCGCCCGGTGATCGCCTGGACGGTGGGCGGCGGGGTGCTGGCCGGGTTTCTGGAGTGGGGGCAGAACTTCTGGTACGTGAGCTACGGCATCAGCGCCCAGCACCTCAGCCCCAACGCCGCGCGGGTGGGCTTGCAGTTTTTTGTGGCGGGCATGGTGGCGGCGCGGCTGTGGCAGGCGTTTTTCCACAGCAGTTGGTCGATACGGCAAAAGCTGTGGCGGCTGAACCTGCTGGCGCTGGCGGGCATGGCGCTGAATGTGCTGCTGCCGGGCGTGGGCGGCTGGGGGCTGCCGGCGGTGGGCAACCTGCTGTTTGGCCTGGGCGTGGGGGTGGTGTTTCCGGTGCTGCTGGCCACCATGATCGACGCGGCGCCGGGCCAGGCTTCGCGGCTGTCGGCCCTGCTGATGCTGGGCTTCAGCCTGGGCTCGCAGTTGGCGGGTGTGGTGGTGGGCAGTTTGTCGGATTGGGTGGGGCTGCGCTGGGCCTATGGCTGCATGCTGCTGGTGGTGCTGGCGTTCACCCTGGTGGTGTGGAAGATCGTGCACTTTGCCGCTCCACCGGTTCCCGGTTTTGCAAAGAAATAGGCCGCCCGTGCTGGTGGAATAAGCGCAAGCAGCTACTTTAACGATAGCAAAACATTAACCCGGGCAGGTGGCGGCTGCATCACCTTCCAGGGCCTGGACTGCTGCCGCCATGCTCTGCGCGGCACGCTGGGTCAGGCGCTGGGCCCCCTGGGCCAGGGCGGCGATGCCCGCGCCCACGGGCTCGGATTGGTTCCACTGGCAGGCCAGATTCCTCGCGCCGTCGCTGCGGCGGATGGTCCAGCTGAAGCTGGCCTGCACCTGCTGGTCCACGGCGGCATCCCATTGGCGCAACTGCACGCTGATGCGGTAGACCGGCTGGGCGGCCAGGCGGCCCCCGGTGCCCACGTCGATGGCCCCCAATTGCTGCGCGATGCCGCTGGCCAGCGCGTCGTGCAGCTCGCTGTTGAAGGGGGCGGCCCAGCGGTGTGCGTCCAGCACCTCAAACGGGTTGGTCGCGCTGCGCACCACCAGCTGCGGCCGCACCAGGCGCTCGGGTAGGGCGATGGGCGGCAGCTCGATTTGCAGCGCGCTGGCGGGGGCCGATGGCAGGGTGGAGGCCAGGCTGTAGTAGCGGGTGGCGGGCGGGGTAGCGCAGGCGGCCAGGGCCAGCGCCAGCAGCAGCACGGCGGCGGGTGCGCGTCGCCCCTCACCCCGGCCCTCTCCCGCGTGTGGGAGAGGGAGTAAAGACTGGGGGCGGGTGTTCATTTTTTCTCCTCGGATTTGCCGCGCAGCAGCGACTCGGGATGCTGCTCCAGGCTGTCGGTCAGCACCTTGATGGAGGCGGCGGCACGGTTGACCTCGCGCAGGGTCTGGCGCAGGTCTTGTTGCAGCGGCGCGTCTTCGGCCAGGGTGCGTTCGGCCGAGCCCAGCGTACGGTTGGCGGCACCCAGGGTGGCGCGCGCGTCCTGCATGGCGGCGGTGAGCGCGGGGGCCACGTCGTTGTTGAGCTTTTGCACCAGTTGCTCGGCACCGGCCAGGGTGGTGTCCAGCGTGGCCAGGGTTTTGCGCAGGTCGCTGCTGAGCTGCTCGAACGGCACCTTGTTGATCTTGGTGACGATCTCGGACACCTGGGTTTGCAGCTCGTCCAGGCCGTTGGGCAGGGTGGGGACCTCGATGGGGTCATCTGCCTTGCCGCTGGCCAGCTCCACCGGAGGCGCCTTGGGGAAGAAGTCCAGCGCCACGTACAGCTGGCCGGTCAGCAGGCTGCCGGTACGCAGCTGGGCGCGCAGGCCCCGGGCCACCATTTGCCGCAGGCGCTGCTGCTGCACCGCAGGCGTCTCGGATGCCTGGTTGCCGGGCATGGTGCCCAGGCGCTCGGGGTAGATCTCGACCAGCACCGGCATGCGCAGCTGGCGCTTGCTGCGGTCGAATTCCACGCCGATCGACACCACCTTGCCCAGCACCACGCCGCGGAAGTCCACCGTGGCACCCGGGCTCAGGCCGCGCAGCGACTGGTTGAAGTTGAGCAGCAGGGTCTGGGCCGGGCCGTCGGGGGCCTTGAGGGCGGTGGTTTCGTCGTCCGACAGGGTGAAGCTGGTGTTTTCGCTGGCCTGGGGACCGGTGGCATCGTTCGGTGCTTGCAGGGCAATGCCGCCCAGCGCCACAGTGGCCAGCGACTGGGTGCGCAGCTTGAAGCCGCTGGCGTTCACCTCTACATCGATGCCGCTGGCATGCCAGAAGCGGGTGTTGGCCCCCACAAACTTCTCAAACGGGGTGTTGACGAAGACACGCAGGGTCACGCCCTTGCCGTCTTCGTCCAGCGCAAAAGCCGCCACCTGGCCGACCTTGATGCGCCGAAAGTACAGCGGCGAGCCGATGTCGAGCGAACCGATGTTGCTGGCGCGCAGCACAAACTGCCGCCCCGAGGCATCGCGGGTGACGATGGGGGCCACTTCCAGCCCGGTGAAGGTCTTGCGCGTCTCCTCGGACGTGCCTGCGTCGGCGCGGATGTAGGCCCCCGACAGCAGGGTGCCCAGCCCGCTGACCCCGGCGGCCTCCAGCCGGGGCCGGATGACCCAGAACCGGGTGTCGCTGGCCACAAAGCTCTTGGCTTCTTTTTGCAGCTGCACGGTGGCGATGATGCGGGAGCGGTCCTCGGCCAGGGTGATGGCGGTGACCGCGCCGATCTCCACGTCCTTGTACTTGACCTTGGTCTTGCCCGCCACCAGCCCCTCGGCGGTGTTGAAGCTGATGTCGATCACCGGCCCGCGGTCGCGGATGGTCTTGACCACCAGGGTGATGCCCACCAGCGCGGCCACGATGGGGACGATCCAGACCAGCGACGGCAGCCAGCGCCGCGCGCGGGTCACGGTGGGGGCGGGCAGGTCGGCGGGAAGGTCGGTGGGCTGGGGGTCAGGTGGGCTCATGCGGTGGATGGTGCAAAGGGTTTTCGGTAGAAAGGGGCTGGGCATCGTCCCAGGTCAGGCGCGGGTCAAAGCTCAAGGAGGCCAGCATGGTCAGCACCACCACCGTGGCAAAGGCGGCAATGCCCAGCCCGGCGGTGACTTCGGCCAGCCCCTGGATGCGCACCAGCCCGGCCAGCAGCGCCACCACGAACACGTCCAGCATCGACCAGCGGCCAATCACCTCGACGATGCGGTACAGCCGCGCCCGGTCGGCCCGGTTGTTGGCACTGTGGCGCTGCGCCATCCAGGCCAGGGTGGTCAGCGCGCCCAGCTTGAACAGTGGCACCAGAAAGCTGGCCACAAACACCACCGTGGCCAGGCCCCAGGCGCCGGTGACCCAGAAGTAGATCACCCCGCTCAGAATCGTGTCCTGCTTGGTGTTGAGCAGGTTGCTGGTGACCATCACCGGCAGCAGGTTGGCGGGCAGGTACATCAGGTAGGCCGCGGCCAGCAGCGCCCAGGTGCGGTTCAGGCTGTCGGGTTTGCGGCGGTGCAGCGGGCTGCCGCAGCGCCCGCAGGCCGCGCCCTCGGTGGCACCTTGCCAGACCGCGCCGCAAGGGTGGCAGGCGATCAAGCCTAGCGACTGTGCCGTCCGGGGTTCGCTCATGGGCGGGAAGGCGGCGCATCGAACGCCAGGTGCCAGAAGTTGCGCGGCGGAAAGGACAAGATCGCCGTGAGCAACACCGTCAGCGCCACAAACGCGCCCAGCGCCGGGCCGGCAATCACCTCGGCCGAGCTGGTCAGCTTGACGATGGCCACCAGCACGCCCAGCAAAAACACCTCCACCATGCCCCAGGGTTGCAGCATCTGCAGCATCCGCACCAGCATGGCAAAGCCCAGGGGCCGGTTCTTGCGAAGCTGGCGCGGCTGGGGCAGCAGCAAATACAGCAGCACCAGCAACTGCAGCAGCGGAAACAGCAGCGTGGTGGCCAGCACCAGCGTCGCCACTCCGCCCATGCCCTCGTCGGTCAGGGCCGCCACCGCGCCCACCAGGGTGGTGTCGCTGGACTGGCCGCCGATCATGATGGACACGATGGGGAACAGGTTGGCCACCGCAAACATCAACAGGCCTGCCAGCACCAGCGGCAGCATGCGCTGGTGGGCATCGCCCTGGTAGCGTTCCAGCTCGGTGCCGCAGCGGCTGCAGCGCGCGGTTTCGCCCGGCTGCAGCCGGGTCCTGGGATAGACCGCGTCGCAGCCCTCGCAGAGGATGGCATGGGGGACAAGTTGCATGGGGGATGGCATGGTAAGGGCGTACTTTAGTCGGTTTAGGGCGACGCTTCATGCGTCCCCGCGAGGCGGCGCGCCCTGGATCGGGATGGGATGCAAGGCGCAAACCGCAGACATCGCTTGGGCTATGGCGAGGATTTGCAACGCCGCAGACCGCCCGAGTCCAGGGAGGCGCCCATATAAGCGTTGCCTTATACCTGCCTGCCTCTGGGTCATCGCTTATGGGTAAACTGACCCGATGTACATCCCTTTACAGAAGCTGGCTGGCTTCTCCACTCCCAGGACACCCACCCCATGAGCCGTGCACTGCGCGACGCGTTTGGCTGCTTTGCCACCGGGGTGACGCTGGTCACCACCCACTGGAACGGGCAAGACTGGGGCATGACCTGCAGCTCATTCAATGCCGTGTCGCTGGACCCGGCCCTGGTGCTGTGGAACATCCGCCACAACAGCGCCAGCCATCCCGCCTTTGTGCAGGGTGGGGGCTACACCGTCAGCGTGCTGGGCATCGAGCACAAAGAGCTGGCCCAGGCCTTTGCCCGGGGCACCCAGGCCGAGCGTTTTGCGGCGGGGCAGTTTGTGCGGCTGGGCTCCCAGCGCCTGCAACTGGTGGACGCGCTGGCCTGGTTCGACTGCACGCTGCAGCAGGCCTTTACCGCGGGCGACCACGACATCCTGATCGGCCAGATCAACCACAGCGGCAGCCGCCCCGGCAAGGGGCTGGTGTTTGAGCGCGGGCAGTTCGCGGTGGACACGCTGGAGGTGGGGGCTGCGTCCACCTCGCCGTTTTGATGCCGTTTTAAGCATGCACACCGACTGGCTGGTTCCCGAGTGGCCTGCGCCCGCCCGGGTGCGCGCCGTTTTTACCACCCGTGCCGGGGGCGTGTCGGTCGCGCCGTATGACGCACTGAACCTGGGCGACCACGTGGGCGATGTGCCGACCGACGTGCAGGCCAACCGCGCCCGGCTGGCCCAGGCCATCGCCGCCGAGCCGGTGTTCCTGCAGCAGGTGCATGGCCGCGTGGTGGCGCACTTGACCGGGCCGACCGCCGAGACGCTGGTGGCCGATGCCAGCCTCACCACCCAGCCAGGCATCGCCTGCACCGCCATGGTGGCCGATTGCCTGCCGGTGCTGTTCACGGACACCCGGGGCACCGTGGTGGCCGCTGCGCACGCGGGCTGGCGCGGCCTGCTGGGGGTGGACGGCCAGGGCGTGCTGGAAGCCACTTACAAGGAAATAAAGGCGCTTGCGCTTGCTGAATCAGCGCAGGCAGCTACAGAAATAATAGCGTGGCTGGGTCCGTGCATCGGGCCGACGGCCTTCGAGGTGGGACCGGAAGTGCCCGCCGCCTTCATTGCCCGGCAGCCCGAGGCCGCTGCGATGTTTGTGCGCCATGGCCCCGACAAATGGCTGGCCCACCTGCCCGGCCTGGCGCGGCTGCGTTTGCAGGCGCTGGGTGTGCAGGGCATTTACGGCAACGACGGCAGCCTGGACTGGTGCACCGTCAGCCAACCCTCACGCTTCTTCTCGTACCGCCGCAGCGGGGTCTGCGGGCGCATGGCCGCCTGCATCTGGCTGCAAGGCTAGGGCAAGTTCCGCTGCTTCGCGCCTCTTGAGTGCCTTGCGCCGTGCCGGCGCCCCCATCAGGTACACCACCAGCGACACCGGGCCCAGGCCGTACAGTACAAACGTGAGGATGCCGCCGAGTACAGTACCGTTAGTATTGGTCGCCTCGGCGACAGCCATCATGAGGGCCACATAAAGCCAGCCAATAGGAACGATATACATACAAATTGTTTCAAATTCGGGGAGGTCTACGCAGTACCCGCAGGGTTTTCGGCCCTGGTGTCAGTTACCGTCTACAACCTAAAAATGGCGCAGGCCACGCACGGGGTGCGGAACATGCGTCAGAGATATCGCTTTGTGAGGAGCCACTATGCATTCTGATCCAGACTGGGCCAAAACCGCCCAGCAATTCCAGCAAACCTTGGGCGACACATGGACGCGGGCTTGGGCCGATGCCGTCAAGCCCATCCAGGGGCTGGATTTGGGCGTTCCCATCGGCACGGCGACGCCGCCCCAGATCACGTTTTCGCCCGCCAAGCTGCAGGCTTTGCAAAAGCAGTACCTGGAAGAGTCCGCCGCGCTGTGGAACCAGAGCATGGATGCCGGCAACATCGCCAAAGACCGGCGCTTTTCTGCCAAGGCCTGGGCGGAAAACCCCCTCACCGCGTATACCGCCGCCTCGTACCTGCTCACCAGCCGCACCCTGATGGGCCTGGCCGACGCGGTCGAGGGCGACGAAAAAACCCGTGCCCGCATCCAGTTTGCGGTTGAGCAGTGGACGGCTGCATCGGCGCCCAGCAACTACCTGGCGATGAACGCCGAAGCGCAAAAGAAGCTCATCGAAACCCAGGGCGAAAGCCTGGCCAAGGGCCTGAAGAACCTGATGCACGACATGCAGCAGGGCCATGTGTCCATGACCGACGAGAGCCTGTTCGAGGTGGGCCGGAATGTGGCCACCACCGAAGGCGCCGTGGTGTTCGAGAACGAGCTGTTCCAGCTCATCGAATACAAGCCGCTCACCGCCAAGGTGTACGCCAAGCCGTTTTTGCTGGTGCCACCCTGCATCAACAAGTACTACATCCTTGATCTGCAGCCTGAAAACTCGCTGATCCGCTATGCGGTGGAGCAGGGCAACCGCACCTTCGTCGTCAGTTGGCGCAACCCCGACAAGTCCATGGGCCACAAGACCTGGGACAACTACATCGAAGACGCGGTTATCCAGGCCATTGCCGTCACCCAAGAGATCACCGGCTCCAAAACCCTCAATGCCCTGGGTTTCTGCGTGGGCGGCACCATCCTGAGCACCGCCCTGGCCGTGCTGGCGGCACGCGGCGAAAAGCCGGTTTCCAGCCTGACCCTGCTGACCACGCTGCTGGACTTTACCGACACCGGCATCATCGACATCTTTGTGGACGAGGCCATGGTGCAGTTCCGTGAGAAGCAGATGGGCCAGGGCGGCCTGCTGCCCGGCGGCGATTTGTCCAGCACCTTCAGCTTCTTGCGCCCCAACGATCTGGTATGGAACTACGTGGTGGGTAACTACCTCAAGGGCGAAACGCCACCGCCGTTCGACCTGCTCTACTGGAACAGTGACTCCACCAACCTGCCCGGCCCGTTTTACGCGTGGTACTTGCGCAATACCTACCTGGAAAACAAGCTGGTGCAGCCCGGCAAGCTCACCGTCTGCGGCGAAAAGATCGACCTGCGCAAGCTCGATATCCCGGCCTACATCTACGGCTCGCGCGAAGACCACATCGTGCCGATTGGCGGGGCCTACGCCTCTACCCAGCAGCTGCCGGGCCCCAAGCGTTTCGTGATGGGTGCGTCCGGCCATATCGCCGGGGTCATCAACCCGCCCGCCAAAAAGAAGCGCAGCCACTGGATCAGCGATACCACCAGCTTCCCGGCCAAGGCCGAGGACTGGATTGCTGGCGCCCAGGAGCACGCCGGTAGCTGGTGGACCGACTGGTCCACCTGGCTCAAAGGCCATGCGGGCAAGCAAATTGCAGCGCCCACCGCCTACGGCAACGCCGATTACAAGGTGATCGAAGCCGCGCCGGGCCGCTACGTGAAAGCCCGTGCACAGTAGAAGTCCGTATACAAAAAATGTGCTACTTGGCCCTACACTGAAACGCGAATTAACCATCCCGTACACATCTGCGGGGTGGGTCCAGCACATTTCGACCGACCTTCAATTACCAACGAGACCCAGGAGCAAAAAAATGGAAGACATCGTCATCGTCGCAGCGGCCCGTACCGCCGTAGGCAAATTCGGCGGAAGCCTCGCCAAGACCCCGGCCACCGAGCTCGGTGCCCACGTCATCAAGGAAGTGCTGGCCCGCAGTGGCCTGAGCGCCGAGCAAATCGGCGAAGTCATCATGGGCCAGGTGCTGGCCGCTGGCGCAGGCCAGAACCCGGCCCGCCAGTCGGTGCTGAAAAGCGGCCTGCAGCAGGGCACGCCTGGCTTGACCATCAACGCCGTGTGCGGCTCCGGCCTGAAAGCCGTGATGCTGGCAGCCCAGGCCGTGGCCTATGGCGACAGCGAAATCGTCATCGCCGGTGGCCAGGAAAACATGAGTGCCTCGCCCCACGTGCTGATGGGTAGCCGCGACGGCCAGCGCATGGGTGACTGGAAGATGACCGACACCATGATCGTGGACGGCCTGTGGGACGTGTACAACCAGTACCACATGGGCATCACCGCCGAAAACGTGGCCAAGAAGTACGGCATCACCCGCGACATGCAAGATGCTCTGGCCCTGGCCAGCCAGCAAAAAGCCGCTGCCGCGCAGGAAGCGGGCAAGTTCGTGGCCGAAATCGCGCCGTTCAGCATTGCCCAGCGCAAGGGCGACCCGATCATCTTCTCGAACGACGAGTTCATCAACAAGAAGACCACCGCTGAAGCCCTGGCTGGCCTGCGCCCTGCGTTCGACAAGGCCGGTGGCGTGACCGCAGGCAATGCTTCCGGCCTGAACGACGGCGCCGCCGCCGTGATGGTGATGACCGCCAAGAAAGCCGCCGCCCTGGGCCTGACCCCGCTGGGCCGCATCGCCAGCTTTGCCACCACCGGCCTGGACCCCGCCATCATGGGCATGGGCCCTGTGCCAGCGTCCACCAAAGCCCTGGCCCGTGCGGGCTGGAAGGCGCAAGACCTGGACCTGCTGGAAATCAACGAAGCCTTTGCCGCCCAGGCTTGCGCTGTGAACAACGAAATGGGCTGGGACACCAGCAAGGTCAACGTCAACGGCGGCGCCATTGCCATTGGCCACCCCATCGGTGCGTCTGGCTGCCGTATTCTGGTCACGCTGCTGCACGAAATGCAGCGCCGCGATGCCAAGAAGGGCATTGCCTCGCTGTGCATCGGCGGCGGCATGGGTGTTGCTTTGACCATCGAACGCTAATCCACTGCGTATTTTTTAAAACAAACAGGAGATAGAAATGACACAAAAAGTAGCGTACGTCACCGGCGGCATGGGTGGCATCGGGACCGCCATCTGCCAGCGTTTGCATGCCGACGGCTTCAAGGTCATTGCCGGTTGCGGCCCCACCCGCGACCACGCCAAGTGGATCGCCGAGCAGGCTGCACTGGGCTTTACCTTCTACGCCTCGGTGGGCAATGTCGGCGCGTGGGATTCCACCGTCGAAGCCTTCACCAAGACCAAGGCCGAACACGGCGTGATCGACGTGCTGGTGAACAACGCCGGTATTACCAAGGACCGCATGTTCCTGAAGATGAGCCGCGAAGACTGGGATTCGGTGATCGAAACCAACCTCAACAGCATGTTCAATGTCACCAAGCAAGTGGTGGCCGACATGGTGGAAAAGGGCTGGGGCCGCATCATCAACATCAGTAGCGTCAATGGCGAAAAAGGCCAGGCTGGCCAGACCAACTACTCGGCTGCCAAGGCCGGTATGCACGGTTTCTCCATGGCCCTGGCGCAAGAGCTGGCCACCAAGGGCGTGACGGTCAACACCGTCAGCCCCGGCTACATCGGCACCGACATGGTCAACGCCATCCGTGAAGACGTGCTGGCCAAGATCGTCGCCACCGTGCCCGTGAAACGCCTGGGCAAGCCCAGCGAAATCGCTTCCATCATCGCCTGGCTGGCGTCCGAAGAAGGTGGCTACGCTACCGGCGCCGACTTCTCGGTCAACGGTGGTCTGCACATGGGCTGATCGCCCAGGCGCTGCTCTCAAAAACCCGCTTCGGCGGGTTTTTTTGTGCGCGAAATCGGCTCAGTCTTCCTGCAGCCCCGCAAAGCGATCGGCCAGGAAGTCGACCAGGGCCCGGACCGAGGGCAGCAGGCCACGGCGCGAGGCGAACACTGCATGGATGATCTCGCGCGGTGGCGCCCAGCCGGGGATCACGTGCACCAGCTCGCCCCGCTCGCACTGCGCGCGCACCAGCATCCGGGGCAGTTGCACGATGCCCACCCCGGCCAGCGCCGCCGCCCGCAGCGACTGCATGCTGCGGGTGACCAGGCGGGGCTGGTGGCGGATGGCCATCTGCGCGCCGTCGGGGCCGAGCAGGTTCCAGACATGTTCGTTTTGCGGCAGCCCCAGGTCCATGCTGGGCAGGCCCGCCAGATCGGCCGGGGTGCGCGGCAGCCCGGTGGTCTCCAGCAAGCGCGGGCAGGCCACCAGGCATTGGCCGCGGTCGGCCAGCACGCGCATGACCAGGTCACTGTCTTCGATGGGTGGGGGGCGCACGCGGATGGCGATGTCGATGCCTTCGCCCACCACGTCCACCCGCCGGTTGGTTTCCTCCAGGTGGATCTCGACCCGCGGATGGGCGACCATGAAGGCCGCCACCATCTCGCCCACCAGCGCGTCCAGCAGCGCCACCGGGCAGGCCATGCGCACGGTGCCGCGCGGCTCCACATGGGCCAGGGCGATGGCTTCGTCGGCCGCTTCGGCCTCCACCAGCATGGCCTTGCAGTGCCCGTAGTAGGTCTGGCCGCTGTCGGTCACCGTGAAGCTGCGGGTGGAGCGCTGGATCAGCCGCGTGCCCAGGCGCTCCTCCAGCAGGGCCACGCGGCGGCTGAGTTTGGATTTGGGCATGCCCAGCGCCCGGCCTGCGGGCGCAAAGCCACCGTGTTCCACCACCTGGACAAAGTAATAGAGGTCGTTGAGGTCGCGCATGCCTGCATTGTTCACTAAATAGAACGATGATGGCAAATTTAGCCAACTACCAGAGTCAGCGTTCCATATTTATGATGCGAGCATGGGTGGAGCCTTCGTTCCCGCCCTTGAATACGTTCTTACAGGAGAAGACCATGAAGAAGATCCTCGGCGTCCAGAATGCACCCCGCCCGCACTGGGTGGGCGACGGCTTCCCGGTGCGTTCGATGTTTAGCTACGGCAGCGAAAGTGCGCAGCTGAGCCCGTTCCTGCTGCTGGACTATGCCGGCCCGGCGCAGTTTGGGCCCGCTACCCGCCCGCGCGGTGTGGGGCAGCACCCGCACCGTGGCTTCGAGACGGTGACCATCGTGTACCAGGGCGAGGTTGCGCACAAGGATTCCACCGGCGCGGGCGGGCTGATCGGTCCGGGCGATGTGCAGTGGATGACGGCAGCGGGCGGCATCCTGCACGAGGAATTCCACTCGCCCGCCTTCACCCAGAGCGGCGGAACGCTGGAAATGGTGCAGCTCTGGGTCAACCTGCCCGCCAAGGACAAGATGGCCGCGCCCGGCTACCAGAACCTGCTGAACGCCGACATTCCGTCCGTGGCTCTGCCGGACGGTGCCGGCCAGGTGCGGGTGATTGCCGGTGCCTTCGACGGCCACCAAGGCCCCGCGCGCACCTTCACGCCCATCGATGTGTGGGATGTGCGCCTGCATGCGGGCGCGACCAGCCGCTTCAGCGTGCCCGCGGGCCGCACGCTGGCGTTGGTGGTGCTGCATGGCACGGTGCTGGTGAATGGCAGCGAGGTCGTGCGGGAGGCGCAACTGGTGCAGTTCGAGCGGGACGGCAGCGGCATAGAGATCGAAGCCAACACCGATGCCACCCTGTTGCTGCTCAGCGGCGAGCCGATCGACGAGCCCATCGTCGGCCACGGCCCGTTCGTGATGAACAGCCAGGCCGAGATCGTCCAGGCGATCAGCGACTTTCAGGCCGGCCGCTTCGGGCAGCTGCCTGCCTGACGCAGAGGCGGGCCTGGTTTTAGTTGGCGGGCACCGGCACGATGGTCACGCTTTCGCGCAACACGCCGCCGCTTTGCACGCTGCCGTCGACCCCCTCGGGTTGGCGCATGCGGGCTTCGCAGGCGGTGCGCTCATCGCCCTGGAACACCTCGCAGCGGCGCAGGGCGTTTTGCTGGTACTCCGACGGTGCGGCTGCCGTCAGGCCACCCCGGCGGGCCTCGGCCAGGGCGCGTTCGGCTTCGATCTTGCAGGTGGCAAAGCTCTGGTTCGACTTGCCGCTGTTGCACAGCGCCATGTCCTGCTTGTAGCGGGCCTGGGCACTGGCTGAGGCGGCGGGGTCGGCGGCCTGCGCAGCAGCGGTGCACAGCAGCGCGGTCAAGAGGAGGGTGGCGGTACGGATGGGCATGGTGGACTCCTGGCTGGATGGGAAAGTGGCCAATATGCGCTCCCGTGTGCCTGCCGTCTGTGCGTCGCCACACATACAGTTACTATATTTTTAGTAGCTACTTGTGCTTATTCCGTAAGCGTGGCGTGCCAATTTCGTATAAATTTTTTACCAAGGCGCCCAGCGCGGCCATGGCGGCTTCCATGCGGGCATCCCAGGGGTGTCCGAAGTTCAGGCGGATGCAGTGACGTAAACCCTGCCGCGCTGAGAACATCGGCCCCGGGGCGATGCTGATGCCCTGGGCCAGCGCCTGCTGGTGCAGGGCCAGACTGTCGAAACCGGGTGCCAAAGCCACCCATACAAAGTAGCCGCCGCCGGGCTGCGAGACCTGCACATCGGCCGGAAAGTAGCGGGCAATGGCCGCTACCAGGCTGGCGTGTTGCGTCTCCAGCACGTGGCGCAGGCGGCGCAGGTGCTTGTCGTAGCCGCCGTGCTGCAGGTAGTCGGCCAGGGCCGCCTGGGCGGGCAGGCTGGCGCCCAGGGTGGTCATCAGCTTGAGCTGTGCAATGCGCGGGCCGTAGCGCCCGGGGGCCACCCAGCCCACCCGGTAGCCCGGGGCCAGGGTTTTGGAAAACGAGCTGCAGTGCATCACCAGGCCCTCCCGGTCATAGGCTTTGGCGGGCAGCGGAGCCTGGCTGCCGAAGTACAGCTCGCCGTACACGTCGTCCTCAATCAGCGGGATCTGGCGGGCCGCCAACAGGGCCACCAGCCGCTCTTTGCCTGCCGCCGACAGGCTGGCCCCGGTGGGGTTCTGGAAGCTGGTCATCAGCCAGCAGGCCTTGACCGGGTGGTGTTGCAGCGCCCGCTCCAGTGCGTCCAGGTCCAGCCCGTGCTGCGGATGCACCGGGATTTCCAGCGCCCGCATCTGCAGCCGCTCCAGCGTTTGCAGGCTGGCGTAAAAGCCGGGCGACTCCACCGCCACCAGGTCGCCGGGCTGGGCCACGGCGGCCAGGCACAGGTTCAGCGCTTCGAGCGCGCCGCTGGTCACCACCAGGTCTTCGGGCGGCTGGGCCATGCCCATGGCCAGGTAGCGCAGCGCAATCTGCTGGCGCAGCCCGGCATGGCCCTGCGGCAGGTGCTGCACCGATTCCCAGGGTTGGCTGCGGCGCATGCTGCGGCTCAGCGACTGGGCCAGGCGCTGCAGCGGAAACAGCGCGGGCGAGGGAAAGGCCGAGCCCAGCGGCGCAATGTCGCGCTGCTGCGCCGCGTCCAGCACCGCAAACACCAGGTCGCTGATGTCCACCTTGGCCGCCACCTGCGCGGGCGCGGCCACCACCCGGGGCGCGGGGGCGGGCAGGGCGACGGCCCCGGTGACGAAGTAGCCCGAGCGCTCGCGCGCCCGCACCAGGCCCTTTTCTTCCAGCCGGTAGTAGGCCTGGAAGGCGGTGGACGGGCTGATGCCGTGCTGCGCCGTGAGCATGCGGATGGACGGCATGCGGCTGCCCGGGGCGCGCAGCCCAGAGCGGATGTCGGCGGCCAGCAGGTCGGCCAGTTGCTCGTAACGTTTCATCTGAGCTGTAGATTTTTACATTTTTGGCATCTGGTATGGTTTTTTAGTTGCCTACTGGTGCTGTCCCTGCGGGCCAGGCTGGGGCATCATGGCCTATCGTGAAAAACCTCTTGACCGCCCTGTGCCTGCTGGCCGCCACCGCCAGCCAGGCCGCCCCGCCTCCGTTTGAAGACACCATCGCCCAGCGCACCCAGGCCTGTACCGCTTGCCACGGCAAAGAGGGCCGTGCCGCCAGCGATGGCTACTACCCGCGCATCGCGGGCAAACCGGCGGGCTATTTGTACAACCAGCTGCTCAACTTCCGAGAGGGCCGCCGCCACTACGGGCTGATGGTGCAAATGGTCGACCCTTTAAGCGATGCCTACCTGCTGGAGATCGCGCAGTATTTTTCCCAGCTGGACCTGCCGTACCCCGCGCCCCAGCCCAGCAAAGTCACCGCCGAGGTGCTGCGCCGGGGCCAGACGCTGGTGCAGCAGGGCGATCCCATGCGCAATGTCCCCGCCTGCGTGCAATGCCACGGCACGGCACTCACCGGCGTGGCCCCGCACATCCCCGGCCTGCTGGGTCTGCCGCGCGACTACCTGAACGCCCAGCTTGGGGCCTGGCGCACTGGCCAGCGGCGGGCCCATGCGCCCGACTGCATGGGCACGGTGGCCCGCCAGCTCAGCCCCGACGAGGTCAACGCTGCGGCCAGCTGGCTGGCCACCCAGCCACTGCCCGCCAACACCCACCCGGCCACCACGCTGCCGGCCTTGCCGCCCGGGGCCCAGGCGATTGCCTGCGGGAGCGCACCATGAAGAAAATTGCGCTGGGTCTGTGCGTTTTCGTCCTGGCCCTGGCCGCCCTGGTATGGCAGCTGAACATCCGCGACGAGCCGGATGTGTCGGCCACTGCGCCTGCGCTCAACGCCACGCCCGATCTGCTGGCCCGCGGCGCCTACCTGGCCCGTGCGGGCAATTGCGCGGCCTGCCACACCACCCGGGGCGGCACGCCGTACGCGGGCGGGCGCGGCATCGACACACCGTTTGGCACGGTCTACAGCAGCAACCTCACGCCCGATGTGCACACCGGCATCGGCAGCTGGTCGGCGGCGGAGTTCTGGCGGGCCCTGCACAACGGCCGTTCCAAAGACGGGCGGTTGCTGTACCCGGCGTTTCCGTATCCCAGCTACACCACCGTGACCCGGGCCGACTCGGACGCGCTCTACGCCTACCTGCGCAGCCGGCCCGCCACGGCCCAGCCTGCCCCACCGCACGCGCTGCGTTGGCCGTTCAACCAGCAGGCGGCGCTGGCGGTGTGGCGCGCGCTGTACTTCAGCCCGAGCAGCTTCCAGCCCGAGGCAGCCCAGTCCGCGGAATGGAACCGCGGGGCCTATCTGGTGCGCGGCCTGGGCCACTGCGGTGCCTGCCACACTGCCCGCAACGCCCTGGGCGCCACCGATACCCGGCTGGACCTGGCGGGCGGGCTGATTCCGGTGCAAAACTGGTATGCCCCCTCGCTCACTGCCCCCCAGGAAGCCAGCCTGCACGGCTGGCCGCTGCAAGATGCGGTGCGCCTGCTGCAAACCGGTGTGGCCCCGCAAGGCACGGTGCTGGGCCCGATGGCCGAGGTGGTGCAGCAGAGCACCCAGTACCTCACCCCCCCGGACCTGACCGCCATGGCCACCTACCTGCAAGCCCTGCCGCAAACCCCGGCGCAGCCGGTGCGCGCCGTGCCCACCACGGCAGGTGATGTCCAACGGGGTGCCAAGCTGTACGACCGGCACTGCGCCCAATGCCACGGTGCCCAGGGCCAGGGCGTGGCGGGGGCCTACCCGCCGCTGGCAGGCAACCGTGCCGTCACCATGGACAGCACCGCCAACCTGGTGCACGCGGTGCGCAACGGTGGCTTTGCCCCGGCCACTGCAGGCAACCCGCGCCCGTTTGGCATGCCGCCGTTTGTGCTGGTGCTCAACGATGCCGACATCGCCGCCGTGCTGAGCTTTATCCGCACCTCCTGGGGCAACCACGCCGCGGGCGTGACCGAACTGGAGGTTGCACGCCCCTGATCTGTCCACCAAAAGGAGGATGCCCGCAACGGCTGACATGCCCACAATCACAAGTCTTCTTACAAGGAGACGGGCATGGACTTTCTATTGGTGCGGGGCAGCCAAGGCCCGGCAGTGCAAAAACTGCGTACCGCCTTGTTCAATGAACTGGGCGCCGATGCCCAGGCCTTTCCGGGTCTGGATCTGGGCGACGAGATGACGGCCGATGTAGAGGCTGCCGCCAGGCGCTGGCAGTCGGGTGTGGGGCTGGTGGCCGATGGCGTAGTGGGGCCGTATTGCCTGCGACTGCTGGAGCTGCGCCCGGCGCCCCGTCTCAAAGTACCGCTGACACTGGAGCTGGTGCGCCAGTTGTTCCCGGCCACCAAGCCCGCCAACATCGCCCGCTACCTGCCTTACGTGGCCGCCGCGCTGGATGCGCTGGAGCTGACCGACTGGCCCATGGTCTGTGCCGCTCTGGGCAGCATCCGCGCCGAAACCGAAGGCTTTTTGCCGATCTCGGAATTTCAGTCGCAATTCAATACCGCGCCGGGCGGCATGCCGTTTGGCCTGTACGAGCCGGGCACCGGGCCGGGCAAGCGCGTGGGCAATACCCAGGCGGGCGATGGGGCCCGTTTCAAGGGGCGTGGCTTTGTGCAGCTGACCGGGCGCGACAACTACACCCGCTATGGCAATGCCTTGGGCATCGACCTGGGCGTGGTGCAGGCTGGCAACGCCGATCTGGCCAACGCCCCGGAGATCGCTGCACTGTTGCTGGCCAAGTTTCTGGCCGACAAGGCCGAGCCCATCCGTGCCGCGCTGGCCACCGGCAACTTGGCTGCGGCCCGCAAGCTGGTCAACGGCGGCGCACACGGGCTGGACCGCTTCAAGGACGTTTTTGCGCGGGCCGAGCCGTTGGTGGGGAAGATCGTTCCGGTGCGGAATGTGGGCGCAGGTGCCGCCAAGTCGGCCAAGGCCGGCAAGGCGACCCCGGCCGCCGTGCCCCCCAGGCTCGGGGCTGAGCGCCAGCTCAAGGTGCGCAAAGACCCCATCGACCTGAACGACCGCGCCTACCTGCCGCCGCCGCTGGGCCTGCAGGGGGCCTACCCCAGCGATGACGACATCAAGAAATACCTGGCCGCCTACACCGCCGCCGGGCTGATCCTGGACCAGGGCAACGAAGGCGCCTGCACCGGCTATGGCCTGGCCTGCGTGGTCAACTACCTGCGCTGGTACAAGGCCGCCGACAAAAGCAAGATCGATTCGGTCAGCCCGCGCATGCTCTACAGCTATGCCCGCCGCTACGACGAATATGCGGGCGAAGACTACAGCGGCTCCAGCTGCCGGGGCGCGCTCAAAGGCTGGTTCAACCATGGCGTGTGCCTGGACGACTACTGGCGCAAAGATGCGCCGCAACCCCGCTACGGCTTCGCCAAGAACGCCACCGACCAGACGCTGGGCGTGTACTACCGCATCGCCCTGCAGTCCATTACCGACCTGCAGGCCGCCATCCAGGCCGTGGGCGCGGTCTATGTGTCGGCCCTGACCCACGACGGTTGGCACAGCGTGCCCACCACCAAGGCCGTTCCCAGCGGGCACAAAGACCTGCCGCTGATTGCGTTCGATGGCCGCCCGGCCGAAGGCGGGGGCCACGCGTTTGCACTGGTGGGCTTCAATGCCCAGGGGTTCATCGTGCAGAACTCATGGGGTACCCAATTTGGCATGGGCGGCTTTGCCGTGCTGGGCTATGCCGACTGGTTGGCCAACGGCATGGACGCCTGGGTGGTGGCGCTGGGCGTGCCCGGGGTGGTGGAGGGGCGCATCAGCGTCACCGCCTCGGACGGCGCACACGCGCGGGCCGGTGCGGTCAATACCGGCCTGTGGTGGAGCGCCGACCAGGCCTACCAGCACAGCGTGGTTTTGGGCGACGATGGCCGGGTGGGCCACTACCTGACCGAGGATGCGCTCAGCCGAACCTTGGCCCACCAGGTCTGCGAGCTGCCCAATGCCTGGTTCCGCGACCCGGCCCACGGCCCGCTGGACGGCAAGAAGCGCATCGTCATCTACGCCCACGGCGGCCTCAACAGCGAGGCCGATGCGATCAAGCGTGCCCGCGCCATGGGGCGGCATTTCGAGGCCAACGGCTGCTATCCGCTGTTTCTGGTCTGGAAGACCGGGCTGCTGGAGTCCATCAGCGGCATTCTGCACAAGCAAAGCCGCGAGGCACCAGGCATGGCGGGCGGCTGGTTTGACGAATTGGCCGAGGCCGTCACCGAAAAGACCGATCTGGCCGTCGAGTCCAGCATTGGCCGCAGCCTGGTGCGCCCGGTCTGGACGCAGATGAAGGATGTGGCCGCGCTGGCTTTTGAAACCCGGCGTGGCGGCGAACAGATCATCCGCGCCCTGCAACAGCTCATGGATACCTGGGGCGAGCAGCTGGAAATCCACCTGGTGGGCCACTCGGCGGGCTCGATCATTCTGGGCCACATGCTGGGGGGGCTGGCGCACCGTGAAGTACCCATTGAGAAGATCAACTCCATCCACCTGTATGCGCCCGCCTGCAGTGTGGCCTTTGCCAACCAATGCTATGCCAGCAACAAGCAGATCATGGAGCGGCTCTACCTGGCCGTGCTGTCCGACACCCGGGAGCGCGCCGACAGCGTGGCGGGTATCTACCGCAAGTCGCTGCTGTACCTGGTGTCGGGCGCGCTGGAGACCGACCTGCGCACCCCCATCGCGGGCATGGCCAAGGTCTATGGCACCGGAGATGGCGGCTGGGACGGGAGCTCCAGCACCAACGAGAGCCTGAACGTCTGGCGGCGCGCGGTGCAAGATGCCAAGCTCAAGAGCACGGGCCGCCTGGTGGAAGTTACCACCGACAAAGTCTGCACCGCCCTGGCCGACCCGCGCCGCGACGACCCCAGCAACGTGATGATCCCCGCCGACCACGGCAGCTTTGACAACAACATCGACGCGATCACCCGCACGCTGCAGGTGGTTCTGGGCGGCAAGCTCTTGCAGCCGGTGGACGATTTGCGGGGCTTTTAGCGCTACAGGGTGGGGCCTGGTGCCGAAGCTTGTACAGTTTCGGCACTTCCGCTGTCACTAACCCACTTTCATGGCGCAGGGCGCTCTGCGCCCGCGTCCATGAGAGTTAAAGGCTCTCCATGTCCACACCTTTGCTCCAAGCCAATGGGCGCGCATTTGCGCACATTGCCCAGTTCCACCCGGAGTTGACGGCGCTGCGCCGCGACCTGCATGCCCATCCCGAGCTGGGCTATGAAGAGGTGTACACGGCAGAGCGCGTGACCCAGGCGCTCAGGCTGTGCGGCGTCGACGAGGTGCACACCGGGATAGGCAAAACCGGCGTGGTCGGCATCATCCACGGGCGCAACCATGCCAAGGGCAACAGCAGCGGCAAGATGGTGGGCCTGCGCGCCGACATGGACGCGCTGCCCATGACCGAGCAAAACGACTTCGCCTGGAAGTCGGCCAAGGGTGGCCTGATGCACGGCTGCGGCCACGACGGCCATGTGGCCATGCTGGTGGGCGCGGCCCGCTACCTGGCTGAAACGCGCAACTTCGACGGCACGGTGGCGTTGATCTTCCAGCCCGGCGAAGAAGGCTACGCCGGGGCCAAGGCGATGATCGACGACGGCCTGTTCGAGCGCTTTCCGGTGCAGGCGGTGTTTGCCATGCACAACTGGCCCCACATGCGACCCGGCACCATCGGCCTCAATGCCGGCGCGATGATGGCCGCGTCGGACCGGGTCACCATCGAAATCACGGGCCGTGGCGGCCATGGTGCGCACCCCTACCAAAATATTGATCCGGTGCTGGTGGCGGCCCACACCATCACTGCCCTGCAAAGCGTGGTGTCGCGCAACATCCGCGCCATCGACAGCGGGGTGGTCAGCATCTGCGCCGTGCAGACAGGCGACCTGGGGGCCATGAGCGTGGTGCCCAGCAAGGCCACGCTGGTGGGCACGGTGCGCACTTTCAACCCTGCTGTGCAGGAGCTGATCGAGCGGCGCATTACCGAGCTGTGCAGCGCCGTGGCCCTGGGCTTTGGGGCCACCGCTTCGGTCAAATACGAGCGCCTGTACCCGCCCACCATCAACACCACCGCCGAAGCGCTATTCATGATGCGGGTGGCCGAGGGCCTGGTGGGTTCGTCGCAGTTGGTGCGCGACCTGGACCCGAGCATGGGCTCGGAAGACTTTTCTTTCATGCTTCAGGTCAAGCCCGGGGCCTACATGCGCATCGGCCAGGGTACCGAGAACGGTGTGGGCAGCTGTGCGCTGCACAACAACCGCTACGACTTCAACGATGCCATCCTGCCGCTGGGGGCCGCCATGCACGCCAGCCTGGCCGAACAGTTCATGCCGCTATCAGATTGATAGCTTCTTACGCTTATGGAATAAGCGCCAGCTGCCAATTTCTCTTGTAAATCGCAGCAGGCGCTGCTACTTGCTATTGCAAAGGCTGGGGCACAGGTACAGGTCGTTGGGCACGCCTTCCACCAGCGTCAGGGTGTAGCCCCGGCACAGCGTGCCCAGCACTGCGGTCACGTGGTAGGTACCCGCGGGCAGGGCCAGTTCGACCAACGGCCCTGCGTCGTCGGCGGTAAACACCCGCTGGCCTTGCAGGTTGTCGATGTGCAGGCGCAGCGGCCCCTCGGGCTTGGCGGCAGGGTTGGGGGCGGGGGCGTACAAACTGCGCAGCCAATACCACCACGCCAGCGGCGCGGTAAACAGCGTGCCGCGCTCGGCCGGGTCGGCGGCGGCATGGATCACCAGGCTGGCTTCGGGCGGTGGGGTGGAACGGGACTTGGTGGACATGGCCCTATCTTGCACGCGCCGTGCCCGTTTCCCTGTGTCGCCGTTCCAACGCCCATATTGCATTTGTCATACAACCTGCAGCAAGGGCTTGAGCAAGAGCGCCATGGCGCGGGCCAGTTCCTCGCGCTGCAGGGGCTTGGTCAGCAGGCGCGACACCCCGGCGGCGGCGGCCCGCTCGGCCAGCGAGGCACCGCCATAGCCGCTGACCATCAGAATGGGCAGGGTGGGGGCAAACTGCCGGATGGCTTGGGTGAGCCCGATGCCGCTCAGGCCGGGCATGACCTCGTCGGTCACTACTGCGGCAAAGCGCTGCGGGTCGGCCCGCACGGCCTGCAGGGCGGCCACCGGGTCGGTAAATCCCACAGGCTGGTAGCCCAGGCTGGCGAACATTTCTTCGGCCAAGGCCACCAGGGTGGGCTCGTCGTCTACCACCAGCAGGCTTTGCCCTGCGCCGGTGGAGGTGGGCAAGGCGGTGGGGCGGCGGGGCGTGGGCGCGTCCGTGCATTCGGGGATGTACAGGGTGAAACGGGCTCCCTGGCCGGGCTGGCTTTGCACGTCGATGGCACCGCCAAATTCGGCCACCACGCCGTGCACCACGGCCAGGCCCAGGCCGGTCCCCGACTCGGCACCCCGGGTGGTGAAAAAGGGCTCGAACAGCCGCTCCATCACCTCGGGCGTGATGCCGCTGCCCTGGTCGGTCACGGTCAGCACCAGGTAGGGCCCGGCAGACAGCTGGGTGTGCGACAGCACCTTGCGCTGCGCTACCTGCCGGCGCACCAGTTGCACCTGCACCATGCCGCCGTTCGGCATGGCCTGCATGGCGTTGGTGCACAGGTTCATCACGGCTTCAAAGGCCTGGGTGGGGTCGCCGCGCATCAGCACGCCGGGGGCTTCCAGGCCGCGCTCCAGCACCACGCCGGGGCGCAGGGTGGCGGCCAGCATGGCCAGCACTTCGGCCACGATGGGTTGCAGTTCGAATACGGTGGAGGCGCAGCCACCGCCCCGGCCAAACGACAGGATGCGCTCCACCAGGGCCTTG
The DNA here is from genome assembly GCF_040822085.1 of Rhodoferax sp. WC2427. Lineage (NCBI taxonomy): Bacteria > Pseudomonadati > Pseudomonadota > Betaproteobacteria > Burkholderiales > Comamonadaceae > Rhodoferax > Rhodoferax sp. WC2427. The sequence goes on along the minus strand of NZ_CP162006.1, from coordinate 3,772,305 downwards.
CCGCGCAGGGCCGCGCCCAGTACTTTGTCCAGGTGCCGTGCCTGGGCACTGCCGGGGGCGGCGGCATCCTGGGCCATTTCGCCAAAGCCGACGATGGCCGCCAGCACGTTGTTGAAGTCATGGGCCACGCCGCCCGCCAGTTCGCCCAGCGATTCCAGCTTGTTGGCCCGCGACAACTGGGTTTGCAGCGCCAACTGGGCGGCGGCGCGGCGCTGGTTGGCGCGCAGCACCAGGTGCACCGATGCGGTCAGCACCACCAGCAGCAGCACCACGGCCACGGCCGTGAGCTGGGCGGCTTCGCGCCAGGCCACCAGCACCACGTCGAGGTTGCGGGTCAGTACCACCTCCAGGCCATAGCGCTCCAGGCTGTGCAGGGCCACCAGGCGCTCGGTGCCGTCGGGCAACTGGCGCAGTTCGGTGGCGCGCTGGGTCGCCAGTCGGCGGGCGATGGTGGCCTCGTCCCAGTGCGATTTATTGACCACGCCCCCGGCCAGCAGCACGCCGTCGCGGCGGAACACGGCCATGCGCGCATCGGCGGCGGGCGATGCCACCGAGAATGCGCCCAGCAGGGCCTCGGCCCGCATGGTGGCAAAGATCCAGCCCGCGGCGGCTCCGGTGGCGTCCACAAAGGGCACGGCCAGGGTGACCAGCGGTGACTGGGTGCGCGGGTCCAGGAAAGGGCGGCTCACCGCCACGGCTTCGGGCTCCAATTGGTTCAACCCCGGCGCGAAGGTGGCCTGGTTGGGCAGGGGGCTGGGGTTGGACGACGACAGCACCTGGCCGTTGCGGTCTACCAGGGTCAAGGTATCCACCATGGCCATGAGTTCGGTGCGGGTTTGCAGGGCGCGTGTGGCGGCTGTGCCAGCGGTGGGCAGGCTGCCCTCGCTCAGTTCTACCTGCATGGCGTGCAGGCCGGCGTTCATCCCGCGCAGCTCGCGGTGGATCTCGTCGGTTAGCGCCAGCGACAGCATGCTGAGCTCGCGCGACTGGCTGTTGACGGCTTCGCCGCGCAGATGCGTGAGGGCCACCACAGCCACCAGCACCAGCGCCACGCCCAGGCTGATCGCCACCATCCACAGCCGGGGCAGGCTATCCTGCAGTCTTCGCCAGATCCGTTGCATAGTCAGGGAATCCCTTGGTTGTGGCAGCATAGGGCCATCGTTGATACTTGTCGAAAAACGCAGTCTGATTTCCACCAATGACCACCCCTACCGCCCCGCACATTCTAGTAATTGACGACGATCCGAGTATCCGGGAGCTGGTGGTTGAATACCTGGGCGACCACGACCTGCGCGTCAGTGCGGCCGCCTCGGGCCGTGAGATGTTCGCGGTGATCGACCGCGAAGCCATCGACCTGGTGCTGCTCGATCTCAAGCTGCCCGGCGAAGACGGCATGCAGCTGGCCCGCACCCTGCGCGAACGCGCCAGCGTGCCCATCATCTTCCTGACCGGCCGCAACGAGGAGGCCGACCGGGTGATGGGCCTGGAGCTGGGGGCCGACGACTACGTCACCAAGCCCTTCAGCCCGCGCGAGCTACTGGCCCGGGTGCGCGCCGTGCTGCGCCGCTACCAGGTGCAGGCCACGCTGCCCGAGCGCGACAACAGCCGCCGCGCCTTCCGCTTTTCGGGCTGGGAGCTGAACCTGCGCACCCGTCGCCTGGTGTCACCGGCGGGCGTCTCGGTAGAGCTGTCCAATGGCGAATTCAGCCTGCTGGGTGCCATGTGCCGGGCCCCGCAGCGGGTACTGTCGCGCGACCAGCTGCTGTCGATGTCGCGCCTGCACGAGGCCGAGGTCTATGACCGCACCATCGACGTGCAGATCCGCCGTTTGCGTTTGAAGGTCGAGGTAGATTCGGCCAACCCGATGCTGATCGTCACCGAGCGAGGCGCGGGCTACCTGCTGGCCAGCGAAGTGGAAACGCTGTACTAGCGCCCAAGGGTTAGCGGTAGTAGTCGCTCGAAAACATGCGGATCTTGCTGTAGGCGCGGGTCACGCCGGGCACGGTACTGGCGATATAGCGGGCTTTCCCTTCGGTGCCGGGTCCCTGCGTCCAGCCGTGCAGTACCACCGTGCCATTGTTGACGCTGACCGTCACATCTTTCGCCGCACGGCCTAGCTGGGTGGCCAGTGCGGTTTGCACGGTTTCCGCCAAAGCCTCGTCGGGCGTAGCGGCCATGCTGCTGGCCATGAGGAGCGGGCCTGCGGCGATGGCCAGCAAGGTGGATGCGGCGAGGCGCTTGAAGAGGTGTGCCATGGTGTTTCTGCTCAATAGAGTGGGATGGACGGATTCTGCGGCGGATCCACCGCCGGCATATGACACCGGGGTAGACGGGTGTTGCATCTGTCATATCTGCCTAGTACGGTTGCTATATAAAATATAGCTTCTTACGCTTATGGAATAAGCGCTAGGGCCGTAAATGGCATTAAAGTACTCTACGGGTTAACATGGGTGGACAAACCGGTTTTTATCCACAAGGAACCCGAACGCCATGCAAACCTCCACCCGCACTGTCTCCATCGAACGCACCGAACGCCCCTGGGGCTGGTATGAAACGATGTTCGAAGCCCCTGGCCACAAGATGAAGCGCATCGGCGTGCACCCCGGCCAGCAGCTCAGCCTGCAACTGCACCACCAGCGCGCCGAGCACTGGGTGGTGGTGGTCGGCACCGCCATCGTCACCGTGGGCGACAAGGTGTTGGAAATGACCCCCGGCCAGCATGTCGATATCGCCATCGGCGAAGTGCACCGCCTGGCCAACAAGACCACCGGCCCGGTGGAAATCATGGAAGTGCAGTTTGGCGACTACCTGGGCGAAGACGACATTGTCCGCCTGCAGGACGACTACGGACGCAACTGAACCCGCAGGTTCTTCAGCATGTCCTGGACCATCGCGTCCAGGTCGTATTCCGCCTTCCAACCCCAGTCTTGCTGCGCCGCCGAGTCGTCGATGGAGCGCGGCCAGCTGTTGGCAATGGCCTGCCGAAAATCCGGCACGCACTCCAGGCTGAAGCCCGGCACGTAGCGCGCAATCGCCTCGGCAATCTGCACGGGCGTGAAGCTGATGCCGCCCAGGTTGTACGAACCGCGCTCCCGCACGCTGTCGCTGGGGGCTTCCATCAACTCCAGCGTGGCGCGGATAGCATCGGGCATGTACATCATCGGCAGGGCGGTGTCACCCGCCAGGAAGCTGGTGTAGCGGCCCACTTTCAGCGCGGCGTGGAAGATCTCGACCGCGTAGTCGGTGGTGCCGCCGCCGGGCGCGGTCTTCCAGCTCACCAGGCCGGGGTAGCGCAGGCTGCGCACGTCCACGCCGTGGTTGCGGTGGTACCAGTTGCACCAGCCTTCGCCTGCCAGTTTGGAGACGCCGTAGACCGTGGTGGGGTCCATCACGGTGTGCTGCGGGGTGTGGTCGCGCGGGGTGTTGGGGCCAAAGGCGGCGATCGAACTGGGCCAGAACACCTTGTCCAGCTTGTGGGTGCGGGCCAGCTCCAGCACGTTGAGCAGGCTTTTCATGTTCAGGTCCCAGGCCCATTTGGGGTGCTGCTCGCCGCGTGCCGACAGGGCCGCCGCCAGCAGGTAGATCTGGGTCACGTGGTGGCGCTCGACCACCTCGGTCAGGGCCTGTGTTTCGGTCACATCCAGCATTTCGTGGCGCAGGCCCTGCACCCGGCCCTTGGGCACCATGTCGCTGGTGATGACGGCCTCTGTGCCATGGCGCAGCACCATGGCGTGGGTGAGTTCGGTGCCGATCTGGCCGTTGGCACCGATGATCAGAATGCGCGGGCTCATACTGCAATCAATCCGAGTTCGCGTCCGGCCTGGGTGAAGGCGGCCACGGCGCTCTCCAGGTCCGACCGGGTGTGGGCCGCGCTCATCTGCACGCGAATACGCGCCTGGCCCTTGGGCACCACCGGGAAGAAGAAGCCCACCACGTAGACGCCCAGCTCCAGCATGCGCGCCGCCAGCTTTTGCGCCACCACCGCGTCATACACCATGATGGGCACGATGGGGTGCTCGCCCGGCTTGATGTCGAACCCGGCCTGCACCAGGGCGTTGCGGAAGTAGGCGGTGTTGTCGGCCAGGGTGTCGCGCAGGGCGGTGGAGGCCTCCAGCAGGTCCAGCACGGCAATCGATGCGCCCACGATACTGGGGGCCACGGTGTTGCTGAACAGGTAGGGCCGCGAGCGCTGGCGCAGCAGCTCCACCACTTCGCGCCGCGCACTGGTAAAGCCGCCCGAGGCACCCCCCAGCGCCTTGCCCAGCGTGCCGGTGATGATGTCCACTTTACCGAACACGCCGCGGTGCTCGTGCGTGCCCCGGCCGGTGGCCCCCATGAAGCCGCTGGCGTGGCACTCGTCCACCCCCAGCAGCGCGCCATACTGGTCGCACAGGCGGCGCATCACGTCGAGCTGGGCGATGGTGCCGTCCATGGAAAAAACGCCGTCGGTAAACACCAGGGTGTGGCGTGCGCCGTCGGCTTGGGCCTGCTGCAACTGGCGCTCCAGGTCGGCCATGTCGTTGTGGGCATAGCGATACCGCTTGGCCTTGCACAGGCGGATGCCGTCGATGATGGAGGCGTGGTTCAGCGCGTCGCTGATGATGGCATCGTCCTCGCCCAGCAGGGGTTCGAACAGGCCACCGTTGGCATCGAAGGCCGCGGCGTAGAGGATGGTGTCCTCGGTGCCCAAAAATTGGGACAGGCGCGCCTCCAGGGTCTTGTGGATGTCTTGCGTGCCGCAGATGAAGCGCACCGAACTCAGCCCGTAGCCGTGGGTGTGTAGGGCCTCGGCGGCGGCGGCCACCACGGCGGGGTGGCTGGACAGGCCCAGGTAGTTGTTGGCGCACAGGTTGAGCACCTCGCGGGTGGACCCATCGGCGGCCACGGTCTGGATGTGCGGCCCCTGGGCGCTGGCAATCACCCGCTCGGCCTTGTACAGGCCCGCATCGCGGATGGCTTGCAGCTCTTGTTGCAGGTGGGTATAGAAGGCAGCGGTGGTGGTCATGGCGGGGGGCTCCTGCGGCACAATGCGGGTTACAGTAAATCGAAATTGTTCTTTATATCGAACGATAAGTCAATATATTGGAAATGTGCATGCGTAAAAATGTCTCCCCACCCGCCGAGCCGCCCCGCGTAGGCGACACCCTGGCGGCGCTGCGCCAGGCGCAGGCCTTGTCGTTGGACGCTTTGTCGCGCAAGGCCGGGGTGTCCAAATCCATGCTGTCGCAGATCGAGCGCGCCCAGGCCAACCCCACGGTGGCCGTGGTCTGGCGGCTGGCGAACGCGCTGGGGGTGCCGCTGGGCGACCTGCTGGCCTCCGCGCCCGCGCCGGCCGCGCCCGCCATCACCGTGGTGCCTGCCCACGCCACGCCGTCGCTGCGCCACCCGGACGGGGGCTGCGAGTTGCGCATCCTGGGGCCCATCGACCTGGCAGGCCAGTTCGAGTGGTACGCGCTGACCGTCCAGCCCGGTGGCGCGCTGGAGTCGCAGCCGCACGAGGCCGGTACCCGCGAACACCTGACGCTTTTGGCCGGTGCGCTGGATGTGGTGTCTGGCGATGCCCGGCAGCACCTGGCCCCGGGCGAAACCGCCCGCTACGCTGCCGACCGGCCCCACGCCATCCGCAATCCGGGCCGCACCGAGGCCACGGCCTGGCTGGTGGTGGTGCATGCCGGGTGAGCGGGGAAGGGCGCGGTTTAATTTTTGTCCCCATTCCATAATGCAACAAATTGCAACGGTAATTACTCCATAATTTACGACCAGCCAGGGTGTACTGTGGGGCATTCCGGTTTCTTGAGGGCACATACATGCAGGGGTCGTGGTACGGAATAGTTTTCCCACGCTGCCAGGGCTACCGGCGGGTATGCCGCGCCTGACAGCCGCGCCTGCACCGCCTGGCACCGGCCTGTTCGGGCTGGGCCGCTCCATGGGGCATTTCATGGGTCGCTACCCGCGCACCGTGGGCATGGTCTGCGGCTACGCGGCAGGGCTGGGCATGGCGCTGGTGGTGGTGCTGGCGGCCTTGCACCTGCGGATCCAGGCCATCGACAGCGGCCACGGGCAGGTGATTGCCAGCATGCAGGAGTTGCAGGCCGACATTGGCTTGCTGCTGGACGAGCTCAATACCTCCTACGCCCCGGTGTGCACGGCCGACAATCTGAACCGGCTGCGCAGCCTGATGTTCTCCCACCGTTACGCACGCGACATCGGCCTACTGAACCCGCAGCGCCAGTTGTTTTGCACCACCAACATCGGCTTGCTGGAGACCCCCAGCGCCGCCGCCGAAGGTGGTATCCAGGGCTCCATCGGCCACTACTACCTCAACGCCCCCCTGCCTTTGTCGCAGGAAACGGTGCGGGCCGCCCTGGTCGAGCGCGGGCGCTTCCAGGTGGTGATGCAGCCCAACGCCACCCAGGACATCCGCAAGCGCTATGCCGATGCCATGTGGGCCGGGCGCGCCAACCAGCGCACCCGGGTCTACCAAAGCGCCCGGGGTGCGTGGACGGACCGCCTGGTCACCCCGCAAACCCCGCATCTGCAGCTGGATGTGGCCCGGGCCGTAGTGCGGGTCACGACCACTCTGCCCGGGGTCAGCCCGATCTCGGTGCAGTCGGTTCTGCTGCCCCAAGACCTGTACCAGAGCCATGGCGAGGTGCTGGCCGGGGCCGCCCTGGTGTGCCTGCTGCTGGGTCTGCTGGTGCAGGCTGCAGTGACGCAGCGCTGCCGCCATTTCCAGTCCATGGCCTACCGCATCCGCTTTCTGTGCCAACCGGCGAATGTGGTCTGCCACTACCAGCCCATCATGGACCTGGCCACGGGCCAGCCGATCGGCTGCGAAGTACTCGCCCGGCTGGAGGACGCGGGCCAATTGGTCTACCCCGACCATTTCATTCCGGCCTTGATTGCCGACAATCGCACCTGGGCGTTTGATGCCGCAGTCAGCACCCGGGCGCTGCAGGAGCTGGGTGCGGCCCTGCCCGCGCGCGGGCCGTTCAAGGTGGCGCTGAACTTCTTTCCGCAAAACCTGCGCCGCGATGCCATCGAGCCGCACCTGCGCGCCAGCCTGCAGGCACTGGGCCGCAGCGACCTGCAGGTGGAGCTGGAAGTCACCGAATACAACTTTTCTCCCGAGATCGTGCCCGAGCTGCAGCGTCTGAAGGCCGACGGCTACTACATCTCGATCGATGACTTTGGCACCGGTTATTCCAACTTGGGCATGGTCAAGCGCGTCGCGCCCGACTTTTTGAAGATCGACAAATCGTTTGTGTTCGAGATGGAAGACGCCAGCCTGCGCTCCAGCCTGATCCCGGAAATCATCGCCATCGCCAAAGCTGTGAACAGCCAGGTGGTCGCCGAAGGCATCGAAAACGCCGCCCAGGCCGCCCAGTTGCGCGCCTTGGGCGTACCCTTTGGCCAGGGCTATTACTTTGCCAAGCCCATGCCGCTGGAGGCTTTTTTGGCCTACCTGCGGGCCTGCGATGCGGGGGCTACACCCCCAACTCTTTGAATACCTCCTTGGCGGTGCGGAAGCTGTCGATGGCGGCCGGTGCGCCGCAGTAGATGGCGGTTTGCAAAAACACCTCCTTGATCTCGTCCTGGCTCACGCCGTTGGTCAGCGCGCCGCGCAGGTGCAGCTTGAGTTCGTGCGGGCGGTTCAGGGCGGTCAGCATGGCCAGGTTCAGCAGGCTGCGGGTTTTGCGGTCCAGGCCGGGGCGGTTCCACACATCGCCCCAGGCGTACTGGGTCACCAGCTCCTGGATGTCGCGGGTGAAGGCATCGGCATTCTGGATGGCCGCGTCCACATACTCGGCGCCCAGCACCTCGCGGCGGGTTTTCAGACCTTGGTCAAACAGCTCTTGGTTCATGGGGGCTCCCGTCAAAAAAGATGCGCCACTCTACGCGATGTGCTGTTGCAGCCCCTCGACCAGGGCGTCGAAGGTGGCGCGGCAGCGCGGGCTGTGGCGCAGGTTCTCGTGCATGGTGATCCAGGTCTCCAGCGGCAGGCTGACTTGCCCGGGCAGTAGCCGCACCAGATCCGGCTTGCGACGGGCCAGCGCCACCTGGCAGATGCCGATGCCGGCCCCGGCTTGGATCAACGCCCAGTGCGCGAGGTCGCTGTCGCTGCGCAGCGTCAGCAACCCGGGGCGGCAGGGCGTGGACCACCAGTGGGCTTATCTGCCGGATGTGGCGCGCACCATGGTCACGCTGCTGGCGCGGCGTGGCACGTTGCAGCCGTTTGCCAGCTTCCACTTCGCTGGCCACTGGGATGCCGATGGCTGCCAGATGGCCGAGGCAGTCTGCCGCGTGGTGGCCCGGCGCACGGGCGCTGCGCCGCGGGTGGCCGCCTTCCCCTGGTGGTTGCTGCGGTTGGCTTCGCCTTTTGTGGAGACGCTGCGCGAGATGCAGGAAATGCGCTACCTGTGGCAGCAACCGGTGCGGCTGGACAACACCCGGCTGGTGGCTGTGCTGGGGCGCGAGCCGCATACCGCGCTGGATGCGGCGGTAGCGGCGACGCTGGAGGGCCTGGGTTGCTTGCCGGTGGCCCAGGCTGAACCGAGTTTGCTATTGAATCAGTAGCTGCTTGCGCTGGTAAATATTGCGCTAGGCCCTGTTTTCATGCATGAAAATCAAGTGTAGCGTTTGCTGCGCAGGTTGTTCTTGATCTCCTGCAACTTGGGCTGCAGGGTCGAGCCGCCGATGCGCAGGGCCACGCAGGTGGCCAGGATGTCGATGATCAACAGGTGCAGCAGGCGCGACACCATGGGGCTGTAGCGCTCGTAGCCTTCGGGGTGGTTGGCGGCCAGGTGCACATGGCCGGCAGCGGCCAGGGGGGAGCCGCTAGTGGTGATGACGATGGTGGTGGCACCGTTTTTGCGCGCGATGTCGCAGGCATCCATCAGGTCGCGGGTGCGGCCCGAGTTGGATATCACCACCACGCAGTCGCCCGGGCCGAGCATGGATGCGCCCATCACCTGCATGTGGCCGTCGCTGTAGGCAATGGCGTGCACGCCCAGGCGGAAGAACTTGTGCTGCGCGTCCTGCGCCACGATGCCGGAGTTGCCCGCGCCGTAGAACTCGATGCGCTTGCCGGTCTTGTAGGTCTCGGCCAGGATCTCGGCGGCTTTTTCCAGCGCCGTGGTGCTGGCTTCATTGCGGTATTTGAGGAAGGCGGCGACGGTGTTGTCGATCACCTTGACCATCACATCGCTGGTCTTGTCGTCCAGGTCCACGCTGCGGTGGATGAAGGGCACGCCTTCGCTGACACTGCCTGCCAGCTTGAGCTTGAAGTCGCTCAGGCCGTCGTAGCCCATGCTGCGGCAAAACCGCACCACGGTGGGCTTGCTGACGTGGGCGCGGTCAGAGAGCTCGCTGACGGGCAGGTTGGCAAAGGCGCGCGGGTCGGCCAGCACCAGCTTGCCCACCCGCTGCTCCGCTGGGGCTAGCGACGAGAGGGAAGCTTTGATACGGTCGAGCATGGATTAGGACTCTTCGCTCCAGCAGTAACCGTCGCGCGCAATCATGGCGCTGGAAGCGCTGGGGCCCCAGGTGCCAGCCACATAGGGGCGTGGACCTGCGGCGTCGTTCTTCCAGTGTTCGATGATGGGTTCGACCCAGCGCCAGGCTTCTTCTTGCTCGTCGCTGCGCACAAACAGGTTCAGGCGGCCGTCCAGCACGTCGAGCAGCAGGCGCTCGTAGGCGCCCACGCGTTCCGCGCCGAAGCGTTTGTCAAAGTCCAGATCGAGCTGCACCGGGGCCAGCGACTGGCTGGCGGAGCGGCTGCGGTTGCCCTGGGCTTGCGCCAGCAGGTGCAGCTCCAGCCCGTCCTTGGGTTGCAGGTTGATGACCAGGCGGTTCGCCGCGCCCACCGGGGCGTTGAAGATCGGGTGCGGGGTCTGGTGGAAGTTGACCACGATGTGCGCATCGCGTCCGGCCAGGCGCTTGCCGGTACGGATGTAGAAGGGCACACCGGCCCAGCGCCAGTTGGCGATTTCGGTGCGCAGCGCGACAAAGGTTTCGGTCTGGCTCTCGGGGTTCACGCCCAGCTCTTCACGGTAGCCGGGCACCGCCACGCTGCTGGACTTGCCCGCGCTGTACTGGCCGCGGATCACGTGCTGCGACAGGGTCTCGGCCGTCCAGGGCTTGAGCGAGCGCAGCACCTTGAGCTTTTCGTCGCGGATGGCATCGGCGTGCGAGTTGATCGGCGGCTCCATGCCGATGGCGCACAGCAGTTGCAGCGCGTGGTTTTGCACCATGTCGCGCAGGGCACCGGTGTTTTCGTAGAAGGCACCGCGCTTTTCCACGCCCAGGTCTTCGGCGATGGTGATCTGGATGTTGGCGATGTGCTCGCGCTTCCACAGCGGCTCGAACAAGGCGTTGCCAAAGCGCAACGCAAACAGGTTCTGCACCGAGGGCTTGCCCAGGTAGTGGTCGATGCGGAAAACCTGGTTTTCCTTGAAGCAGTGGCGCACTGTTTCGTTGATGGCGCGGTTCGAGGCCAGGTCGTGGCCCAGCGGCTTTTCCAGCACGATGCGGGTGTGCGGGGTGTTCAGGCCCGCGGCGGCCAACTGCTCGCAGACGGTGGTAAACAGGCCGGGTGCGGTGGCCACGTACATCACCACCGAGTCGGCGCTGCGGGTGTCCAGAATGGACTTCAGCGCGGAGTAGTCATCGGGCTTGGACAGGTCCATGCGCTGGAATTCCAGCAGGGCGGCAAAACGCGCAAACTCTTCGGCGTTGGGGCGCTTGGACTCTTCGACGCTATTGAAGCGCGACTGGATCTGCTCGCGGTACTGCACATGGCTCAGGTCGTCGCGGCCCACGCCGATGATGCGACCGCCTTCGGGCAAGGTGCCGTGGCGGAAAGACTGGAACAGGGCGGGCATCAGCTTGCGCCAGGCGAGGTCGCCGGTGCCGCCAAACAAGACGAGATCAAAGCTCATAGTTTTCATCCAAAAGAGGCAAGACTTACGCAAATCCCGGTGCGCATCCAAAGGGCTGCACACCGGGCATTGCGCCAGTCCCGTGGGGGTCACGACCGGTGCTGTGCACCGGTCCCAAGGGTGGTCGCCAATGTAACTTAGTTTCAGGTTTCTGAAAATATGGGCATGGAAAATAGTTTTTTTATGGGCTTTCCTCAGTGTTTTCCCGGTTGCAGCGCTTTCAAACTGCGGTCTAAGCTGGGTTGGTAATCTTATTACTCAAATATTTTCCATGAATAAAATTGTATACAGTGCAACTCTGGCTTTTTTGGCAGCGACAGCGGCGGCACCCGCCCTGGCACAGGGCCAGATCAACATCATTTGCTCGGCCCAGGCCGAGGGCTGCAACATGATGGGCACGGTCTACACACGCATCACCGGGGTCAAGGTCAACATGTCGCTCAAAGGCTCGGGCGAAGCACTGGCGCAGCTGATGGCCGAAAAGGAAAACCCCAAAACCGACCTCTGGTACGGCGGCACCGGCGACCCGCACATGCAGGCCGCCGAGCTGGGCCTGAGCACCGAGTACAAGTCCGCCATGCTGCCCCAGCTCTACCCCTGGGCGCAGCAGCAGGCCCAGCAGTCGGGCTACAAGACGGTGGGCATTTACTCCGGCCCGCTGGGTTTTGGCTACAACACCGAGCTGGTCGCCAAGAAAAAGCTCTCCATCCCTAAAACCTGGGCCGACCTGCTCAAGCCCGAATACAAGGGTGACATCCAGGTGGCCAACCCGGCCTCCAGCGGCACGGCCTACACCATGATCGCCACCCTGGTGCAGCTGATGGGCGAAGACAAGGCGTTTGACTACCTCAAGGGCCTGCACAAAAACATCAGCCAGTACACCCGCACCGGTGTCGGCCCGATCAAGGCCGTGGCGCGGGGCGAAACCGCCGTGTCCATCAGCTTTGTGCACGACGCGCCGGGCGAGAAGATGCAGGGCTTTCCGGTCGAAACCATGACCCCCACCGAAGGCACCGGCGCCGAAATCGGCTCCATGAGCCTGGTCAAGGGCGCGCGCAACCTGGAGGCCGCCAAGAAGTTCTACGACTGGGCGCTGACCCCCGCCGCCCAGGAGCTGGCCGTGGCCGCCAAGCAGTTCCAGCTGCCCAGCAACAAGTCCACCAAGCTCGACGAGCGCATGCCCGACTTCAAGAAAATCAAGTTCATCAACTACGACTACGCCAAATACGGCGCCAGCGCCGAGCGCCGCCGCCTGATTGCGCGCTGGGAAAAAGAAGTCAACTCCTTGCCGCGCTAGACATGCGCCGTGGGTGTCCGCCCGCCCCTTACCCCCGCCCTCTCCCCGAAGGGGCGGGGGAGTAAGCCACTGGCCCGCATTTCTCCCTCCCCCGCCGGGGGAGGGCCGGGGTGGGGGCCTCACTTCCGTTTCCTTTCGTTCGCCGCGCCCGCGCAGCCGCGAACCTGCGTTTTCAAGGTGATTGTTTGAATCCAAATTCCAATTTCGCGATCCGGGTGTGGATCGTCATCGGGCTGCTGGCCTATGTGGGGCTGCCCTGGTATGCGCAGCAAGACAGCAGCTGGGTGTCGGTATGGGGCCAGGTGTTTGCCGGGCCGGAGGCGGGCAACGGGCTGGTGCAGGCGATTCTGTATGGCCGCAAATGGCTGCTGCTGGGCGTGGCGGGCTTGCTGCTGGCCACCGTGGGGCTGGGTATGCCGGCGGGCAAGCAGCAGGGCGGCTGGCTGGTGCTGGGCGGTGGCCTGGGCGCGCTGGGGCTGGTGGCCAGCGGCTTTGTGATCCGCGCCAAGGGCTGGGCGTTCGAGGCGCTGAACGGGCAGTTTGGCGAGCTGGCAACGAACCAGTTTGGCATCGGCATCGGCGGCAGCGTGGCGATCGTGGCCTTGCTCATGCTGGCGGCGTTTGGGCTGGCGCGCTGCGGCTATTTCAAGGGCGACCTGTTTGTGGCGGCCAGCGTGGTGGGCTGCGGCGCGCTGTTGTTGCTGTTCATCGCGTATCCGGTGACCAAGGCGCTGGTTGGTGCGTTCTTGAACGAAGACGGGCAGTGGTCGCTGGCTGCGCTGGCCGACCGGGTGGGCAATGAGCGCATCTGGGGCCTGGGCTGCGTGGCCGGGGGGCTGCGCTGCGGCGTGGCCTGGAACACGCTGGCCCTGGGCCTGTTGACGGCCAGCGGCACGGTGGTGCTGGGCACCATGATGGCGCTGATGGCCGAGCGGGGGGCGGCGCGCCTGCAAGGCCCGCTCAAGCTGCTGGCCATGCTGCCCATCATCACCCCGCCGTTTGTGGTGGGGCTGGGGCTGATTTTGCTGTTTGGCCGCGCGGGCGTGGTGAACCAGCTGCTGGAGTCGGCCTTTGGCATCGAGCCCACGCGCTGGTTTTACGGCATGTTCGGGGTGTGGATTGCGCAGATGTTTGCCTTCACGCCCATCGCCTTCATGATCATGCGCGGCGTGGTGCAGGGCGTGGCCCCCAGCCTGGAAGAGGCCGCGCTCACCCTGCGCGCCGACCGCAGCAGCACCTTCTGGACCGTCACCTTGCCCCTGCTCAAGCCGGGGCTGGCGAACGCGTTTTTGGTGGGCTTCATCGAGAGCATGGCCGACTTCGGCAACCCGGTGGTGGTGGGCGGGCAGTTTGCGGTGCTGTCCACCGAGATCTTTTTTGCCATCGTGGGCGCGCAGTACGACCAGGGCAAGGCGGCTTCGCTGGCCTGGATACTGACGCTGTTTGCGCTGGCGGTGTTTGTGGCGCAGCGCGCCTTGCTGGGCAAGAGCAGCTTTACCACCGTCAGCGGCAAGGGCGACTCCGGCCTGCCCATGCCGCTGCCCGACGGGGTGCGCCGCAGTATTTACGCGGTGGCGCTGCCGTGGATGGCGTTTACCGTCATCGTCTACCTGTTTGCGTTTGCGGGCGGCTTTGTGCAGACCTGGGGCCGCGACTACACGCTGACGCTGGGCCACTTCAAGACCGCGTTTGCGCTGGAGTGGGGCCAGTTTGGCCTGCAGTGGGTGGGCACGGCCTGGAATTCGCTGTTCACCACCTTGCAGCTGGCGGGTGCCTCGGCGCCCATCACCGCGCTGCTGGGCCTGCTGATTGCCTACCTGCTGGCGCGCACCGAGTTCAAGGGCCAGGGCCTGTTCGAGTTCATGGCGCTGCTGGCCTTTGCCATTCCGGGCACGGTGCTGGGTGTGAGCTACATCCTGGCGTTCAACGTACCGCCGCTGGAACTGACCGGCACCGGGCTGGTGATCGTGCTGTGCTTCATGTTCCGCAACCTGCCGGTGGGCGTGCGTGCGGGCACGGCGGCCTTCAAGCAGCTGGACAAGTCGCTGGACGAGGCCTCGCTGATGCTGCGCGCCTCCACCCTGCAAACCCTCATCCATGTGGTGCTGCCGCTGCTCAAGCCAGCGCTGATTGCCGCGCTGGTCTACAGCTTTGTGCGGGCCATGACCACCGTGTCGGCGGTGGTGTTTCTGGTCACCGCCGAGAACGAGCTGGCCACCACCTACATCATTGGCCGGGTGGGCCAGGGCGACTACGGCGTGGCGCTGGCCTATTGCACGGTGCTGATCGTGTTGATGTCGGCAGCCATGGGGCTTATCCAGCTGCTGGTGGGCGAACGCAAGCTGGGGCGCCGCAAGAACGTGGCGCTGGCACCCGCCCACTGAATCTATACATTTATAAGAAATCGGGCTCCCATGCTTATTCCATGAGCGTGAGCAGCTACTAATTAAATAGCAACCAGGTTTTTCGCATGCAGCACGGCATTGAATTCAAAAACGTCACCAAGCGCTACGGCAGCGACCCTTCGGCTCCGCTGGCGGTCAAGGGCATCAGTTTTGTGGTGCCCAAGGGCTCGCTGACCACCATCCTCGGCCCCTCGGGCTGCGGCAAGACCACCACGCTGCGCATGATTGCCGGGCTGGAGTCGCCCACCGGCGGCCAGATCTTCATGGACGGCCAGGACGTGACCACGCTGGGCCCGGCGCAGCGCAACGTCAGCATGATGTTCCAGAGCTACGCGCTGTTTCCGCACATGGACGTGCTGGCCAACGTGGGCTATGGGCTGAAGATGGGCGGCGTGGGCAAGCCCGAAACCTTGCGCCGCGCCCAGGCCATGCTGACCAACGTGGGCCTGGTGGGTTTTGACGAGCGCCTGCCCAGCGAGCTCTCCGGCGGCCAGCAGCAGCGGGTGGCCCTGGCCCGCGCCCTGGTGCTGGAGCCCGCCGTGCTGCTGTTCGACGAACCCCTGAGCAACCTGGATGCCCGGCTGCGCCGCGAAATGCGCGAAGAAATCCGCGCCCTGCAGCAGCGCCTGCAGCTCACCGTGGCCTATGTGACGCACGACCAGAGCGAGGCACTGGCGGTGAGCGACCAGATCATCGTCATGCACCAGGGCCTGATCGCCCAAAGCGGCACCCCGCAAGACATGTACGAGCGCCCGCAGACCGAATTTGTGGCCGGTTTCATGGGCGAGGCCATGCTGTTCCCCGGCGAGGCGGCGGCCGACGGCAGCGTGCAGCTCGGGCCCCTGCGCCTGGCCCCGCGTCCCGGCGTCACGTCCGGCCCGGTAAAGGTGGCGGTGCGCCCCGAGGCCTGGCTGATCACCCACGGCGGCCCGGGCATGCTGGCCACGCTGCGCAAGTCGTCCTATCTGGGCAGCTTTTTTGAATACACCTTCGACACCGAGCTGGGCAGCATCTTCGTGGTCTCGCCCGATCTGGCCGACGTGCTGCCCCTGGGCACCGAGGTGGTGCTGCGCCTGGCCGACCATGGGGTGTCGGTGGTGGGGGTTTCGTAACCCGAATGATGCTGCGCACGGGTACTTACTCACACTTTGGGCATTTTTTGTTTGTACCATCGAAGGTTGCGCCATCCATGGCGCAACCGTTTTCAGCGATGGAACCCCGCGCTCTATTGGGTTCTGTAACCAAGTTACACGAAAGCACACCATGACCCAACTCGACTCCCTCAAGCAGTTCACCACCGTGGTGGCCGACACCGGCGACTTCAAGCAGTTGGGTGTGTTCTTGCCCACCGATGCCACCACCAACCCCTCGCTGATCCTCAAGGCCGTGCAAAAGCCCGACTACGCGCCGCTGCTGGCCGAGGCCGTAGCCAAGTACAAGGGCCGCCCGCTCGACGAGGTGTGCGACCGCCTGATCGTGCGCTTTGGCTGCGAGATCTTAAGCATCGTGCCGGGCCGCGTGTCCACCGAAGTCGATGCCCGCCTGAGCTTTGACACCGCCGCCACCGTGGCCCGCGGCAAGCGCCTGATCGAGATGTACGCCAG
This sequence comes from Rhodoferax sp. WC2427, assembly GCF_040822085.1. Taxonomy (NCBI): domain Bacteria; kingdom Pseudomonadati; phylum Pseudomonadota; class Betaproteobacteria; order Burkholderiales; family Comamonadaceae; genus Rhodoferax; species Rhodoferax sp. WC2427. The sequence goes on along the minus strand of NZ_CP162006.1, from coordinate 3,756,059 downwards.
CGAAGGCATTGCCAAGGAGCGCATCCTGATCAAGGTGGCCTCTACCTGGGAAGGCATCCAGGCTGCCGCCGAATTGGAGCGCGCGGGCATCCGCACCAACCTCACGCTGCTGTTCAGCTTTGCCCAGGCTGTGGCCTGCGGCCAGGCCAAGGTGCAGCTGATCTCGCCGTTTGTGGGCCGCATCTACGACTGGTACAAAAAGACCGCCGGTGCCGCCTGGGTCGAGGCCGACATGGCCGAAGCCAAAGACCCCGGCGTGGTGTCGGTCACGCAGATCTACAACTACTACAAGCGCTTTGGCATCCAAACCGAAGTCATGGGTGCGAGCTTTCGCAACGTGGGCCAGATCACCGCGCTGGCGGGCTGCGACCTGCTGACCATCAGCCCCGACCTGCTGGCCCTGCTGGCCGCCAGCGACGCTCCACTGGCGCGCGCGCTGGATGCCCAAGCCGCCCAGGCCATGGACCTGGAAGAAGTGACGCTGGACGAAGCCGGTTTCCGCTTCGCCCTGAACCAGGATGCGATGGCTACTGAGAAGCTGGCCGAAGGCATCCGCGGCTTCGTCACCGATGCCATCAAGCTCGACAAACTGCTGCTGGCCGCTTAAATCCAAAAGACCCAAGAGGACAAAAATGGACGCACTCCACCGCCCCCGTTGTGACACCGTGCCCGCCTGGGCGCAACTGCAAGCCCAGTACGCTGCCAGTGGTGCGGCGCTGGACTTGCGCACCGCCTTTGCCGCCGACCCGGGTCGCTTTGCCGCCTTCAGCCAGGACGCGCCCCACGTGTTCGCCGACCTGTCGAAGAACCGTATCGACGCGGCCACGCAGAGCCTGCTGTTCGACCTGGCCCGCCAGACCGGCGTGGAAGTGCTGCGCGACGCCATGTTTTCCGGTGCCAAGATCAACACCACCGAAGACCGGGCGGTGATGCATTTCTTGTTAAGAAAAAGTGCTCCCACGCCCGCCAATCCAGCGCAAGCAGCTATCAAAAATGATTTTTCCGAGGTGCACGCTACCTTGGACGCGATGCTGGCCTTTGCCGAAACCACGCGGGCCGACGCGGCCATCACCGACGTGGTCAACATCGGTATTGGCGGCTCCGACCTGGGCCCGCTGATGGCCACGCTGGCGTTGGATGCGTTTGCCACGCCCACCAAGCGCATGCACTTTGTGTCGAATGTGGACGGCCACGAACTGGCTGCGCTGCTGCCGCGCCTCAAGCCCGACAGCACGCTGTTTTTAATCGCCTCCAAGACCTTCACCACCACCGAGACCATGACCAACGCCCGCTCGGCCAAGGCCTGGTTCGAGGCGCAGGGTGGCGTTGATACGGCGCGCCACTTTGCCGCACTCACCACCAATGTGGCGGCGGCCAACGCGTTCGGCATCAGCACCACCTTTGGGTTCTGGGACTGGGTGGGCGGGCGCTATTCGGTGTGGTCGGCCATCGGCCTGCCGGTGGCGATTGCCATCGGCGCGGCGCATTTCCGCGACTTTCTGGCCGGTGCCGAGGCCATGGACGAACACTTCCGCACCGCGCCGCTGGAGCAAAATTTGCCCATGCGCCTGGGTCTGCTGGACGTGTGGTACCGCAACTTCCACGGCTTCACCAGCCGCAGCATCGCCCCGTACCACAGCGCCCTGCGCCGCTTGCCCGCCTACCTGCAGCAGCTGGACATGGAAAGCAACGGCAAGCAGGTGGACATGCAGGGCCAGAAGCTGCCGTTTGGCACCTCCTGCGTGCTCTGGGGCGAGCCTGGCACCAATGGCCAGCACGCCTATTTCCAGATGCTGCACCAGGGCACCGATGTGGTGCCGGTCGAGTTCATCGCGGTCAAGAAGGCCCGCCACAGCCTGCCCGGCCACCACAACACCCTGCTGTCCAACGTGGTTGCCCAGGCCCAGGCGCTGATGGTCGGCAAAGTGGATGCAGGCGGCCACCGCAACTTCCCCGGCAACCGCCCCAGCACTTTCTTGCTGCTGGACGACCTGACCCCCGCCAGCCTGGGCGCACTGATTGCGCTGCAAGAGCACCGGGTGTTTGTGAGCGGCGCGCTGTGGGGCATCAACAGCTTTGACCAGTGGGGCGTGGAGCTGGGCAAGGTGCTGGCCAAGGACATCGAGCCGCGCCTGCAGTCGGGCGATGTGTCCGGGCTGGACGGCTCGACCGCAGGGCTGTTGGCCAAGCTGCGGTCGTGAAGGGCGTGGATGTGCGGCCAGGGCGCGGGTCGCGTTGACCCGAGCCTTTGAACGTTAACCCGCCAGGTTCAGGCGGTAGGCGTAGGCCTCGCCCCGGTAGGTGCTCTCCACATACTCGACCAGCTTGTTGTCGCTGCTGAAAGACTTGCGTTTGAGCAGCAGGCAAGGCGAGGGTGCGGCGTACTGGAAGGCCTTGGCTTCGGCTTCGCTGCTCATCACCGCTTCGATAGTTTGCTCGGCGGTGGTCAGGGTCAGGCCGCAGCGCTCTTGCAGGAAGGTGTAGACCGAGCCGCGGGTATCCCATTCGGCCATGGGCGGGGCCAGGGCCAGGTCATACCAGGCCACTTCGCGGGCCAGGGGTTGGCCGTCGGCCAGGCGGATGCGCACCAGCTTGGCAAACTTGTTCACCGAGGGCCGCCCGAAGATGGACGCAATCATGCGGTCCTGCACCACGTCGTGGGTCACCAACTGGGTGCTGGCGGCCAGGCCCCGTTCGCGCATATCGTCGGCGAAGCCTTTGAGTTTGCCCATCGGGTGGTAGTCTTTTTGCGCTGCCTGTACCTGGGTGCCACCCCGGCCATGGGTGCTGAGCAGGCGCGCGTGGCGCAGGTCGTTGTAGCAGCGTTTGATGGTGGTGCGGCTCACGCCCAGCGCTTCGGCCAGCACCCGTTCGGACGGCAGGTTGCTGCCCGTGGAAATGTCGCCGCCGTGGATCAGGTTCTGGATCTGACGTTTGAGCTGCTGGTAGTAGGGTTCCGAGGTGGTGGCGTCCAGGCGGAGTTTGGCCAGAATGCCGCTGGCAGCGGCACCTTTGGGAAGGGCCAGGGCGGCGGCATCGCGTGCGGGTGTCGTCGGGTTGTTCACTCGGTAGGTCCAAAAAATACCAGCGGCGTTGCTGGCCGGGCAATTTTGTTCCAGTCGTAACAATATGTGTATTTTGGGTTCGCGACATATTTGGGGTTTTGCCGACTAATCTGGCCTGCGCGGGCCGATTTGTCGCCCGCGTGACTCTGGCCAGGCCGCCAGATCAGCGTTGCCGGGCCTGCGACGGTGCCCCTGGCAAGCCCAATTGGTGCCAGGCGCGGCGCAATTGGGTATCGGAGCTGAAACCCGCCAGTTCTGCGGCGTGGTTGACGTTGTGGCCCGACTGCAGCGCCGTCTGCGCCACCGCCAGGCGGATGCGGCGCAGGTACTGCAAGGGTGCAATTTGCGCGTATTCCATGAACAAGCGGGTCAGGTGGCGCGGTGAAGTGTGGGCCATGTCGGCCATGCGTGGCACCGTCCAGCCCGCCCGTGGGTCCAGGCTGACGGCATCCTGCACCCGGTGCAGGGCGGGGTGCAGGTGGTTGCGGTAGCTTAAAAACGGCGACAGCTCGGGGTCGTGCGGGCCGCGCCGCAGCGCCACCACCATGGTCTGGGCGACCTGCGCCGCGATGGGTTCGCCGCAGGTGTCGGCAATGCGTTGCAGCACCAGGTCGATGCCGGTGGTCACGCCCGCGCTGCTGTAGACCGGTGCGTCTTCCACAAACACCCGGTTGGCCACCACCTCGCACTGCGGCTCCACGGCGCGCAGCTCATCCAGGTGCTGGTGGTGGGTGGTGACGCGGCGGCCCTTGAGCAGCCCGGCGTGCGCCGCCAGCAGGGTGCCCGCGCACACCGTCACCAGCTCCAGTTGGTGGGTGACCAGGCGCAGGCCGCGCAGCCAGTGCAGCACGGCGCGGGCCGGGGCGTTGTCGACCGCTATTGTTTCGCCGGGCAGGCCAACCAATACCACCCAGTGCGGCGTGGCGGGGCGGGCGGTCAGCGCGGTGGGCAGGGGCTGCAGCCCGGTGAGCTGCGCGCCGACCGAGGTGGCGGTGCTGCCATCCGGCCCGACAAATTGCAGCGCAAAACGCTCCGGCTGGCCCTGCGCCAGCAGGCATTGGTTGGCGATGCGCAGGGCTTCCGCCGGGCCTGCCCAGTCGAGGATCAGGCTGTTGGGCAGCAGCACGAAATGAACTTGGATCAGGGCTGGGGCTGCCATGCGTAGTCCATTTGCCGGGCCGTGCGGGCGGCCAGTTCGTGGCCCGCCAACTTGGCGACCAGGTGCAGGCACATGTCAATGCCCGCGCTGATACCCGCCGAGGTGGTGATGTGGCCCCGGTCATCGTTTTGCACCCAGCGCTTGCCGGTCTGCACCTGCAGGGCCGGGAACATGCGCTGCAGGTCGTCTACGTCTTCCCAGTGCGTGGTGACTGGGCCGTGGGTGAGCACGCCGCTGCGCGCCAGCAGGAATGCGCCGGTGCAGACGGCGGCCACGGTGGTGGCGGTGGCGGCGGTGGCGGCAATCCAGGCGAGGGTGTGTTCGCAGGCTATGGCGGCATCGACCACACCGCCGGGGACGACCAGCACATCGGTGGTGGTGCAGGCTGCAAACGTGCTGTCAGGAACAATGCGTAATCCGGCCCTTGCGCTTATGGAATCAGCGTGACGCGCTACGCATTGTGTAGCAAACAGCGGTGGGTCGTGGGGGTGGCTGCGGCCATGCACGCGGCTGGCGGTGGTGAACACTTCGTACGGCCCGGCAAAGTCCAGCGCTTCCACGTCGTCGAAGACCAGGATGGCAACTTGGTGTGTCATGCGGCGGCTCCGGCCAGGGCTTGCTCCACCGTGCAGATGCGGGCGAAGCGCTGGGTGAGGACGGCGGCGGTGCGGGCCATGATGTCGGCGGCGGGCAGTACCGTGCCGTCCAGGTGCTGCATGTCCCAGGTCAGCGTGGCTTCCAGGCAGTAGTCCACCGTCCAGCCCAGGTCGGAAGCGTGGCGGGTGGTGGTTTCGCAGCATTGCTCGGTGCGGATGCCGCTGACGATCAGGCGGCGGATGCCGTGCTGGGTCAGCCACACGTCCAGCCCGGTGCCGACCAGCGCACTGTGGCGGCTTTTGGTGAACGTGGCGGCAGGTTCGAACCCGGCCAGCCCCGCGATGGGCTGGATGTGGCCGGACTCGACCGCAAACGCGTTGTCGGCCGTCTTGGGGCCATCGACGTGGAAGATGCGCACGACCGGAATGCCCCGCGCCACGCAGCCGTCGATCAGCGCGTTTTGTTTCGCCAGGTAGCCGGGCAGCGTGGCCGGGGTGAAGTAGGGGCGTTGCCGAAAGGATTCTTGGGCATCGATCAAAATCAGACAGGTTTGCATAGTGTGTGGCCTCGGGTAGTGGTGGTTGCTAGCGCTCTATTCTTGGGCACGAGCGGCCCACAAGCCATCCACGATCAGCCCAGTTTCGATCATTTTCAGCCATGAACTGGATCGGAAATGAAAAAACCCCGCAGAGTTCGCACTCTGCGGGGTTTGGAGGAAGCTGTGGTCCCGGTCTTACAACAGGGATGCCAACCTCGTCGCGCAACGGGTGGCTGGGTAGGCGCATCGTCGTAGACAGTGGCAGAGCCGTGTCCGGTAACGCTTTGCAGCGTTACCGGAGGGCAAGACGGTGCAACACCCCCAGCCGCCCGTTTCGCGGCGACCCCGGATTACATGCCCATGTCGCCCATGCCGCCCATGCCACCACCCATGCCGCCGCCCATGCCGCCAGCACCAGCTTCGTCTTTTGGAGACTCAGCGATCATGGCTTCGGTCGTCAGCATCAACGATGCCACGGAGGCCGCGTTTTGCAGTGCAGTACGGGTCACCTTGGTTGGGTCCAGAATACCCATTTCGATCATGTCGCCGTAGGTGCCGTTGGCCGCGTTGTAGCCGTAGTTGCCCGAACCGGCCAACACAGCTGCCACCACCACAGAAGCTTCTTCGCCTGCGTTGTAGACGATTTCGCGCAGAGGCGCTTCGATGGCCTTCAACACCAGCTTGATGCCGGCGTCTTGGTCGGCGTTAGCGCCTTCGATCTTGCCAGCCGCTTGCTTGGCGCGCAGCAGAGCTACGCCGCCACCAGCCACAATGCCTTCTTCCACAGCAGCGCGGGTAGCGTGCAGGGCGTCTTCCACGCGGGCCTTCTTTTCCTTCATTTCGATCTCGGTGGTAGCGCCCACCTTGATCACGGCCACGCCGCCAGCCAGCTTGGCCACGCGCTCTTGCAGCTTTTCGCGGTCGTAGTCGCTGGAAGCTTCTTCGATTTGCACGCGAACTTGCTTGACGCGGGCTTCGATGTCGGCAGCAGCACCAGCGCCATCAATGATGGTGGTGTTTTCTTTGCCCACTTCGATGCGCTTGGCTTGGCCCAGATCGGCCAGGGTGACCTTTTCCAGGGTCAGGCCGACTTCTTCAGCGATAACCTTGCCGCCGGTCAGGATGGCGATGTCTTCCAGCATGGCCTTGCGGCGGTCGCCGAAGCCAGGAGCCTTCACAGCCACAACCTTCAGGATGCCGCGGATGGTGTTGACCACCAGGGTCGCCAGCGCTTCGCCATCGACTTCTTCAGCGATGATCAGCAGAGGACGGCCGGACTTGGCAACTTGTTCCAGGGTAGGCAGGAGTTCGCGGATGTTGCTGATCTTCTTGTCGAACAACAGAACAAACGGGTTGTCCAGCAAAGCGGCTTGCTTTTCTGGGTTGTTGATGAAGTAGGGCGACAGGTAGCCACGGTCGAATTGCATGCCTTCGACGACATCCAGTTCGGATTCCAGCGACTTGCCGTCTTCCACGGTGATCACGCCTTCTTTGCCAACCTTGTCCATCGCGTCAGCAATGATCTTGCCGATGGATTCATCGGAGTTGGCGGAAATGGAGCCGACTTGGGCGATTTCCTTGGAGGTGGTGGTGGCCTTGGAAGCCTTCTTCAGCTCGGCGACCAAAGCAGTCACTGCCTTGTCGATGCCGCGCTTCAGATCCATCGGGTTCATGCCGGCGGCCACGTACTTCATGCCTTCGCGGATGATGGCCTGGGCCAGCACGGTCGCGGTGGTGGTGCCGTCACCAGCCAGGTCGGAGGTCTTGGAAGCTACTTCCTTGACCATCTGCGCACCCATGTTTTGCAGCTTGTCTTTGAGTTCGATTTCCTTGGCCACGGACACACCGTCCTTGGTCACGGTGGGGGCGCCAAACGAGCGCTCCAGAACCACGTTACGGCCTTTAGGGCCCAGGGTCACCTTGACTGCGTTAGCCAAAATGTTCACGCCTTCAACCATGCGTGCGCGGGCTTCGCCGCCGAAAACTACGTCTTTTGCTGCCATGAGAATTTCTCCGGAATCAGTTAATGGGGGGATGGATTGGAAAGCGAGAAATTACTTCTCGACGACTGCGAACAGGTCGTCTTCTTTCATGACCAACAGTTCGTCGCCTTCGACCTTGACGGTCTGGCCGCTGTACTTGCCGAACAAAACGCGGTCGCCAACCTTGACGGTCAGGGCGGAAATTTCACCCTTGTCGTTCTTTTTGCCGGGGCCGACAGCCAGGATTTCGCCTTGGTCTGGCTTTTCAGCAGCCGAGTCAGGGATCACGATGCCGGAAGCGGTCTTGGTTTCGCTGTCGATACGCTTGACGATCACGCGGTCGCCGAGAGGACGTAGGTTCATGGAGTCTCCTAAAAATGGAACGGTAAAAAAAGGGCGTGGGGTCGGTGCTAGCACTCAACCCCTACGAGTGCTAATGATAAGGGCAAGTTGTGACGTTTCAAGGGCAAAGGCCAGAAATGCTATGCGGGCGGGGGCCGTTGCCAGCCGCTGGAGGCGCCCTTCGAAATCCGGAATTTAAAGAAAATAGGCCACCAGCGCTTATTCCATCGGCGTGAGAAGCTATTGATTTGATAGCTTCTGGCCCGTGCCGTACAGCCAGGGCAGATCCAGCAAGCGCTCACCGCCCAGCTGCATGGCCCGGTCCCGGCCCCAGCGCACCAGACCCGAGGCGTGGAAGATGCGGCCATTGCGGATGGCACGGGCCTGCACGCGTGCGTTGCGCTGCCAGCGTTGGCGGGCGTAGTGCGCCAGCGCGGCAGGGACGTCGGCACCGGGCTGCAGCGCGCTGGCCAGCACGGCGGCATCTTCGATGGCCATGCCTGCACCTTGGGCCAGATAGGGCCGCATCGGGTGGGCCGCGTCGCCCAATAGCGCAACCCGGCCTTGTGCGTGCTGGTGGGCTCCAGACATGGGCGGGCGGTCGCACAGCACCCATAGGCGCCAGGAGGGCACCGCCTGCAACAGGTCTTGCAGCGGGTTGCACACGCCTGCCAGGCTGGCACGCAGATCGGCGGCGTTGGCGCTGTGGTCCCAGTGCTCCAGACTGTTGTGCTGCGGCGGGAGCTGGCCGTGCACGATGGCCACGACGTTGAGCCAGTCGCCGCTACACACGGGGTACTGCACCACATGCAGATTCGGGCCGAGCCACGCGGTGACGTGCTGGGACCGCAGGCCGTGGGGCAGATCGGCCTGGCGCACCAGAGCACGGTAGGCCAGGTGGCCGGTGCTGCGCGGTGGGCCATCGTGCAGCAGCCATTGGCGCACGGGGCTCCACAGGCCGTCGGCACCGACCAGGGCATCGCCCCGGATTTCTTCCGTTGTGCTGCCGCGCGCTGCTACACCCGAAGCGTTCTGGCTGAAATGCTGCAGGCCGTGGTCGAGCTGCAACTGGGTGGGGGTTTGTTGTACGGCGGTGTGCAACAGGGCCAGCAGGTCGGCCCGGTGTAGCGTGGCGTAGGGTGCGCCGTAGCGCTGCTGCATATCGGTGCCCAGGGTCAGACGGCCCAATTCGCGGGCGCTCAAGGCATCGCGCACTTCCAAATGCTGGGGGAAGGCGGCTACTGCGGCCAGTGCGTCCTGCAGACCCCAGCCGTGCAGTAACCGGGTGACGTTGGGGCCGATCTGGACCCCTGCGCCCACTTCGCTCAAGGCGGCTGCTCGCTCATACACCCGGACATTCCACCCGGCCCGGGAACATGCCAAGGCGGCCGCCATGCCGCCAATACCTGCGCCTGCAATCAGTAAATGTTGAACCATGGAGCGATTTTGCCGCGCCCGAAGGGCGTTTCCTGCGCTGAGGCCGAAGCCCAGCCTGTAGCGCCCAGGGCTGCAACCTTCTAGGTTGGCCCGGCCGGAACCCGCCTACCTTGTGACCAATGCCTTGTTTGGGCCACAAAAGTGGCTAGGGCGCTTACCCTAGCGTCCCATTTCCGTCTCAAAAAAAGCCCATAATGCACCAGCCAAATTTACCGCTCATCGCAGTGGGCCCAAGCACTTAAAAATTCTGTCAAATGCGCTTTATATTCAAACCATATTCCATTAGACCAACCGATATTCGATGCGTTTTCTAAAAAATTTAGACACTGAACCCTGGTTAATTGACCGAGTTGTAGAGTTATTTCAGCTTTTGGGTGGCCGGTATGATTAAAATATTCAGCCATTATTTGCACCGGCGCACGCTCCAGCAAATTTTTTTCGATCTGGGGCTGATTATTCTGGCCGTTTTGACGGTAGCCATTTGGAAGGGTGAGGATTTCACCTCGGTGGTTTCCCTGTTGGGGCACGCTAGTTTGCTGTCGCTGGGCATGCTGGTGATCAATTCGGCTGTGGGCTTCTACCAGCGCATCCACAACCGCTCGTTGAACCAGTCGCGTGCGCGTGCGGTGTTGTCCCTGGTGCTGGCATTGCCACTGACATACGGCGTGTTTTCCCTGTTCCCCCAAAGCTCCACCAGCCGCGAAACCCTCGCGATGGCCGCGATGGTCGGCTTCGTGGTGGTGGTATTGCACCGGGTGTACGTGGTCCACTCGATGCCACAGTCCATGATGCGCCACCGGGTGCTGGTGTTTGGCACGGGGCCCCGTGCGGCGTTGGTAGGCAAGACCCTCAAGAATGAAGATCCCCATGTGGATGTGGTGGGCTACTACGCCAGCCCGAACGAGGCGGAGTCCGAGGTGTCGGCCTGGGGGATATTGTCCAAGCACAAGTCTTTGACCGATACCGCGCTCGAGCTGGAAGTGGATGAAATTGTGGTGGCACTGGTAGAGCGCCGGGGCGGCAGCATGCCCTTGCGCGAACTGCTGGATTGCAAGCTGCACGGCGTGCGGGTGGTGGATGTGGCCACGCATTTTGAGAAAACCAAGGGCCAGATCCGTCTGGATTCGGTAAACGCCGGATGGTTGATTTTTGGCGACGGTTTTAGCCAGGGTGGGGTGCGTACGGCGGTGAAGCGCCTGTTCGACATTTTCAGCGCCTTGGTGTTAATTCTGCTCAGCCTGCCCATCATGCTCATCACCATGCTGTTGGTGGTACTGGAAAGCCCGGGCCCGGTCTTTTACCGGCAGGAACGGGTGGGCTTCAATGGCCGGCTGTTCAATGTGGTGAAGTTTCGAAGCATGCGTGCGGATGCCGAAAAAGACGGCACACCCCGCTGGGCTGCCGCCAAGGATGACCGTGTCACGAAGGTCGGCAAATTCATCCGCAAGGTGCGTATCGACGAATTGCCACAGTTGTTTTGCGTGCTCAATGGCGATATGAGTATGGTCGGGCCACGACCCGAGCGGCCTTACTTTGTCGACCAGTTGACCCGCCAGATTCCTTACTACGCGGTCCGGCAAAGCGTCAAACCTGGTGTGACGGGCTGGGCCCAAGTACGCTACCACTACGGTGCCACGCTGGAGGATTCGGCTGAAAAGTTGCAATACGACCTGTATTACGTCAAGAACCACTCGCTGTTTTTGGACATCGTCATCTTGTTTGAAACCGTTGGCGTCGTGCTGATGGCAAAAGGTGCACGCTGAGGTGCTCCATACAGATGGTGCCGCACGCGGTATGAATCTATGGACAAACAAACCTTGTCTTTGACCTTCGCAGGCTACGCCCTGGTGGGTTTGGCGTACCTGGGTTTTGCTTTGCGCTTGTTGGCGATGGGGGCCGCGAGCGCACCCAGAAACAAATCCGCCTTGTATCTGCTGTTTGCGGTTGTTTTCTCTGCCTTGTGGGGTGCGTGCCAGCTTTTGTCCATCGTCAATCTGTGGTGGCTGTTGCTGGGCAATCTGGCCGATGTACTGCGCTACGGTTGTTGGTTTGGATTCATGCTGGCCCTATGTCGTTCCAGCCGAGACGGAAAGCTGCCTCCCGGGATGGCTTGGCTGCCCATGATGTCCGGGGTCTTGGTGGTTTTGAGCCTGACCACACAGACGCTTGCACCATTTGGTTTTTCCGCTATGGGCGATATGCGGGCGATAGCGTTGATGTGTGCCATGGCCCTTCCGGTCTTGGCGCTGGTCTTGTTGGAGCAGATCTACCGCAATGTGACCGAGGATTCACGCTGGAACGTCAAACCTTTGAGCTTGGGGCTGGCCGGCTTGTTCTTGTTTGACCTGTATTTGTACTCGCAAGCGGTTTTATTTAAGCACCTGGATGGAGACGCCCTGAGCGTACGCGGAGCGGTGCACGCATTGATGGTTTTGTTATTGCTGCTCTCCACCACCCGCCGTCGCGACTGGATTTCCAGCATCCGGATATCCCAAAAGGCAGCTTTCCATTCCGCGACCCTCCTGGTGGCCGGTGCCTATCTGATTTTCATTTCTGCCGTGGGTTACTACGTGCGGTACTTTGGTGGTGAATGGGGGCGTGCCCTGCAGGTAGGAGTGGTGTTTTCTGCCTTGATTGCGTTGATGGTGTTGGCTTTGTCGGGTTCTTTCCGAGCCAAACTCAGGGTGCTTGTCGGCAAGCACTTTTTCCGCTACCGGTACGACTACCGAGAAGAGTGGCTTAAATTCACACAGACACTGTCCAGCAACAATGCCCCCCAGGACATGGGGCAACAGGTGATTCGTGCACTGGCCGATATGCTTGACAGCCCCGGCGGTGGTCTATGGATGAAAAGCACTGGCGAATCGTCATTTCGCCAGACGGCCCACTGGAACCTAGCGGCGACTTCGGTAAAGGAAGATGCGGAGTCTTCGTTTTGTCAGTTTCTGGTGCGCAGTGGTTGGGTGATCAATCTGGAGGAGTACCGCTCGTTTTCCAAGCGCTATGGTGACCTGGTGCTGCCGGTGTGGCTGCAAGATGTCACGCAGGCTTGGCTGATCGTTCCCTTGACGGCAGGTGGTGAACTGATCGGTTTTGTCATTCTTGCCCGTGCCCGCACCAATATCGAGGTGAATTGGGAGGTCAACGATTTGCTTAAGACCGCCGGTCGCCAGGCGGCGAGCTATCTGGCCCAGATGCGGGCGACCGAAGCTTTGCTGGAGGTTCGCAAGTTTGATGCATTCAACCGCATGTCGGCTTTTGTGGTGCACGACCTTAAAAATATCGTGACCCAGCTGTCGTTGATGTTGAAAAACGCCAAACGCCTGCACGCCAATCCGGAGTTTCAGCAAGACATGCTGATGACCGTTGAAAATTCCTTGGACAGAATGCGGCAGCTGATGCTTCAATTGAGAGAAGGTGCCACGCCTCCAGGGACGGCAGTAGGTGTGGACTTGGGTGCCATCGTGCAAGGTATTTCTCTGGTCGCCTCCAAGCGGGGCCGCCACCTTGAGGTAACGCAGACTGACAGAATTGTCACAAGGGGCCACGAAGAGCGCCTCGAGCGGATCATTGGTCACATTGTGCAAAATGCTTTCGATGCCACGGACCCTTCCGGCCGTGTATGGCTCACGCTGGATCGGCATAACGGCCAAGCTCGCATAGAGATTGGAGACACCGGGCAGGGAATGAGCGAGGAATTTGTCCAGGAGCGCCTTTTCAAACCCTTTCAAACAACCAAGCAAGCCGGAATGGGCATTGGTGCCTATGAAAGCTTTCAGTACGTACAGGAATTAGGAGGCAAGATTCTCGTGAATAGTGCGCTAAATAAAGGAACGCTGGTGACGCTTTTATTGCCTTTGTTTGAGGTCCATCAGGGGTCAGATCTTCACATATTGGGTACCTCATGAGCTTAGATGCAGTACGTTCACTTTTGATCGTGGAAGACGATTTGGCCCTTCAAAAACAAATCAAATGGTCTGTGGACAAATTTGACTCAGTTACCGCCCATGACCGCGATAGCGCCATGGTGCAACTGCGTAGACACAGTCCGGCAGTCGTCACGATGGACCTGGGATTGCCGCCTGACGCGGACGGTGTGGCCGAAGGATTTCGCTTGTTAGAGCAGATCCTGACCGTGGAGCCGGACACCAAGGTGATTGTGTTGACGGGCCAAAACGACCAGGCGAACGCATTGCGCGCTGTGGCACTAGGAGCCTATGATTTTTTTGCAAAGCCGTTCGAGCCCGACCTGCTAAATCTGACCATCGAACGCGCCTTCAGGATGTTCGAGTTGCAGAAGGAAAACCGGCGCTTGCAGTCCATGTACCAGCCGGATGCCCTCACGGGTTTGATTACCCGCGATCCAGAAATGCTTCGGGTTTGCCGCACGATTGAAAAAGTCGCCAATACCACCGCCACCGTCATGCTCTTGGGTGAGAGCGGAACGGGTAAAGAGGTGCTGGCGCGGGGCCTGCACCAGGCATCGGCGCGTAAAAACGAGAAATTCGTGGCTATCAACTGCGCCGCCATTCCCGAAAATCTACTGGAAAGCGAACTCTTTGGTTACGAAAAAGGCGCATTTACAGGTGCCGCCAAAACCACGTTGGGCAAAATCGAGTTGGCCAACGGCGGAACTCTAATGCTGGACGAAATCGGGGACCTGCCTTTTTCGTTGCAGGCCAAGTTACTGCGGTTCATCCAGGAACGCACCATCGAGCGTGTGGGCGGGCGCCAAGAGATACCGGTAGATGTACGGATCGTATGCGCCACCCACCAAGACCTGAAAGCACTCAGCAAAGAGAGTCGCTTCCGCGAGGACTTGTACTACCGATTGGCTGAAATCGTCATCAATATCCCGCCTTTGCGCGCCCGCAAAGGCGATGCAGCTTTATTGGCATTTGCATTTGTACGGCGCTTTGCCCGGGAGCAAAATAGAGGTTCGTTGAATTTGAGCGAAGAAAGTGTGCGCCTGATCGAGCAGCACAATTGGCCCGGAAACATCCGGGAGCTTGAAAACTGCATCAAACGGGCAGTAATTATGTCCGACAGTAATCAGATTCTTCCCGAAGATATAGGCTTGGAGTCACAGTCTTCTGAGATATCCGACAAGTCACTGGATTTGAGAGCGGTGCGCGACACAGCGGAAAAAAACGCCGTCATTGCAGCTCTTGGGCGCGTCAATGGAAATATTGTCAAAGCAGCCGAATTGTTGGGCGTCAGTCGCCCCACACTATATGATTTGATGCATCGCCTTGGTTTGAAATAATTCATATTTATTTTGAGATAAAAAAATGAAAAAAACTATTTTTCTACATAAGCTTCTGCCCGTATTGATTGCGGCGGGGCTTTTGTCTGCATGCGGAGATGAAAAACCCGAGGTCTTAATCGCTGCTGCCAAGACCAGCCTCGAGAAAAATGACCAAAAAACGGCCATTATCCAAATTAAAAATGCTCTACAAGCTGACCCGAACTTGCCGGAAGCCAGATTTTTGCTGGGTTCTGCGCTTTTGGCTTCGGGTGATCCTGCCGCTGCAGAAATAGAGTTTGATAAGTCCCGTCGTTTAAAGTACCTTGATGACTTGATTGTGCCGAAATTAGCGCAATCATTGCTTTTTCAGGGAAAATTTAAAAAAATAACAGAGGACTTTTCCAAGACTGAGTTGCAATCAACGGCTGCAAAAGCTAATTTACAAATATCATTGAGTAAAGCGTATGCAGCTCAAGGACTTTCCGATTTATCGCAAAGCGCATTGAATTCTGCTCTTTCATTTGAGCCGGAAAATCCCGATGCACTGATCATTAAGTCTCGTGATCTTGCTGCGAAAGGGGACTTTTCAGCAGCTTTGTCGTTGATTGATGCTGTTATCGCCAAGAATCCCGAGAATCCTGAAGCCTTCAAGATGAAGGGCGATATTCTTCTTTTTGGAAAAAAAGACCTCGATGCTGCATTGTCGTTATATAAAAAATCGACTGAAGTTAAAAGTAATTATATACCAGGGTATGCTGGGGCATTAACTGTCCTGTTTCAGCAGGAGAAACTGGATGATGCGCAAAAAGAATTAGATGCTTTGAAGAAGTTTGCGGATAAAAATCCACAAACTAAATATTTTGAAGTGCAGTTGGCTTATCAGAAGAAAGACTTTTTGACGGCGCGGTCTTTGGCTCAGCAACTTTTGAAGATTTCACCAGATAATCCTGTTGGTTTGCAGTCAGCAGGATTGATTGAATTTCAATTAAATTCATTCTTGCAGGCTGAAATTTATTTAAGCAAAGCGGTTACTATTAATCCTGCTTTGACAATAGCGCGTCGACTCCTAGTGATGACATACCTGCGTATGGGGCAGCCAGACAAGGCTCTCGCGACATTGCGTCCTGGACTTGCACAGGAGCCAATTGATACCGCTCTGTATTCGATCGCAGGCGAAGTATTTTTGCAAAACGGTGATATCAAGAAAGCTGGTGAATATTTTTCCAAGGCCTCTAAGTTGGATCCTAAAGACGGCAGAAAACGTACTTCGGTGGCATTGGTTCGAATGATGGAAGGTGAGACAGCCTCTGCGTTCAATGAATTGGATGACATTGCTGCGTCGGATCAAGGTATATCGGCTAATCTTGCATTGATCAGTGCACATTTGCGTAGGCAAGATTTTGATAAAGCGCTCAAAGCCATTGACGGAATGGAGAAAAAGCAGCCGGATAATCCTTTTGTATTTAATTTGCGTGGAAAAATTCAGATTTCTCAAAATGATTATGTGAATGCCCGTAAAAATTTCGAAAAAGCCGTTGCAATTAATCCAACATATTTTCCAGCTATTGCCAGTCTGGCCGGATTGGATGTTTTTGAGAAAAAACCTGAAGATGCAAAAAAACGATTGGAAGCTTTGTTGGTTAAGGAGCCTAAAAATAACCAAGCTCTTCTCGCGTTAGCTGAATTGCGGGCTCGTCTAGGCGGTACGAAGGAAGAGATCGCGGAGTCTATTAATAAAGCGATAGCCGCTAATCCCTCCGAAGTAGGCCCCCGGATTTTGTTGGTCGATTTTTATTTAAGAAATAAAGATAATAAAGCAGCATTTTCTGCAGCCCAAAATGCCGCCACGGTATTGCCCGATAGCATGGAGGTTTTGGATGCGTTAGGCCGTTCACAACTTGCATCGGGTGATACCAACCAAGCGATATTGTCTTATACCAAGCTTGTCAGCTTGCAACCACAATCGATACCGGCCTTGATGCGTCTTGCGGGCGCTAACATGGCCGCCAAAAACACAGCAGCGGCAGAGCAGGCTCTCAACAAGGTGTTGGAGTTGAAGCCAGATTCGATTGAGGCACAATCCAATTTGATTATGTTGAATATGTCTGCGGAGCGGTATCCAAAAGCTGTTGAGATCGCACGATCCATACAGAAACAGAGACCCAAGGAAATAGCGGGCTATGTGTTAGAAGGCGACGTGAATGTTGCACAAAAGAAGTGGGATGACGCTTTGGCGGCCTACCGGGCAGGGCTAAAGCAATCCACTGCGCTGGAGCCTGCTACAAAGATTCATGCAGTTTTAAATGCATCAGATAGAAAAGCAGAAGCGGATAAATTTGCGACGTCCTGGATGAAAGACCACCCCAAGGATGTGCAGTTCGTCACCTATTTGGGCGATGCAGCCCTGGCGAAAAAAGATTTTTTTAACGCAGAAAAATTCTATGCGATTGTTGCCCAGGCCCAGCCTGACAATGCGGTTGCCTTCAACAACTTGGCTTGGATTAGCGGGCAGCTTAAAAAAGATAGCGCGATTGCTTATGCTGAGAAGGCCAATAAACTGGCGCCTAACCAACCGGCATTTATGGATACTTTGGCCATGCTGTTGTCAGAAAAAGGTGATTCTGCAAAAGCCATTGAATTACAGAATAAGGTAATTGCATTGCAACCCGAAAATCCTGTTTTTAAATTGAATTTGGCGAAAATTTATATAAAATCCGGAGATAAAAAACAGGCCAAGGTGCTGCTGGATGATTTGACAAAATTGGGTGATAAGTTCTCGGCTCAAGCAGAGGTTGATGCTGCATTAAAGAGCTTATAGTTTTTAAACTTGATCAAAAACGCATTGGAGGTGAATATGCCAGGTAAATTTTCTATCCAATGCGCGGTTGTATTGGCGGTCTTTCTTTCTCCTTTTTACATGGTGCATGCCGAGTTGTCGGATGTGATTGCAAAGGTCAAGCCCTCAATGCTTATCGTGGGCTATTACAAAAGCACCAATAGTCCCCGGTTTACTTTGCGCGGTTCGGGTTTTGTGGCGGTCGGGGGTAACTTGGGTATCACCAATTCCCATGTCTTATTCGGTCCGTCGGACGACAACACGGGTTCGGATTTGGTGGTGCAGGTGCGAGGGCCCAAAGGCGAGTGGCAATTGCGGCAGGCTGTGGTGTTGGAGCAAGACCGTCTGCACGACTTGGTACTGCTGCGGTTTGCGGGGGAGTCTGTGCCTGCTCTGACCTTGCGGGATTCCAACACCGTGCGTGAAGGTCAAGCGGTTGCACTGATGGGCTTTCCGATTGGTGGTGCGTTGGGGTTTTCGCCAGTGACGCACCGGGCAATGGTGTCATCCATTACCCCAATCGTTTTGCCAGCAGCCACCGGGCAGTTGCTAACCGAAAAGTCGATTCGCAGCATCCGGGATGGCGGTTTCGATATCTTCCAACTGGACGGTACGGCCTATCCGGGCAATAGCGGCGGGCCGCTGTTTGATGCCGAGTCGGGCGAAGTGGTGGGTATCGTGAACATGGTGTTTGTGAAGGGAACCAAAGAGTCGGCCATCAGCCAACCCTCCGGCATCTCGTACGCTATTCCCTCCAATTACATCCAGCAACTGGTACAACGCCAAAAGGCCAACTGAGGCCTTTTCCCCTTACTGCATGAAGCCCATGCGGCCTTTGTGCAGCGCGGCCTTGGGCAGGTCGTCCACCCGCACGGTGCCGCGGCCATCGAGACGGGCATTGCCAAAGCCGGTCATCAACGCCCGGCGCATTTCGCGCGGCGCAAGCTCAGCCAAGGCATCTTGCAAATCGCTGTGCGGGTCGGGCGCGAAGCGCTCACCCCAGCCATGTTCGGCGCGGATGGATTGGTAGAGGTTGCGGGCGATCTGGCGCGCGGCCTCGGGGGAGGGTGGCTCGATTTCAAATACGTTCATGCGGTTCAAAATCGGTTCGGGGATGCCGCGCGGGTCGTTTGCCGTGGTGATCCAGATCACTTGGCTGGCATCGATAGCAATCTCTGCGAACTCGTCCATGAAGTTCTGGGCGGTGTCGTGCTCTAGCAGGCTGTAGAGCGCGCCCAGCGGGTCGTACTGGGCATCGGCGCTGGCTTTGTCGATTTCGTCCACCACGATGACCGGATTGGCA
Organism: Rhodoferax sp. WC2427; assembly: GCF_040822085.1. Taxonomy (NCBI): domain Bacteria; kingdom Pseudomonadati; phylum Pseudomonadota; class Betaproteobacteria; order Burkholderiales; family Comamonadaceae; genus Rhodoferax; species Rhodoferax sp. WC2427. Next base: position 3,737,552 of record NZ_CP162006.1, on the reverse strand, counting down.
TATTCGCCGTCGATCAGCGCCTCAAATACTTTGCCGGGCTTGGCACCTTTCCATTGCGAGGATGAACCCGACAGCAGCCAGCCTGCAGTCATGGAACTCATGGGTACCAGGCTCATGCCGGTGCCAAGCAGGTCGGCGAGCTTCTTGGCGAAGTGGGTTTTGCCGATGCCAGGCAGGCCCAGCAGGAGGATGGGGGTGACCTCCAGGCCGTCACGGCTGTCCTGGCTCAGGGCGACGTGGCGTTTTACGTCGTCCAGCACCTCGGTGAAGTTGGGCAGGGCCTGGTACAGGGCCGACATTTCGGGGATGCCCGAGGGCTTGACCTGGAAGCGGTCGGGGCCGCGCTCCAGCATGCGCTCATAGGTGCTGCGCAGGTTTTCGTGTTCTCGGCTGGGCAGTTTGGCGAGTTTGCGCTCGACATCGTGCGGCTGAAAGACGCTGCGCACGTTGGCCACGGGCAGTTGGAACGAGGACGCATGAGGAACGAGGCTGCGGGATTCCATCGATTACTCCTGGTTACAGACACGGCTTCATTTCAGCATAAGCCGTGCCAGCGTACCAGGGTCCAAGCTGCGCATTAGTGCCGCTTGCGCTACCTATTTGCGCGTTGTGGACATGCCACCACACCGCGCCACGCCCGAAATCGTGCGTGGATGCCGGGAATCAGGTGGCTGTGGAGCCCAGCATCTGGTGCAGTTCGCCGGATTCGTACATTTCCATCATGATGTCCGAGCCGCCCACAAACTCGCCTTTGATGTAGAGCTGCGGAATGGTGGGCCATTGGCTGTATTCCTTGATGCCCTGGCGGACTTCGTCGTCTTCCAGCACATTGACGGTTTTGACCGTTTTGGTATCCACGCCGCAAGCCTTCAGCAGCTGGATGGCACGGCCGGAAAAACCGCACTGGGGGAAGCTGGCGTTGCCCTTCATGAATAGCACTACGTCGTTGGATTTGACCAGTGCATCAATGCGTTGTTGTGTGTCGCTCATCAAAAGACTCCTTGAATATCAAGCCACTATTATTTCACTTAGCGTGCCGTGGCAGGTGGCGCGCGGTGGAGTGCCCTCATTCATACCAAGGACGCACCGGTTTTCGATTTGCTATTATTTAAATAGCTTCTTGTGCTTATTCAATAAGCGCTAGAGGCCTAAAAAACTCTTAATTCCATTGCCCGCCAGTGCAGCGCGCGAGTCCGGCCAGGTCGGGCCGGGATTGCACCTGCACAAAGCCGGCCTGCGCCAGCAGCGCTGCCACTGCCGGGGCCTGGTCGAAACCATGCTCCAGCAGCAACCAGCCTTGGGGCCGCAGATGCGCTGGGGCCTGGTCGATGATTTGGCGGATGTCGTCCAGTCCGTCGAGGCCGGCGGTCAACGCACTGCGTGGCTCGTGTGCCAAGGCGGGCAGATGCGGGTCGGTATCGGCGATGTACGGTGGGTTGGACACCACCAGGTCAAACGTGCCATTCACCCCTGCCAACCATGTGCTTTGGAGGAAGGCCACGGGCAGGGCCAGCCGGGCCGCATTGGCCTGGGCCACGGCGAGCGCGTCGGTGCTGTTGTCGACCGCAGTAACCTGTGCATCTGGCCGGGCCTTCTGGATCGCCAGGGCGATGGCCCCGCTGCCGGTGCCGAGGTCGATCACCAGCGGCGCAGTTCGTCCGGTCGAAAGTTCCAGCGCCCAGTCCACCAGGGTTTCGGTATCGGGCCGGGGGTCGAGCACGCGGGCATCGACCCGCAGGTCCAGGCCGTAAAACTCGCGCTGACCGGTGATGTAGGCCACCGGCTCACCGGTTCGACGGCGGGTGCAGGCGGTGCCAAAGGCAGCGGCTTGGGCTGGACGCAGGGCATCTTGCCCATGGGCCAGCAGCCAGGCGGCGTCCAGCGGGTTCTTGCCCAAGGCGTGCAGCAGCAGCATGCGGGCGTCCAGCTTGTCGATGCCGTGTTTTTGCGCGCCCAGCAGGGCTACTTGCAAGGTGCTGACCTCATCGCTGTAGACCGATACCGGGCGGGCCGCGGCGCGTGCCGTTTTGCCCAGGCCGGGGCGTTCGGGGCGTGGGGCCATGCGCTTGGCGCTTTTTTCCTTCGCGTCTTTCAGGGACTTACTGGACACTTTGGCGTAGCCGCCTTGTGGCTTGGGGCCTTTGTTGATGGAGCGTGCCATGGGTTCCTTGCAGTTAAGCGATGGTTTCTAGTTCGGCGAGCTGTTCTGCTTCGTGGGCGGCACGCAGGGCTTCCATGGGTTCGCTGAGATCGCCTTCCATGATGAACAGCAGCTTGTACAGCGTGAGGTTGATGCGGTGGTCGGTCCAGCGTCCCTGCGGGAAGTTGTAGGTGCGGATGCGGTCGCTGCGGTCGCCGCTGCCGATCAGCCCCTTGCGTTCGGCGGCATCCTTGGCGGCGCGCTCGGAGCGGTCTTTTTCATGGATGCGGGCGGTCAGCACTTTCAGCGCCTGGGCCTTGTTGCTGTGCTGGCTGCGGCCATCCTGGCACTCGGCAACGATGCCGGTGGGAATGTGGGTGATGCGCACCGCAGAGTCGGTCTTGTTGATGTGCTGGCCACCGGCGCCGCTGGCGCGGTAGGTGTCGATGCGCAGATCGGCCGGGTTGATCTTGATGGCCACGGCCTCGTCGGGTTCGGCCAGCACGGCGACTGTGCAGGCACTGGTGTGGATGCGGCCCTGGGTTTCGGTGGCGGGCACGCGCTGCACCCGGTGGCCGCCCGACTCGAACTTGAGCTGGCCGTAGACATTGTCGCCTTCGATGCGCAGCACCACTTCCTTGTAGCCGCCCAGTTCGCTCTGCGACTCGCTCACGATCTCGGTCTTCCAGCCCTGGCGCTCGGCGTAGCGGCTGTACATGCGCAATAGGTCGGCGGCAAACAGGGCGGATTCGTCGCCGCCGGTGCCCGCACGGATTTCCATGAAGGCGTTGCGCGCGTCGTCCGGGTCCTTGGGCAGCAGCATGCGTTGCAGTTCGGCCTCGAGTTTTTGCAACTCGGCTTCGGCGGAGGCGATCTCTTCTTCGGCCATCTCGGCCATTTCCGGGTCGCTCTGCATGGCCTGGGCGGCGGCCAGGTCGGACTCGCGCTGGGTGTAGCGGGTAAAGCGCGCCGCCACCTGGCCGACCTCGGTGTGCTCGCGCGAAAGCAGCAAAAACTGCTTCATGTCGCCCATGATGTCCTCGCGGGACAGCAAAAAGTCGAGTTCTGCAAGGCGAAAGACGTAGCGCTCTAGCTGTTGGCGGAGAAAGGGTTTCATAAAGGGGGCAACTTACATCAATAACAGTCCCAAGGCGGGACGACGGCCCCTTGGGGGCCTGGCGCAGGGGTAGGCAGCGTCGCTAACGCTCTTTGCGCAAAAACAGCTTGTGGATGGCCTGTACCGTGTGTTCACGGCTGTCGGCATCGCCTGCACGCAGCTCGGCCATCGCGCCATGCAACATTTTTTGCGTCAGGCCCTTGCTGAGCATGTCCAGCACGGCGTCGATGTCGTCGCCCTTGGCCAGCAGCCGGCGGGCGCGGGCCAGCTCGGTGGTGCGCCATTCGTCGGCCTGGGCGTTGAGCTGCTGGATCAGCGGCACCACGCCGTGCACCGGGTGGCGTTGTTCCATCCAGTGCAAAAAGCTTTGCACACCCGCGTCGATGATGACCTCGGCCTGCGCCACCGCCGCCTGGCGGTTGGCCTGGCCGCTTTGCACCACGTGGGCCAGATCGTCCACCGTGTACAGAAATACGTCTTCCAGCGCCTTGACTTCGGGCTCGATGTCGCGCGGCACGGCCAGATCGACCATGAAAATCGGCCGGTGTTTGCGCAGCTTCAGCGCCCGCTCTACCGCGCCCAGGCCGATGATGGGCAAGGTGCTGGCGGTGCAGCTCACCACGGCATCGAATTCATGCAGGCGGCTGGGCAGGTCGGCCAGGCGCATCACCTCGCCGCCGAAGCGGATGGCGAGCTTTTCGCCGCGCTCCAGGGTGCGGTTGGCGACGGCGATGGATTTGGGGTTTTTGGCGGCAAAGTGGGTGGCAGCCAGCTCGATCATCTCGCCCGCGCCGACAAACAGCACGCGCACCTGGGTCAGGTCTTCAAACAACTGGCCGGCCAGGCGCACCGCTGCGGCCGCCATGCTGATGGAGTGCGCGCCGATTTCGGTGGAGGTGCGCACCTCTTTGGCCACCGCAAACGAGCGCTGGAACAGCTGGTTCAAGGTGCTGCCCAGTGCCCCGGCCTGCTCGGCCACGCGGATGGCATCCTTCATCTGGCCCAGAATTTGCGGCTCGCCCAGCACCATCGAGTCCAGCCCGCTGGCGACACGAAACGCGTGCCGGGCCACCGGGCCGTCTTGTAGCGTGTAGGCATGGGAGCGCAAGAGCGCAGGCGAGACACCGCCAGAGTGGGCCAGCCAGTCCACCGTGTGGTCCAGCGCCTGCTGGTTGCCTGCGCAATAGATTTCGGTGCGGTTGCAGGTGGAGATGATGGCGGCTTCGGGGCCTTGCAGCGCGGCGCGCAGGCCGTGCAGTGTGGGGGCGATCTGGTCCAGGGCGAACGCAAACCGACCGCGCAAATCCAGAGGTGCGGTGTTGTGGTTAATGCCTAATGCCCAAACTGCCATGGCCCGATTATAAAATTTGTGCGGGGCTAAAACGCCTGCGCGCCGCCAAAGCCTCAAAATTGCGGCTATGGGACCTTTAGATTCGTTTTTTCATCTGTTGAATTTCGCCGCACCGGCGTTGGTGGTGGGGGCGCTGACCGCGTTGGCCGCCAAGGCATTTATGAAAAATAAGCCGCTTACGCGCTCCTGGTACGCGCAAGCAGCTATCAATTCTGTAGTATGCCTGTTGGCGTTAGTGGGTGGACTGTGGTTCTTTGGCCACGACGGCAAGATGGCCACCTACGCGGCGCTGGTGCTGGCCTGCGCCACCAGCCAGTGGGCGCTCAGCCGTTAGCTGCCTGCGCGGCGCCATCGGCGGGGGCGAACAGATCGATCCGGTCGGTGATGATGGCGTCGGTGCCCAGCGCGGTCAGGCGCTGCACCGAAGGCGCGTCGTTGACGGTGTAGCTGGCGCTACGCATCCCGGCGGCTTTCACCAGGCCGACGGTCTCGGCCGTCCACAGCGTGTGGTCGCAGACGATGGCGATGCAGCCCAGGCGCTGCGCAGCAGGCAGCCAGCCGTCCCACAATGTATCGAGCAACAGGCCCCGCGGCAGGCCGGGTTGGGCCGCCTGCGCACCTTCCAGGGAGGCGACGCTGAAAGATGTGAGCAGCGGCGGCACGGCCTGGCCCTGCCAGAGGCGGGCGGCGGCATCTGCCACCTTTTCGCCGGTCAGGCGGTCGGTGTCGGGCGAGGGTTTGATCTCGATGTTCAAAAACAGGCTGTTGCGTTGGCAAAACGCGGCAATGTTGTCCAGCGTGGGAATGGGCTCGCCCGCCTGGCTGCGCGAGTGCCAGCTGCCGGCATCGAGCTGTGCCAGCGCGCTCCAGGGCTGTTCGCCCGCGACACCCACGCCGGTGCTGGTGCGCTCCAGCGTGTCGTCGTGCAGCAAGAAGGGCACGCCGTCGGCGCTGAGCTTGGCGTCGCACTCGAACATGCGGTAGCCGTGCTGGGCCCCCAGGCGGAAGGCGGAAAGGGTATTTTCTGGTGCCAGTTTGCCTGCGCCCCGGTGGGCGATCCAGCGGGGGTAGGGCCAATTGAGCGCGGTGACGTGCATGGTTAGATTCGTTTTCCTGTTTCGCTATTAAACCAGTGCAAACGGTCGGCCCGCGGCGTGGCGTAGATCGTGCTGCCGATGGCGGGGGCGGCGGTGCTCTCGTCGGTGCGGATGATCAGCAGCTCCTGGCCCAGCCGGGCGTAAATCAGGCGCTCGGCTCCCAGCATTTCGGTGGTTTCGACGGCCAGGCTCCAGCCCGTTTGGCTGAGGTGCAGGTGCTCGGGGCGGATGCCCAGGATGGCGTTGGCCGGGCCACCATGCGCGGCATTGGGGGCGCTCTTGAGCAGGTTCATGGGTGGGCTGCCAATGAAGCTGGCCACAAAGGTGCTGGCCGGCTGGGTGTAGACCTGCTCGGGCGTGCCGTACTGCTCGACCACACCGCCGTTCATCACCAGCATGCGCTGCGCCAGGGTCATGGCCTCGACCTGGTCGTGCGTGACGAACAGCGAGGTGATGCCGAGTTCACGGTGCAGCTTCTGGATCTCCAGCCGGGTCTGGGCGCGCAGCTTGGCGTCCAGGTTGGAGAGTGGCTCGTCGAACAAAAACACCTGCGGCTGGCGCACGATGGCGCGGCCCATGGCCACGCGCTGGCGCTGGCCACCGGAGAGCTCGCGCGGCTTGCGGGTGAGGTACTGGCCCAGTTCCAGAATCTTGGCGGCCTTGTCGACGCGGGTTTTGATCTCGTCCACCGGCACCTTGGCGATCTTCAGGCCGTAGGCCATGTTGTCGAACACCGTCATGTGCGGGTACAGCGCATAGTTTTGGAACACCATGGCGATGTCGCGCTCCGAGGGCTCCAAGTTGTTGACCACCCGCCCGCCGATGCTGATCGTGCCGTCGCTGATTTCTTCCAGCCCGGCCACCATGCGCAGGAGCGTGGATTTGCCGCAGCCCGAGGGGCCGACGATGACGATGAATTCGCCGTCATTGATCTCGGCGTTGACCCCGTGGATGACCTGGTTGGCGCTCGGACCTTTGCCGTAGCGCTTGATGATATTAGAGAGAGAGATGGCGGCCATAAGGGTGTCTGCTATTAGATTGGTAGCTGCTTGTGCTGATCAAATAAGCGCTGGAGGCTTATTTCTTATAAATTACTTCTCGGTGTCTACCAGGCCTTTGACGAACCACTTCTGCATCAGCATCACCACCAAAGCGGGCGGCAGCATGGCCAGGATGGCGGTGGCCATCACCAGGTTCCATTCGGTCTGGCCGTCGCCGCCGGAGATCATGCGCTTGATGCCGATGACCACCGGGTACATGTCTTCGTTGGTAGTAACCAGCAGCGGCCACAGGTACTGGTTCCAGCCGTAGATGAACTGGATCACGAACAGGGCCGCCATGCTGGTGGTGGACAAAGGCAGCAGGATGTCTTTGAAAAAGCGCATCGGGCCGGCACCGTCCATGCGCGCGGCTTCCACCAGTTCATCCGGCACGCTCATGAAAAATTGGCGGAACAAAAAGGTGGCCGTGGCCGAGGCGATCAGCGGAATCGTCAGACCCGCGTAGCTGTTGAGCATGCCCAGGTCGGCCACCACCTTGTAGGTCGGGCCGATGCGCACCTCGACCGGCAGCATCAGCGTGACAAAGATGGCCCAGAAGAAGAACTGTTTGAATGGAAACCGAAAGTACACCAGCGCAAAGGCCGACAGCAGCGAGATGGCGATCTTGCCAATGGCAATGGTCAGCGCCGTAATCAGGCTGACGACCATCATTTGCCCGACCGCCGCGTTCGAGCCGCCACTGGAGCCGGTGCCGCGCAGCACCGTCAGGTAGTTATCCACCAAGTGCGCGCCGGGCAGCATGGGAATGGGGCGCTGCACCATCTCCAGCGCCGTGTGCGTGGAGGCGACAAAGGTGACGTAGACCGGAAAGGCCACCACCAGCACACCCAGAATCAGCACCACGTGGGCCAGAATGGCCCCAAAGCTGCGGCGCTCAACCATAAAAGCCGTCCATCAGTAATTCACTTTCTTTTCGACAAACTTGAACTGCACCACGGTCAGCGCCACCACGATCACCATCAGCACCACCGACTGGGCCGCCGAGCCGCCCAGGTCCATGGCCTTGAAGCCGTCGTAATACACCTTGTAGACCAGGATGGCCGTGTCTTTGCCCGGCCCGCCCTGGGTGGTCGAGTCGATGATGGCGAAGGTGTCAAAAAACGCGTAGACGATGTTGATCACCAGCAAAAAGAAGCTGGTGGGAGTGAGCAACGGGAACTGGATGGTCCAGAAGCGCCGCCAGGGCCGGGCACCGTCCATGGCGGCCGCTTCGATCAGCGATTTGGGAATGCTTTGCAGCCCCGCCAGAAAGAACAAGAAGTTGTACGACAGCTGTTTCCACACCGCTGCGCCCACCACCAGCGCCATGGCGTGGGTGCTGTTGAGCAGGTGGTTCCAGTCCAGCCCCAGCAGGCCCAGCCAATAGGCCACGATGCCGATGCTGGGCGAGAACATGAACAGCCACAGCACGCCCGCCACCGCCGGTGCCACGGCGTAAGGCCAGATCAGCAGCGTCTTGTAGATGCTGCTGCCCTTGATGACCCGGTCGGCAAACACCGCCAGTACCAGCGACAGGCCAATGCCCAGGCCCGCTACCAGTACCGAGAAAACCGCGGTGGTTTTGAACGAGGCCAGGTAGCTCGCGTCATTCCACAGGTTGCGGAAGTTCTCCAGACCCACCCAGTCGACCGAGGTGCCGAAGGCATCCGACTGCTGCAGCGACTGCAGCATCGCCTGGCCCGCAGGCCAGAAGAAGAACACGACGATGACGATGAGTTGGGGGGTGATGAGCGCCCAGGGCAACCAGCTGGATTGGAAGACAACGCGTTTTTCCATACCGGCGGTTAGCTACCCTTGTTGGCTTTTTCGAAGCGTTCGAGCTGCTCGTTGCCGCGCAGCACGATGCTGTCCAGGGCTTCCTTGGCGGTCTTTTTACCGGCCCAGACCTGCTCCAGCTCTTCGTCCTCGATCGCCCGCACCTGCAGGTAGTTGCCCAGGCGGATGCCGCGCGAGTTGGTGGTCGTCTTGCGGATCATCTGGTTGGGGGCCACGTCGGTGCCGGGGTTTTCCTGGTAGAAACCAGACTTCTCGGTCAGGGTGAAGGCCGCCGTGGTCACCGGCAGGTAGCCGGTGCGCTTGTGGCTGGCCGACTGCACCTCGGGGCTGGAGATGTAGCTGAAGAACTTGGCCACGCCCTTGTACTCAACGGGCTTCTTGCCGGCCAGAACCCACAGGCTGGCGCCGCCGATCACCGTGTTTTGCGGTGCACCGGGCACATCGGGGTAATAGGGCAGGGGGGCCAGGCCAAAGGCGAACTTGGCGTTTTTCTTGACGTTGCCGTAGAAGCCGCTCGAGGTGGTCATCATGGCGCATTCACCCGACACAAAGCTGGCCTCGGGTACGTTGCCGCGGCCCTTGTAGATGAACAGGCCCTGCTTGGCCATGTTGCCCAGGTTTTCGATGTGGCGCACGTGCAGCGGCGAGTTGATCTTCATGCGTGCGTCCATGCCGCCCAGGCCGTTGGCCTTGGTGGCAAATTCGACGTTATGCCAGGTGGAAAAGCTCTCCAGCTGGGTCCAGCCCTGCCAGGCGATGGACAGTGGGCATTTGTGGCCGCTGGCCTTGAGCTTGGCTGCGGCCAGGGCCACTTCGGGCCAGGTGCTGGGGGCCTTGTCGACCGGCAAACCAGCGGCTTTGAAAGCATCCTTGTTGTAATAGAAAACCGTGGTCGAGCTGTTGAACGGGAAGCTCATCATCTGGCCGTTGGCGGTGGTGTAGTAGCTGGCCACAGCGGGAATGTACGCGGCGGGGTCGAACTTCTCGCCTGCGTCCTTCATCATTTGGCCTACGGGCATGATGGCCTTTTTACTGGCCATCATGGTGGCCGTGCCGACCTCGAACACCTGCAGGATGTGCGGTGCATTGCCCGCGCGGAAGGCGGCAATGGCGGCCGTCATGGACTCGTCGTACTGGCCCTTGTAGGTGGGCACGATTTTGTAGTCTTTCTGGCTGGCGTTGAAGTCTTTGGCCAGGTCGTTGACCCACTCGCCATTGACCGAGTTCATCGAATGCCACCACTGGATCTCGGTTTGGGCCTGGGCCGTGGAGAGCGTGAGGGCAGTAGTGGCCAGGGCCAATGCCAAACGGGAAATCTGCATGCGGGTTCCTAACGGAATGGAAAAGAGGGAGATGCTAGGCGAGAAAGGTGACAGTGCTATGAAATTCTGTCCCAAAGCTGACATCTGTACTAGCGGGAAAACCCGTTTTGGTGCACGCCTGGGATGTATACAGCACGCGGGCCTTCTTGTTTGGGGCTTGCATAAACCTGGCTTGATGGGCGGTTGTGTATCAAAATGCTTCAGTAGGTGGGCAATTTCTGGCAAGGGTCGGTTTGCGGTCCTTTGTATTGCACACCGGATGGAGGAGCACCACTATGAAACTGCGCACCCAAATTATGGGCTTTGGCCTGGTCGGCACCTTGCTGGCCGGATTGGCTGGCGGCATTGGCCTGTTTGCTTCGGCCCGCCTGGGCGATGCCCTGGACGAGGCTATCCAGGCCAGCGTGGCGCTGCAGACCAGCCAGTCGGCAGACATGATGCACGACGCCGTGCGCGGCGATGCACAGTTGGCGATCCTGGGGGCGATGGAGCAAAAGTCGGCCCAAATCACCGAGGCCGACAAGGACCTGAAGGAGCACGCGGACACCTTCAACAAGGCGCTTGCCGAGCTGCAAGCCATGCCATTGACAGAGGAGAGCAATGCCGCCCTGTCCAAGGTGCAACCGCTGGTGAAAAAATACATCGCCTCGGCCACGCTGGTGGTCAGCGCGTCCAGCACCGACCTGCAGGCCGCCCAGGCCGCCGTACCGGCTTTGCAGGCCGCGTTCTCCGAGCTGGAAAAGGAGATGGAGGCCTTGTCCGACACCATCCAGCACAACGGGGAGAACCTGAATGCCCGGGCCAAGCAGAACGTGGAAAGCACCCGGCTGGCCATCGGCGGCTCTCTGGTCTTGGCGTGCGTGGTGATGATGGCCTGCGCGCTGTGGCTGGCCCGCAGCATGACGCGGCCCATGGTGTATGCCGTAGGTGTGGCCGACCGGTTGGCCCAGGGCAATCTGGCCAGCGCCATCCAGCCTGCGGGAAATTTTGAGACCGTGCAGCTATTGCAGTCCATGGCCCATATGCAAAACAGCTTTTCGGGCATCGTGCGCGATGTCAAGGCCAATGCCGACGAGGTGGCCATGGCCAGCGCCCAGATTTCCCAGGGCAACCAGGACCTGTCAAACCGTACCGAACAGCAGGCCGGTGCCCTGCAGCAGACCGCCTCCACCATGGAGCAACTGGGCAGCAATGTGCGCAACAACGCCGATAACGCCCAACAGGCCAACAAGCTGGCCCTGGGCGCCACCAGCGTGGCTGTCAAGGGCGGCGAGATGATGGGCCAGGTGGTGCAGACCATGACCGGCATCAACGACAGCGCCAAGAAGATTGCCGACATCATTGGCGTGATCGATGGCATCGCTTTCCAGACCAATATCCTGGCTCTCAATGCCGCTGTGGAGGCGGCTCGCGCCGGGGAGCAGGGCCGTGGGTTTGCGGTGGTGGCCAGTGAAGTGCGCAGTCTGGCCCAGCGCAGCGCCGAAGCGGCCCGTGAAATCAAGGTGCTGATCTCCACCAGCGTGGAGCGGGTGGACCAGGGCACGCTGCAAGTGGGGCAGGCCGGGCAGACCATGGACGAGATCGTGGAGGCCATCCGGCGCGTGGCGGCCATCGTCACCGAAATCAGCGCCGCCAGCGCCGAGCAAAGCGCCGGTGTCAACGAGGTGGGGCAGGCGGTGTCGCAAATGGACCAGGCGACCCAGCAAAATGCGGCCCTGGTGGAAGAAAGCGCGGCCGCGGCTGCCAGCCTGACGCAGCAGGCGCAGCAGTTGGTGGATACCGTGGCGGCGTTCCGGTTGGCGTAAACGCCCGAGCTACTCGGGAATCAGGCAGGCCTCGACGACCTGCAAGCCGTTGTCGCGCGCGAAGTTGATGGCAAAGTCCCAGGCCATCACGTCGTAGTCGCGCAAGTCGCTGTGCAGAATCACCACCTTGGTTCCGTTGATGGTGGTGGGCACGCACCATGGCGAATAGCTCAGGTGGCTGCCGGGCTGTGCGCCGCCCGGGCGAAACTGGCTCAAAACCCCTGCCAAGCGCTCAGCCCAGTCACTGGGGCGAAAGGGTCGCCCGTTCTCGGTGACACCCTGGATAAAGACTTCTTTGGCGGAGGTTGAAACCATCGGTGGGGCTTTTCAGAGGGGGTTGGGTGCGTGTGCAAAACCGGGCCGGTAGGCTGGTTGGGACGGCACTTTAGGCTGGAATGATAGCGCCAATGGCACGTAGAGGGTAACTATGCTGCGGTGCACAATAATTGTATCTTATATAAGACTTGGGGCCATTTGGGGGGGCTTTGGGCGCATTGTGACGGGTGGTAACGCATCGCAGTGATGCGGGATTGTCAAAAAACTAAGCAAACTCTGCGCCTAGAATTGTGTTTCAGCGGTTGATGTGGCCCTGAACGTGAACTTGACTACTTTGGAGAAACTGCATGACCGCTACGCAAGAGGCTTCCTCGCCCCACACCATGAACACCTATGGCCGCCTGCCGATCGCGCTGTCGCACGGCCAGGGCTGTCGCGTGTGGGACGTGAACGGCAAGTCCTACCTGGACGGGCTGGGCGGCATTGCGGTCAACACCTTGGGGCACAACCACCCCAAATTGGTGCCTGCCCTGCAAGACCAGATCGGCAAGATCATCCACAGCTGCAACTACTACCACATCCCCCTGCAGGAGGCGCTGGCCGCCAAGCTGGTGGAGCTGTCGGGCCTGACCAATGTGTTCTTTTGCTCCACCGGGCTGGAGGCCAACGAGGCCGCGCTCAAGCTGGCGCGCAAATTCGGCCACGACAAGGGCATCGAACGCCCCGAAATCGTGGTCTATGAAAAAGCTTTCCACGGCCGCAGCATCGCCACCCTCAGTGCCACCGGCAACACCAAGATCCAGAAGGGCTTTGGCCCCATGGTCGAAGGCTTCATCCGCGTGCCGCTGAACGACATCGAAGCCCTCAAGGCCGCCACCGCCAACAACCCCAACGTCACCGCCGTGTTCTTCGAGACCATCCAGGGCGAAGGCGGCGTGAACCCGATGCGCATCGAATACCTGCAGCAGGTGCGCAAGCTCTGCGACGAGCGCGACTGGCTGCTGATGATCGACGAAGTGCAGTGCGGCATGGGCCGTACCGGCAAATGGTTTGCCCACCAGTGGGCGGGCATAAAGCCCGACGTGATGCCGCTGGCCAAGGGCCTGGGCTCGGGCGTGCCGGTGGGCGCGGTGGTTGCAGGCCCCAAGGCGGCGCACATCTTCCAGCCCGGCAACCACGGCACCACTTTTGGCGGCAACCCGCTGGCCATGCGCGCCGGGGTGGAAACCATCCGCATCATGGAAGAAGACGGCCTGCTGGAGAATGCCGCCCAGGTCGGGGCGCACCTGCAGGCCGGGCTGCGCAACGCTTTGGCGGGCGTGGCGGGCTTCAAGGAAGTGCGCGGCCAGGGCCTGATGATCGGCGTGCAGCTCGACCGCCCCTGCGGCGTGCTGGCCCAGCGCGCGGTCGAGGCCGGGCTGCTCATCAGCGTCACGGCCGACAGCGTCATCCGCCTGGTGCCCCCGCTGATTTTGACCACCGCCGAGGCCGACGAACTGGTGGCCATTCTGTGCCCCTTGATCCAGCAATTTTTGGCAGAACCGGTATGAAACATCCGTTAAAGCACTACCTGCAGTTCAGCGACCTGAGCGCCGACGAATACGCCTATATTTTTGGCCGCGCCGCGCTGATCAAGAAGAAGTTCAAGGCCTACGAGAAGCACCACCCCCTGGTGGACCGCACCCTGGCCATGATCTTCGAGAAGGCCTCCACCCGCACCCGCGTGAGCTTCGAGGCCGGCATGTACCAGCTCGGCGGCAGTGTGGTGCACCTGACCACCGGCGACAGCCAGCTGGGCCGCGCCGAGCCCATCGAAGACAGCGCCAAGGTCATCAGCCGCATGGTCGATCTGGTGATGATCCGCACCTTCGAGCAAACCAAGATCGAGCGCTTTGCCGCCCATTCGCGCGTGCCCGTCATCAACGGCCTGACCAACGAGTTCCACCCCTGCCAGATTTTGGCTGACATCTTCACCTACATCGAACACCGTGGTTCCATCGCGGGCAAGACGGTAGCCTGGGTGGGCGACGGCAACAACATGGCCAACACCTGGCTGCAGGCCAGCGAGGTGCTGGGCTTTACCGTGCACGTCAGCACGCCCAGCGGCTACGAGGTGGACCAGTCGGTGGCGGGCATCCGCTCGGCCGAGAGCTACAAGGTCTTCCAAGACCCGATGCAGGCCTGCGCCGGGGCCGACCTGGTCACCACCGACGTGTGGACCAGCATGGGCTACGAGGCCGAAAACGAAGTCCGCAAAACCGTCTTTGCCGACTGGCGTGTCGATCTGGAGATGATGGGCATTGCCAAACCCGACGCACTCTTCATGCACTGCCTGCCCGCACACCGCGGCGAAGAGGTCGACGCCGATGTCATCGACGGCCCGCAATCCGTGGTGTGGGACGAGGCGGAGAACCGCATGCACGTCCAAAAAGCGCTGATGGAATACCTGATGCTGGGCAAGCTGGCGTAAACCCATGTCTGCTGTCTGCCAAAGCTGCGGCATCTGCTGCGCCAGCTTCCGCGTGGACTTCGCGGTGGAAGAGTCGCAGGAAGAGGGCGGCAGCGTGCCCGAGGGCCTGGTGGTCGAGGTCAACGCCCGCCTGCGCCGCATGCGTGGCACCGACCACAGCCCGCCGCGCTGCGCGGCCCTGGTGGGCACGCTGGGCGAGCGCGTGGCCTGCGGCATCTACGAATGGCGGCCCTCGCCCTGCCGCGAGTTCGAGGCGGGCAGTGCGGCCTGTCTGCAAGCCCGTACCCGCCGGGGGGTGTCGAATGCTCTTGTTTTTGAGTAAAAAAATCGTGGCTGCTCACGCTCATTGGATAAGCGTAGGCTGCCATTTTTATGCCTGAAAATTGGCCTGTTTTTTAGGATTTTCTGAAAATCCGGGGGAATTCGGCGGCTGTTGGAAATAACCGACACCACGCGAATTTCAGCGGTGCTACCTTCGGCGGCACCATGCAAAACCTCTGGGATATTTCCCCACCCATCGCTCCCGGCTGCCCAGTTTTTCCCGGCGACACGCCCTACCAGCAGCACTGGTCGGCCACCATCACGCCCGACTGCCCGGTCAACGTCAGCGCCATTACGTTGTCGCCCCACGTGGGCGCGCATGCCGATGCCCCGCTGCACTACGACCCGCAGGGCGCAGCCATCGGTGCGGTCGATCTGGCGCCCTATCTGGGCCCCTGCCGCGTCATCCACTGCATAGGTTGCGGGCCGCTGGTGCTTTGGAGCCACCTGGCCCACGCGTTGGTGGATCTGCCGCCGCGGGTGTTGGTGCGCACTTACGCCCGCATGCCCATCGACCGCTGGGATGCCGACCTGGCCGCCTTCGCCCCCGACACCGTGGAGCGCCTGGCCGCCCTGGGCGTGACCCTCATCGGCATCGACACCGCCAGCATCGACCCGGCCAGCAGCAAGACCCTGGACAGCCACCAGGCCATCCGCCGCCTCAACCTGCGCGTGCTGGAAAACCTGGTGCTCGACGCCGTGCCCGAGGGTGACTACGAGCTCATTGCCCTGCCGCTCAAGCTCATGACCGCCGATGCCTCTCCTGTGCGCGCCATCCTGCGTGCTCTTTGAAAGTAGAAAGATGACCACCCTGCACGACTGCCTGCGCCTCGACGCGCAAGACCCCTTGGCCCCCCTGCGCGACCACTTCAGCCTGCCGGCGGGCGTGATCTACCTGGACGGCAACTCCCTGGGCGCGCTGCCCCGCGCCACCGCCGCCCGCGTGGCCGAGGTGGTCACCCAGGAATGGGGCACCGACCTCATCAAGGCCTGGAACACCGCCGGTTGGTTCGACCTGCCGCAGCGCCTGGGCAACCAGATCGCCCGCCTCATCGGTGCCCGGCCCGGGGAGGTGGTGGCCACCGACAGCACCTCGGTGAACCTGTTCAAGGTGCTCACCGCCGCCATCCATCTGGCCAGCGCCGACGCACCGCAGCGCAAGCTGATCGTCAGCGAGCGCAGCAACTTCCCCACCGACCTGTACATCGCCGAATCGCTGTGCCGCCAGCACGGCTTGACCCTGCAACTGGTGGAGCCCGAAGAAATCGCTGCCGCCCTCACGCCCGAGGTGGCGGTGCTGATGCTCACCCACGTGAACTACCGCACCGGCGCCATGCACGACATGCCCGCCGTCACCGCCGCCGCCCATGCTGCAGGCGCGCTCATGCTGTGGGACCTGGCGCACAGCGCGGGCGCGGTGCCGGTGGACCTGACCGGCGCTGATGCGGGTGTTGGGGCCGACTTTGCCGTGGGCTGCGGCTACAAATACCTCAACGGCGGCCCCGGTGCCCCGGCCTTTGTGTGGGTGAATCCCAAGCATGCCGACCGCTTCTGGCAGCCGCTGGCCGGCTGGTGGGGCCACGCCACGCCGTTTACCTTCACACCCGACTACCGCCCCGCGCCCGGCGTGCAGCGCTACCTGTGCGGCACCCAGCCGATGATCAGCCTGTCGGCCCTGGAGTGCGGGCTGGACGTGTTTGCGGCAGCCGCCACCCTGGTCCCCAACCAGACGGCCATGGAAACCCTGCGGCAGAAATCGCTGGCCCTGACCGACCTGTTCATCGCCCTGGTCGAGCAGCGCTGCGCCGGTTTCGGCCTGGCGCTGGCCACCCCGCGCGAACACGCCCGGCGCGGCTCGCAGGTGTCCTTGAGCAAAGCCGAGGGTGCGTACGCCATCGTCCAGGCGCTGATCGCCCGCGGCGTGATCGGCGACTTCCGCGCGGGCGACGGCGCGGCCCACCCCGACATCCTGCGCTTCGGCTTCACCCCGCTGTATGTGGGCTATGAAGACGTGTGGCATGCGGTGGAGCAACTGCGCGAGGTGCTGGAAACCGCAGAGTGGCAGCGCCCCGAGTTCCACAAGATCAGCGCGGTGACCTGATATGGGCTGCCCTCACAACCCGATCGGCCACACCGAAAAAATCGTGCAGGAAGAGCACGCCCAGCTCGACTTCAGCCAGTCCATGAGCTACGGCGACTACCTGCAGCTCGACAGTATTTTGTCGGCGCAAAAGCCCTTGTCGCCCGCCCACGACGAGCTGCTGTTCATCGTGCAGCACCAGACCAGCGAACTCTGGATGAAGCTGATGCTGCACGAGCTGCATGCCGCCATCCGCTGCGTGGCCAGCGACGACCTGCACAGCGCTTTCAAGATGCTGGCCCGGGTAAGCAAGATCATGGACCAGCTGGTGCACGCCTGGGACGTTCTGGCCACCATGACGCCGCCCGAATACAGCGCCATGCGCCCTTTTCTCGCCAGCTCCAGCGGCTTCCAGAGCGCGCAGTACCGCTGCATCGAGTTCGCCCTGGGCAACAAGAACGCCGCCATGTTGAAGCCCCACGCCCACCGCCCCGACCTGCTGGCGTTGGTGCAGGCGGCTTTTGAAGCCCCGTCGCTGTACGACGAAGCCCTGCGCCTCATGGCCCGCCGCGGCCTGGCCGTGCCTGCCAGCCATCTCCAGCGCGACTGGACCCAGCCCTACCTGGCCAGCCCCGCCGTCGAGGCCGCCTGGCTGGTCGCCTACCGCGACCCGCGCCAGCACTGGGAGCTGTACCAGCTCGGCGAAAAGCTCACCGACCTGGAGGACAGCTTTCGCCTCTGGCGCTTTCGCCACGTCACCACCGTGGAGCGCGTCATCGGCTTTAAGCGCGGCACCGGCGGCACCGGCGGCGTGAGCTACCTGCGCAAGATGCTGGATGTAGTGCTGTTCCCCGAGATTTGGACCCTGCGCACCAATTTGTAGCCGGGCTGGCGGGGTGGGGTGAATCGTTACAATTCTGGGCAACGCTGAACGAGTCCCTCGCGGTCTGCGCCTCCCTGGACTCGGGCGGTCTGCGGCGTTGCAAATCCTCGACATGGCCCGAGCTATGTCTGCGGCTTGCGCCTTGCATCCCATCCCGATCCATGGCGCGCCGCCTCGCGGTGACTCATTCAACGTCGCCTTAGAACCTTTTAACCCCTCCGCGCAGATTCTGCGCGCACCACCAGCTATGACTTTAGTAGCAATCTTGATCGCCACCCTGTGCGCCGGTATTGGCAGCGTGTGGGTGGCGGCGGTCCTCAGTTTTGGGGTGCTGGCGCGCTATACCCAGCACATGCTGAGCCTGGCCGCCGGTGCGCTGCTGGCCACGGCTTTCATGCATTTGCTGCCCGAGGCGTTCGAGAGCCAGGTCAGCCCGCAGGAGCTGTTTGGCACCTTGCTGGTGGGGCTGGTGTTCTTCTTTTTGCTCGACAAAGCCGAGCTATGGCACCACGGGCATGAGCACCACCACGGGCCGCAGGCCGATGCGCATGCCGGGCATGCAGGCCACGACCACGGACACCACCACCACGACCATGGCAGCCCGCCCCGCAGCGGCGGTTGGGCGGTGCTCACCGGCGACAGCGTACACGCCTTTGGCGACGGCATCCTGATCGCCTCGGCCTTCATGGCCGACCTCCAGCTGGGCTTTGTGGCGGCGCTGGCCGTGCTGGTGCACGAGGTGCCGCACCACATGGGCGATCTGGTGGTGCTGCGGGGCAGCTCCAGCAACCGCCGGGTGGCCCTGCTCAAGGTGTCGCTGGCCGGGGCCGTGACCGCCCTGGGCGGCATGGTGGGCTACGGGCTGGTGGATTTGCTGCACGACTGGTTGCCGTACTTTCTGGTGGTGGCCAGCAGCAGCTTCATCTACGTGGCGCTGGCCGACCTGATTCCGCAACTGCAAACCCGCCTGAGCGCCCGCGCCACGGCCGCACAGGTTGCCTGGCTGCTGATAGGCATGGGCCTGGTGATGCTGGTGAGCCATCTGGCCCACGGGCACTGAGGCACGCTGGCGAGGCCGGCGCGCGGTCTACTTGAACTGAAAGAAGGCAATATCGTCGGCCAGGCGCTGCGCCTGTTCGGCCAGGTGGCCTGCCGCCGCCGCGGTTTCTTCTACCAGCGACGCGTTTTGCTGGGTGCCCTGGTCGAGGTCGTGGATGGCGGCGCCGACTTCGTTGATGCCCTGGGTTTGTTCCCGGGTGGCGGTGGCGATCTCGGCCATCAGCGCGTCGATCTTGCCCGCGTTGGCCACAATGTCGTGGATGGTTTCGCCCGCCTGGGCCACCACCTGGGTACCTGCCTCCACCTGCTGGATGCTGGTGCTGATCAGGGTCTTGATCTCTTTGGCCGCTGCCGCCGAGCGGCCCGCCAGTGCCCGCACCTCGGACGCCACCACCGCAAAGCCCCGGCCCTGCTCACCGGCGCGGGCGGCTTCTACCGCGGCATTCAGCGCCAGGATGTTGGTCTGGAAGGCAATGCCGTCGATGACGCTGATGATTTCCCCAATCTGGTGGGAGGACGCGCGGATGTTGTCCATGGTGTGCACCACCTGGGCGATGACTTCGCCCCCCCGGGTGGCGGCAGCGGCATTTTCGCGCACGATGGCACTGGCGCCCTGCACCGTGTCGGCGCTGTGCTTCACCGTGGCCGCAATCTGCTCCATGCTGGCCGCCGACTGCTGCAGACTGGCTGCACTGGATTCGGTGCGCTGGGAGAGGTCGTTGGAGGCCGAGGCAATTTCCTCGCTGGCGGTTTGCACGCTGGCGGCGCCGTCGCGCACATTGCGGGCGATGTTGCGCAGGCTGCTTTGCATGGCCCCCATGGTCAACATCAGCTGAGCGGCTTCGTCCGAGCCCCAAGGCTTGGGGGCGGTGGTCAGGTTGCCCTGCGTGATCTCCGTCAGGTGCCCGGCCACTTCGCGCAGCCCGCCCATCATGACCTTGTAGAAAGCCTGCATCAGGTACAAGGCGATCAGCACAAACACCAGGCACAGCCCGGCGTTGAAATAGATCTTTTGTTCGGTCCGCGTAATGCGGGCCTGCAGTTGCGCGTCCAGGCGAACGCGTATCTGTTTGTCGATCTGCCGTTGCCGCTCAATCGCGGTGTTGGCCAGCGCCAGGAAACCCGCGCTGTCGCCTTCCACGGTTTCGCCCAGCACCTGCTTGTCCAGCGCGGCCAGAAAGGCCTCCCGTGCGCTGTCCACGTTTTTCATGTCGAATTGGCGGGCCACCTCTGGAAAGTTCTCCACGCCCTGTTGGAAGGAGTTTTCAACGTGCTCGTCGATGTAGCCCACAAGCGCCAGCGTCTTGTGCAACACCTGGCTGCGCCCGACCGACAAGGGCGCTTTTTCCAGCAGCGAGGTGTAACCCAGGCCGCGCAGGCGGGCCAGGTACTCGGAATACTGGGGCCCCAGCAGAACCCCCACATTCATCAGGTGGTAGGTGTCCAGCTCGGGGTCCAGCGCCAGCTGCGAATCGTCGGCGATGTGGGCGATCAGGCCAATGGCCGCATTGATGGCCGTGGTGTGCGCGGTAAAGAGGGCATCGGTATCGGCTGCGGGCGGTAGCTGCGCCAGCGCGCCAACGGCCTTTTGAAGGGCCTCAAAGCCCGCTGCCGTAGCCGCAGCCGGGCCAAAGGCCTTTTGCTGGACGGCTACCGCGCTGAACGCGGTTTGGGTTTTGGATTGGGTGTCTGCCAGGTCCGCGGCCTTGGCCATGGCGGCCCGCCGCTGGTTCTGCAGGGCAGTGATCAGCTCCGTGACGGGGTCCACATACACCAGACCTGCGCGTTCACTGCGGGTCACCTCGATCTGCTCGCTGGCACTGCTCCACAGCAGCCACAGCATCAGTACCAAAGGAACCAGAAACATGGTGCTGATCCAGGCCGCCTTGGCCGGGAAGCTGATGCTGCGGAACAAGCGCACCCCGGGTGCCAGCCAGCCGTGGTAGCTGAAGAACGCGCCAAAACCACCGCTGCCTGCATTCCGATTGTCCATAGCTGCAAAGTTCCATCGATCTTAGTAACTTACATAAAGTTACTTTATTAAGGCGGATGGTAGCGCATGGATCTAGTTTGGTACCCGCTACTTTCCCGATGGATGGCCCCGTTGGGCCGGGTTTGACTTGGATCAAGTGCAGGGCGTGGCGGATGTGTGTTTTAAACCACCTTCCGGGCACCGGCGGCCCGCGCGCACTCCACTAGCAGCAGGCGCAACCGGCGCGGTGCTTGAGCCGCTGGTAGTTGGCTTCCAGGCTCTGGCCGTGGGCGCTGCTAGCGCGGCGGGGCTCTGCGGTGCTCAGCGTCAAGACGCGCTGCGCGGCGTTGCCACAGACGGGGCAGGCGCAGGGGTCATCGCGTTCGGCCAGGCGGCGGATGGCTTCGAAGCCGCCACAGGCGGGGCAGACGTAATCGTAGGTGGGCATGGGTCGTGGGGATGTCAGGGCATGCCGTTGCGGCCATGCAGTCGGAAGCCGGGGCGCAGGCTCAGGCGTTCGTAGTAGGCCTGCACGGCAGGCAGGGCGGGCTTTTCCATGGGGGCGGCGCACCAGCGGTGGGTGGACAGGCCCAGCACGATGTCGGCCAGGGTGAAGTCGGCACCGGTGGCGTAGGCCCCGGATTTTTGCAGTTGCCCGTCCAGCATCGCCATGTGGCGGTTCCAGTTCTGCACGCCTGCGGCCAGGGCGGCGGGGTCGGTATGGGCGGGGCTGTGGCGCACCAGGGCCATGAAGGCGTAGCGCCAGGCGTTGTTCAGCTCGGTGGCCTGCCAGTCCATCCACTGCTCGACCAGGGCGCGGGCCTGCGGGTCGGTGGGCAGCAGGTCGGCGCGCCCATGGCGGGCGGCCAGGTAGCGGCAGATCACGTTGGATTCCCACAGCACAAACGCCCCGTCGCGGATGACCGGCACCATGGCGTTGGGGTTGAGCGCGCGGAATGCGTCCACCTCGGTGGACTGGAAGCCCGAGCCCCATTGCTCGTGCTCGAACGGAATGTCCAGCTCGGCGCACAGCCACAGCACCTTGCGCACATTGATGGAGGTCGATTTACCCAGTAACTGCAGCATGGCGGTGTCCGGGTTTAGCGTGGCTGGTAGCCGATCACGCGCCACTGGCCATCGGCCTCACGCACGGTGGTGACGAGTTCTTCCACGTCTTTCTTGTCGGCAAAGTGGGCATCAAAAATGGCGGTGACGTATTCGCCATCGGGCCGACCGGCCAGGGTGGTCTTGTAGACCACGGTGGAGGCGGTGCGGCTCTCGAACGCACCAAACGGTGCGCGTACGCCCGGGATGCTGTCCATCCAGGCCCCGATGGGCACCATGTTGCGAAACAGCTGGCTGCTGGCCTCGTAGGCCCCGCCCCAGTTGCCGCGGTCCAGCATGGACAGCCAACCGGCGGCAGCGAGCTGGCCTTCGGCCTGCTTGGCCAGTTCGGCGACCGACGCTGTCGATGCCGGGGCGGCGGGCTTGGCGGTCTGGGCCTGGGCGGTGTGGGCGAACAGCAGGGTCGATGCGGCCAGGCACAGGCCGAGGGAGGTGGATTTGAACAAGGTCATACGTCTTCCGGTAGCGGTCAATAGGGGGAGTGTAGGCGCTGCGGCGCGGCCCCACCGGTACCTGACGCCTCCCAGCCGCCACCCGTTGACGGCTTTTACATTAGTTTGCCAGCGCTGCGTTGCGGATGCCCTGCAAGGTGCCGGTGGGGGTGATGGCCTCGGGGTCCAGCAGGCAGTGCAGGATGGCGGGCAAGCCGCTGGCCCGGGCGCGCGCCAGGGCCGGGGCAAATTCCGCGGTGGTGGTGACCCGCTCGCCATGGCCGCCAAAGGCCTGGGCATAGGCGCAGAAGTCGGGGTTCTGGAGGGCGGTGGCGCTGACGCGGCCCGGGTAGTGCCGCTCCTGGTGCATGCGGATGGTGCCCAGCATGGCGTTGTCCAGCAGCACCACCAGGATGGGCAGGCCGTATTGCACGGCGGTGGCGAATTCCTGGCCGTGCATCAGAAAGTCCCCGTCGCCCGCAAACACCACCACCTCGCGCTGCGGCCACAGGCGCTTGGCCCCCACGCCCGCGGGCAGGCCATAGCCCATGGAGCCGCTGGTGGGCGCAAGCTGGCTGGCGTAGGTGGTAAACGGCCAGAAGCGGTGCACCCAGGTGGCAAAGTTGCCCGCGCCGTTGCAGAAAATGGTGTCGGGCGGTAGGTTGGTGCGCAGATCCTGCATCACTGCGCCCATTTGCAGCGGCCCGGGGATCTGGATGGGGGCCGGGTCGCTCCAGCGCAGGTAGTCGGCGTGGGCGGTTTCGGTCTCGGCCCGCCAGACCGGTGGGGATGCCGGGCGCAGCGTGCCCACGGCAGCGGCAAATGCCTGCGGCGTGGCGTGGACGGATTGAGTCGCCCGGTACAGCTTGCCGAACTCGTCCGCATCGGCGTACACATGCACCAGGTTTTGCTGCGGCGTGGGAATGTCCAGCAGCGTGTAGCCCTGCGACGGCACCTCTGACAAACGCCCGCCCACCAGCAGCACCAGATCGGCGCTGCGGATACGCGCCAGCAGGCGGGGGTTGGGCCCCAGCCCCAGGTCGCCGCCGTAGCAGGGGTGGGTGTGGTCAAACAGCATCTGGCGGCGGAACGAGCAGAACACCGGCAGCGCAAACGCCTCGGCAAACGCGCGAAACTGCTGCACCGCCTGCGCCGACCAGCGGCTGCCGCCCAGAATGACCACCGGGCGCCGCGCCGCCGCCAGCCGCTGCTGCAGTTCGGCCAGCGGCGCGGGGCCGGGATGGGTGTCGGTAGCCCTGTAGGGCAGGGCATCGGCCACGGTGGCGACCTCGGTCAGCATGTCTTCCGGCAGGGCGATCACCACCGGACCGGGGCGGCCCGAGGTGGCCACGTGGAAGGCCCGCGACACCAGCTCGGGCAGGCGCCGGGCATCCTCCACCTGGACCACCCACTTGGCCATGCTGCCGAACACCGCGCCGTAGTCCATCTCTTGAAATGCCTCGCGCCCCAGTGCGCCCCGCGCCACCTGGCCCACAAACAGCAGCAGCGGCGTGGCGTCCTGGTGCGCGATGTGCACGCCTGCCGCGGCGTTGGTGGCACCAGGGCCGCGGGTCACAAAGCACACCCCCGGCTGCCCGGTGAGCTTGCCCTGCGCCTCGGCCATCATGGCTGCGCCGCCTTCCTGGCGGCACACGGTGACGGCGATGGGCGCGTCGTGCAGGGCATCCAGCACGGCCAGAAAGCTCTCGCCGGGCACGCAAAACAGCTGCTGCACGCCGTGCACTAAAAGTTGGTCGACCAGGATCTGGCCGCCGCTGCGGGTGGGGAGGTGGGTCATGGTGGTACTTAGATGATGTTTTTTTCCAGCAGCGGGCGCTGGTCTACCAGGCGCTGGATGGATATGGGCGAAAGGTCCAGGCTCTGGTAGCTGCCGGTGTGCATCAGCTCGGCCAGGCCCCGGCCCACGGCGGGGCACTGCTGCAGGCCGTGGCCGGAGAAGCCGTTGGCAAACACCAGGTTGTCGCAGGCCGGATGCAGGTCCACCAGGGCGTTGTGGTCGAAGGTGTTCATCTCGTAGTAGCCCGCCCAGGCGCTTTGCAAACGCAAGGCTTCAAATGCCGGAATGCGCGCGGCCAGCGTGGGCCACACATGGTTGTCAAAGGCGTTGTAGGTGGGCTCCAGCGGTGCAAAGTCGGCATCCTGGTCGGCGGGCGGCGCAAAACCGGCAATGAAGCCCCGGCCCTCGGGGCGCAGCCAGATGCCGCTGGTGTCGATGAGCAAAGGGCAGCGCGGCAGCTCCGCCGGGCTGGACAGGTGGAACACCGTGCGCCGCTTGCCCACCACCGGCAGCGCGATGCCCGCCCAACTGGCAATCGCCGCCGCCCAGGGGCCGCCCGCGTTCACCGCAAACCGGCAAGGCAGGTTGCCACCGCTGCGCAGCCGCACCGCCTGCACGTGCTGCACGCCGTCGCTGCGGGCCAGGTCCAGGCCCACGGCCTCGTCGGCCAGGTAGCGCACGCCTTGGCTTTGCGCCTTTTTGCGCAGCGCCGTCAGCAGCAGGTAGCCATCAAACCAGCCTTCGCCCGACAGACCCAGCGAGCCCAGCGCCACGTCCTGCAGCGCCAGCCAGGGATATTGCTTCTGCAACTGCGCCGGGCTGAGCAGCGTTACATCGGCACCCAGCTGGCGTTGCAGTGCATGGTTGTCGCGCAGCGTGGCCGCGCCAACTGCGGTGGCCAGGTACAGGTAGCCACCCTCGTGCAGGCCGATGTTTGGTGCATCCCCGTGGCAGGCTAGCAACGTGCCCACGTTGCGTAAAAAATCGATGCCAAAAGCCGAGATGCGGATGTTGATGTCGGTCGAAAACTGCTGGCGTATCGAGCTGGCCGACAGCGCCGACGAGGCCCGCGCATAGCTTGGGTCGCGCTCCAGCACCACCACTTCGCAACCCGGCTGCTGCAGCGTGAGGAAGTAGGCGATGGCGCTGCCGATCACGCCGCCGCCGATGATGACGATGGGCACCACTGCCCCCTAAACGTCGAACTTCACACCCTGGGCCAGCGGCAGCTGGGTGGAGTAGTTGATGGTGTTGGTAGCGCGGCGCATGTAGGCCTTCCAGCTGTCGGAGCCGGATTCGCGGCCGCCGCCGGTTTCCTTCTCGCCCCCAAACGCGCCGCCAATCTCGGCACCGCTGGGGCCGATGTTGACGTTGGCAATGCCGCAGTCCGAGCCGTTGCTGGCCATGAAGCGCTCGGCCTCGCGCATGTTCAGCGTGAAGATGGACGACGACAGGCCCGCCCCCACCGCGTTGTGCCAGTCGATCGCCTGGTCCAGCGACTGGTAGCGCAGCACGTACAGGATGGGCGCAAAGGTTTCCCGCAGCACCGGCCCGGCGTGGTCGGCCAGCTCGACCAGGGCCGGGCGCACGTAGAAGGCTTCGGGTTCGCTCTCCACCCGGGTGCCACCGTGCATCCTGGCACCCAGCGCGCGGCTTTCTTCCAGGGCTTTTTGCATGCCGTCGAAGGCGGCGCGGTCGATCAGCGGGCCCACCAGGGTGCCCGGTGCGCGCGGGTCGCCCACCTGCACCTTGCCGTAGACCTGGGCCAGCTGCGGCACCAGGGCGTCGTACACGCTGTCGTGCACAAACAGGCGGCGCAGCGTGGTGCAGCGCTGCCCGGCCGTGCCCATGGCCGCAAAGGCGATGCCGCGCAGCGACAGGTCCAGGTCGGCCGAGGGCGCGACGATGGCCGCGTTGTTGCCACCCAGCTCCAGAATCGCCCGCGCAAACCGCGCCGCCACGCGCGGGGCCACGGCTTTGCCCATGGCGGTGGAGCCAGTGGCCGACAGCACCTTGACCCGCGCGTCGTCCACCAGCACTTCGCCGATGTCGCGTGGGCCCACCAGCAGCGCCAGCAGGCCCTCGGGCGCGTCGCCAAAGCGGGCCAGCGCGCGCTGGGCGATGGCCATGGTGGCCAGGGCGGTGAGCGGGGTTTTCTCGGACGGCTTCCAGACCACAGCGTTGCCGCACACCAGGGCCAGGGCCGCGTTCCAGCACCACACTGCCACCGGGAAGTTGAAGGCCGAAATCACCCCCACCACGCCCATGGGGTGCCAGGTTTCCATCATGCGGTGCTCGGCCCGCTCGGTGGCGATGGTCAGGCCGTAGAGCTGGCGCGACAGGCCCACGGCAAAGTCGCAGATGTCGATCATCTCCTGCACCTCGCCCGCGCCTTCGCTGGGCACCTTGCCCACTTCCAGCGTGACCAGCAGGCCCAGGTCGGCCTTGGCTGCGCGCAACTCTTCGCCCAGCAGGCGCACCAGTTCGCCCCGGCGCGGCGCGGGCACGGTGCGCCAGGCCAGATAGGCGGCCTGGGCGCGGGCGATGGCGGCGGTGGCCTCAGTGGGCGAGGTTTGCGGCAGGTGGGCGATGGTCTCGCCGGTGATGGGCGAGCGCACGGCCAGCGGGCCGCCGGTGTAGGTGGCGCGGGGCACGCCCAGGCGTTGCAGCAGCTGGTCAACTTCGGTAGGCAGGGAGGGGGTAGCAGGCATAGGGCAACTTGAAAGGAATGGAAAGGTGGTCCCAATATCGCCCAATCTACGCCACTTGTATAGCGACAAATGCGAAGGACTTGATGCGAAAATAAACTGATGTGGGTTGCAGAATCAGGAGCTGCTTACGCCCATTAGATAAGCGTGAGAGCCCGAAATTCTTTAAGAGCAGAAACCCATCTTCATTCCAAAAAGGCATTACCATGCTGCGCAAAAGCTTTCTGCCGCCCATCGCCGACCTGCTGGCCTTCGAGGCCGCCGCCCGCCACACCAGCATCTCGCGCGCGGCCGAAGAGCTGCACCTCACGCAGAGCGCCGTGTCGCGCCAGATCCGCCAGCTGGAGGCGCAGCTGGGCATGGCCGTGTTCCACCGCGTGCGCCAGCGCGTGGTGCTGACCGACGCAGGCCGGGTCTACGCCGCCGACGTGCGCGCCGTGCTGCAGC
The DNA here is from genome assembly GCF_040822085.1 of Rhodoferax sp. WC2427. Lineage (NCBI taxonomy): Bacteria > Pseudomonadati > Pseudomonadota > Betaproteobacteria > Burkholderiales > Comamonadaceae > Rhodoferax > Rhodoferax sp. WC2427. Next base: position 3,710,313 of record NZ_CP162006.1, on the reverse strand, counting down.
AGCTGGCATCGGCCACGCAAAAAACCATGGCCTGGTCGGACGGCGGCGGCCTGCTGAACCTGGCTGTGCTGCCCACCTTCGGCACCCGCTGGCTCATTCCCCGCCTGCCTGACTTTGCCGCGCTGCACCCGGATGTCACCGTCAACATCGCCGCCCGCAGCGAACCCTTCGACTTCGCCCAGGAGCCGCTGGACGCCGCCATCCACTTCGGCGCACCGCTGTGGGCCGGTGCGGTGTGCGAATACCTGATGCACGAGCAGGTGGTGCCGGTGTGCAGCCCGGCCTACCGGCAGCGGCTGGGCATCGCCCAGGTGCCGGATTTGGCAAAAGCCGTGCTGCTGCAGCAAACCACCCGCCCCACCCAGTGGGCCGACTGGTTCGAGCAGGTCGGCACCGATGGCCAGCACGCCCTGCGCGGCCCGCGTTACGAGCAGTTCGCGATGATTGCCCAGGCGGCAGTGTCCGGCCTGGGGGCTGCGCTGCTGCCCCGCTTTCTGGTCGAGGCCGAGATTGTGTCCGGCGCGCTGGTGCAGCTGTTTGCGCAGGCGTTGCAGAGCAGCGATGCCTACTACCTGGTCTACCCCGAGTCGCGCGCGCAGGCACCGCTGGTCACGGCGTTTCGGGACTGGATTCGCGGGCCGGCCACGCCCCTGGCCAGCGGCTGAGCGGCTGCGCCGCCCCCGCGCGGGTCGGCGTAGGCCGATACCTACAAACGGATCAGCGCGGTCTGACAGACCTCTTTGTCCGGGGCGAGGACCATGGAAACCCTCAGATTTCCAGGAGACCCACATGCAGAACCTCAGCACGACCCTCGTTGATCTCGAGACCAAGTTTTGGCAGTCGATAGTGGACCAGGAGACCGACACGGCGATAGACCTGCTCTGCGAACCGGCACTCATGGTCAGCGCGCACGGAACGATGAAATTCGACCATGCGGGCTACCGCAAGATGGCGGACCAAGGCAGCATGGTGGTCAAATCGTTCGAATTCAGCGGCATGGAAGTGGTGTTCCCAAACGACGCGACCGCGGTTCTTTCCTACCGCGTCAAGCAGGCGGTGGCGCCGCGCGCCAAGGGGACCGCCACGGAGCAGCTGATGAACGATAGCTCGACCTGGGTCAAGACCGACGACGGCTGGCGTTGCGCCATCCACACCGAGTCGCCGATCGCGCACCATTGAGCCGAGAGGGGTGGATGTGCATGGGCCGATGTCCGAGAATTGCCAAGTCCATGCGCTCCGCCGTCTGGACGGCGCCGGACCGAAGGACCCCCAGCGCACCCGATATTTCAACGCTTCAGGAGCAATGCCATGGCCCCCAAAAACACCCTGTGCCTGTGGTTTGACGGCACCGCCGTCGATGCCGCCCACTTTTACGCCGCCACCTTTCCCGATAGCGCGGTGGGCACGATCTTCCGCGCGCCCAGCGACTACCCCGCGGGCAAGCAAGGCGATGTCCTCACGGTGGCGTTCACCGTCGTCGGCATCCCCTGTATCGGCCTGAACGGCGGCCCGCAGTTCAAGCACAGCGAAGCCTTCTCGTTCCAGATCGCCACCGACGACCAGGCGGAAGCCGACCGCTTGTGGAACGCCATCGTCAACAACGGCGGCCAGGCCAGCGAGTGCGGCTGGTGCAAGGACCGCTGGGGCCTGTCGTGGCAGATTACCCCGCGGGTTCTCACCGAAGGAATATCCGACCCCGACCCCGCCGTGGCGCGGCGGGTGTTTGAGGCGATGATGACAATGCGCAAGATCGATGTCGCGGCGATCGAGGCCGCGCGGCGGGGGGATGCGGGTTGAGGCCAGCGTTTCCCGCAGCCGTTCGATAATTTCTACCCACCCGGAGACCCGCCATGGCCAAACTGATCGCGGTATACCAACAGCCGAAAAATGCCGCTGAGTTCGACGACTACTATTTCAAGCGGCATGTGCCCTTGGCCAAGACCATTCCGGGATTGCGCAGCTACGAGGTGACCCACGGCGATGTGATGGGCGTGGCGGGTAAACATGGTGCGTACCTGGTGGCCATCCTGGGCTTCGATTCGATGCCTGCCATCCAGGCCGCCATGGCCTCACCGCAAGGGCTGGCAACGGCTGCCGACTTGGCGAACTTTGCCGGGGCCGGTGTAGAACTGATGATGGCGGACACACGGATGGTGTGATGCCGGCCCGATCCGGCCACTCCGGGTGGCGATGCCTGCGTCCACAGGGCCTGCACAAGGTGCCGCACACGGGCCTTGCCGCACCGGCCCGGCGATTCATAACTTGTATTCGCCTACTCCCGCGTATATAAATAAATCATGGTTTGTCTTGCATCCCAAGACCACTTGGCGTGGTGAAAGGGGGACTATGAGCAGACGTATTTACTGGTTGCTACCGGATGTTGAGAGTGCCCGTCGCACAGTGAACGACCTGTTGGTGGCTCGCGTGCCGGTGCAGCACATCCACAGTTTTGGACGTGAGGACATGAGCCTTGCGGGTCTGCACCCTGCCAATGTCTTTCAGACGACAGACATCATTTACGCCGCCGAACTCGGCTTTCTGCTTGGCGGAACAATCGGCATCGCCGCGGGTGTGCTGGTGGCCTTGTACTACCCCCTCGGATTCGACTCCTTGCAGTGGGGCATCGTGGGCATCCTCGGCGTGCTGGGCGCTTTGATGGGTGCCTGGTCGTCCAGCTTGATCGGCATTTCCGTACCGAGCCACCGGCTCAAACGTTTTAATGCCGCCATCGAGCGCGGGGAAATCCTGTTGATGGTCGATGTGCCGGTGTTGCAGGTCAAAGCGATTGAAGACCATTTACAGGCGTCTCACCCGGAGGCGCGTCTGGAAGGCGAGGAGCTGGATACCCCGGTGTTCCCTTGAGCCGGCCAGATGCGCAGGCGGTAGCGGACGCAGGGCCAGTGGCTCCCAACCACACCGCGCGCCTGGGGCTGGCTGGAAAAAGGGGCTGGTGGTTGCGTGTCGGTTCTGGAGGGACTGCCAGCGTTGAACCGAGAGGATGCACATGCTTTTTGCCGTTGTGCTCATCGCCATCGTCATCGCGTCGGTGGCGTTTCATTTTGCCAGTCCTTGGTGGGCGACTTCCTTGGCCTCGAATTGGCAACAGATGGACGACACGCTGAGCATCACCTTGCTCGTCACCGGCATCTTCTTCGTCGCCATCATTTTTTTCCTTGCCTACACGCTGCTGCGCTATCGCCACCGGGAGGGCGGCCGCGCTGCCTACGCACCCGAAAACCCCAAGCTGGAGCGTTGGTTGATCGGTGTCACCACCGTGGGCATTGCGTCGCTGCTTGCGCCCGGACTGTTTGTCTATGCGAAATACATCCATTCGCCGCAGGACGCCCGGGTGCTGGAGGTGCTGGGCCAGCAGTGGCAGTGGCATTACCGCTTTCCCGGTGCGGACGGCAAGCTGGGCCTGACCGACGCGCGCTTTGTCAGTGCCAGCAACCCCTTCGGGCTGGATCCCAGCGACCCGGCTGGACAGGACGATGTTCTGGTCGACGGCAACGAGGTGCATCTGCCCTTGAACCAACCGGTCAAGGTGCTGCTGCGCTCGCACGACGTGCTGCACGACTACTTTGTGCCGCCGTTCCGTGCGCGCATGAACATCGTGCCCGGCCAGGTCAGCAGCTTTTGGTTCACACCGACGGTGACCGGCCGTTTCGAGGCGATGTGCGCCCAGCTGTGCGGTGTGGGCCATCCCAATATGCGTGGCTATGTGGTGGTGGAAGACGAGGCCGCCTTCCAGGCCTGGCTGAAAGCCCAGCCGAGCTTTGCCATGGCCATGGCCAGCGCCCGCCAAGCCAGCGCAGCCACGCCTGCAGCCGCCGGGAACAACCGGGTTGCGCAGGGCCAGGCGCTGGCCCAGTCCAAGGGGTGCGTGGCGTGCCACACCGTCGACGGCAGCGCCCGGGTCGGCCCCAGCTGGAAAGGCCTGTTCGGCGCGACGCGTGCGCTGGCCGATGGCTCCACGGTGCTGGCCGATGAGAACTATGTGAGGCGCTCCATCGTCGAGCCCCAGGCCCAGGTAGTGAAGGGCTTTCCACCCGTCATGCCGAAGACCGCGCTGGGGGACGAGGACATCGCCGCACTGGTGGCCTATATCCAGTCCCTGGGCGGGGCCGCCCCTGCGGCACCGGAACAGAAGGCGCCAGAAGGCGCAGCGCTGACGGCCCGGCCGTCCGACCAGGCCCCATAAGGAACACCATGGCCCACTCCGATCCCACCCCGCACCATCCACAGAGCTTCTGGACCCGCTACGTCTGGAGCCAGGACCACAAAGTGATTGCCGTGCAGTACGCCTGCACCGCCATCGCCGTGGGACTGGTCGGTTTGCTGTTGTCCAACCTGATGCGGCTGCAGCTGGGCTTTCCCGGCCATTTCGCGTTCATCAATGCCGAACGCTACTACCAGTTCGTCACCATGCACGGGATGATCATGGTGGTCTACCTGCTCACCGCGCTGTTTCTGGGTGGCTTCGGCAACTACCTGATCCCGCTGATGGTGGGTGCACGCGACATGGTGTTCCCCTATCTGAACATGGTGAGCTTCTGGGTGTACCTGCTGTCGGTGCTGGTGCTGATGGCCAGCTTCTTTGTACCCGGCGGGCCCACCGGCGCGGGCTGGACGCTGTACCCGCCGCAGGCCATCCTGCCCGGCACGCCGGGGCACGACTGGGGCATCATCACCATGCTGGTGTCGCTGCTGATTTTCATCGTCGCCACCACCATGGGCGGGCTGAACTACGTCACCACCGTGCTGCAGGCGCGCTGCGAGGGCATGACGCTGCTGCGCATGCCGCTGTCGGTCTGGGGCATTTTTGTGGCCACCATTCTGGCGCTGCTGGCCTTCCCGGCGCTGTTTGTCAGCGGCGTGATGATGCTGCTCGACAAGACGCTGGGCACCAGCTTCTTCATGCCGGCGCTGGTGTCGATGGGGCAGGTCACCAGCTACAAGGGCGGCAGCCCGCTGCTGTTCCAGCACCTGTTCTGGTTCTTTGGCCACCCCGAGGTCTACATCGTGGCGTTGCCCGCCTTCGGCATCGTCTCCGACCTGATCAGCGTGCATGCACGCAAAGCCATCTTCGGCTACCGCATGATGGTCTGGGCGATTGCCATCATCGGCGTCCTCAGCTTTGTGGTGTGGGCGCACCATATGTTCGTCAGCGGCATGAACCCGTGGTTTGGGTTCTTCTTCGCCACCAGCACGCTGATCATCGCCGTACCCACCGCCATCAAGGTCTACAACTGGGTGCTGACGCTGTGGCGCGGCGACATCCACCTGACCGTGCCCATGCTGTTCACGCTGGCCTTCATCCTCACCTTTCTCGCGGGCGGGCTGACCGGGTTGTTCCTGGGCAATGTGAGCGTGGACATCCCGCTGTCGGGGACCTATTTTGTGGTGGCGCACTTCCACATGGTGATGGGTGTGGCGCCCTTGCTGGTGGTGTTTGGCGGCATCTACCACTGGTTCCCCAAGGTGACGGGCCGCATGCTTGACGACCGGATCGGCAAGCTGCATTTCTGGATCACTTTCCTGGGCACCTATCTGATCTTTTTCCCCATGCATTACCTCGGCGTGCTGGGGATGCCGCGGCGCTACTACAGCTTCGACGGCTACCAGTTCATTCCGCCCTCGGCGTTTGCGCTGAACACCTTCATCACGGTGGTCGCGCTGGTCGTCGGCGCGGCGCAACTGCTGTTCGTCTTCAACCTGGCGTGGAGTGCTTTCCGTGGCCGCCAGGCCCCTCCGAACCCGTGGCGCGCAGCCTCACTGGAATGGCTAACGCCTGCGACGCCACCGCAGCACGGCAACTGGGGCCCGGAACCACCGGTGGTGTACCGCTGGGCCTATGCCTACAGCGTTCCGGGCTCACCGCAGGACTTCATTGCGCAAACTGCGCCTCCCGAGGCGGGCGGGCAGGAGCCCGGGCCCCATGGCGACGTGGGCCACGCCAAAGGAGCACACGCATGAACACAGCCGTTGCACCTTCCTGCGCAGGCTGGCCGCCGGACCGCCGCGCCGCCAGCACCGGTACCGGCCTGTGGGTGTTCATGGGTGTCGCCAGTGCCTTGTTCTCGCTGTTCACCCTGGCGTATGCGATGCGCATGGACGGCGGCGACTGGTCGCCGATTGCCATGCCTTGGCCGCTCTGGCTCAGCACCGCGCTGTTGGTGCTTGGCAGTGCGCTGCTCCAGCGGGCCGCGGCCGCAGCGCGGGGCGGCCGCTGGGCTGCGGTGCCTGGGCCGTTGCGGGTCGGCGGTGCCTGCGCGCTGGCCTTCCTGGTCGTGCAGCTCTGGGGGTGGCAGATGCTGCAGTCTGCCCAGGTGGTGCTGGCCGGCAACCCGGCGGCCAGTTTCTTCTACCTGCTGACGGCCATGCATGGCCTGCACGTGGTTGGCGGCGTGGTCGGCTGGGGGCTGACGGTGCGCAATGCGGGCCGCGCACATGGCGCGGATGGGCCGGTGTTCGCCTGGCGCATCACGCTGTGCGCACGCTACTGGCACTTCCTGCTGGCGGTGTGGCTGCTGTTGTTTGCCATGCTGGCCTGGCTGACGCCCGAGGCCGTGCGCTGGATCTGCGGCACGGCGTGAAGTCCACTGCCCACCTCACTTCTGGAGGCTCTATGAACACCACGGTACCGATGGATTCCCCGCCCAGCGCAGGCGCCAGCGCGGCGGTCGGCTGGCGCGGGCTGGTGAGCGACTGGTCGTCCGACCGAGAGGCCTTCCACGTCGCCTGGGGCAAAGCGATGATGTGGATCTTCTTGCTGAGCGACACCTTCGTGTTCAGCTGCTTCCTTGTCGGCTACATGACGGTGCGCGTCTCGACCACGGTGCCCTGGCCGAACCCCAGCGAGGTGTTCGCGCTGCACGTGGGCGGCGCCGATGTGCCGCTGCTGCTGATCGCCATCATGACCTTCGTGCTCATCAGCAGCAGCGGCACCATGGCCATGGCCGTGACCTGCGCTGCCCGGCGCGACCGCATCAACGCGGCCACGCTGATGATTGTGACCGCCACGCTGGGCGAAACCTTCGTCGCCATGCAGGCGTTTGAATGGTCCAAGCTGATCCTGCACGAGGGCGTGCGCCCCTGGGACAACCCGATGGGCGCGGCCCAGTTCGGTTCGGCCTTCTTCATGATCACCGGCTTTCACGGCTTGCATGTGACGGCCGGTGTGGTCTACCTGCTGGTGGTGGCCACGCGCCTGTTGCGCGGGCGCTACGAGGCAGCCGGAAACTACCAGATCGTGGAAATCGCCGGGCTGTACTGGCACTTTGTCGACCTGGTCTGGGTGTTCATTTTTGCGTTGTTCTATCTCTGGTGAGGTTGCCATGTCACCATCTACCGGCCAACAACATCCCATCGGTCTGTACCTCAAGGTCTGGGGCCTGCTCTTTGTGCTCAGCACCTTGTCGTACCTGGTGGACTATTTCCACTTCCAGGGCTACCTGCGATGGAGCCTGATTCTGGTCTTCATGTTGCTGAAGGCCGGGCTCATTGTGGGCGTGTTCATGCACATGGCCTGGGAACGGCTGGCGCTGGTCTACGCCATCCTGCTGCCGCCGCTGGCGGTTCTGGTGCTGGTGGGCCTGATGGCTGCCGAAGCCGACCATACCTTTATCACCCGGCTGTCGTTTTTCCATTAGGGTTGGCTGCGCAAGCCCATGGCGGGTAGGCAATGCCTGCGCTGTGGCTCGCACTGCCCGCACGGGGCGCTCTGATCGCCCCGCGGTGGTAGTCCGCGGGTCGGGTCAGCTTTACTGGCCCGCCTCGCCAGACTGTGCCAGCAAGCCCATGAACACCCCCAGCAGATCCCGTGCACTCTGCCAGCCCGTCGCCGGGTCCACGCCCCACTGGGCGAAATGGCCATCGGTCTGCATGCGGGCCAGGCCGTAGACGGTGGCCCGGGCCAGCACGGCCAGGGTTTGCGGGTCGACGGGCGGGGCGGCACCTTGCTGCTGGGCCAGCGTGATGGCCTGCACTGTCATTGCGCGCAGCTCCTGGTGGCGCTGTGCCATGCCGACCGCTGCGGCGTAGTCGATCTGGTCGCGGGCCGACACCACGCGAAAGTGCATGGGGTGGTGCTCGGCCCAGTCCAGATACGCCTCGCCCAGGGCCTGCAGCTGGGCCAGGCCCTGTTGCCTGTGGGCGGCCACGCCGGTGACCATGCCGATGCGCAAGCGCTCGGTGGCTTCTTCGGCCACCGCCGTCAGCAAGGCCTTGCGGGAAGCGAAATGCCGGTACGGTGCGCTGGGTGCCACGCCGACGCGGCGGGCCACCTCGCGCAGGCTGAGGTGCTCGGTACCCACCTCTTCGGCCAGTTGCACGGCCGCGTTCAGCAGGGTTTGGCGCAGGTTGCCATGGTGGTAGAGGCGCGGCGTGGGCATGGGGTGTCCAGGGTGTGAGCGTTTTTCATCATATGGCCACAAGGCAATATCCACCAGCGCAACGATGTGAGCACCTTGTAACGCGGTTCGACCGCACGCGGCAAAGCCCTTAGTCTGCCGCCAGCCCTGCACCGTGCAGAGCGCAAAGGACTGACATGACGAAACCACTCTTCCCACCGATGGGCTTCCCTCCTACCCGCAGTGGGGCCACCGGCCCGCGCTGGGCCTTGCTGGGCGGGCTGTCGCTGGCGCTGCTGGCCATGGCGGCCTTGGTCCTGCTGTGCATGCCGGATGCGTCCGGCCTGCGCCAGCTGGTCCGCGCCACGGCGCGCAGCTCGCTGCTGCTGTTTGTGCTGGCGTTTACCGCATCGGCCCAGGCGCGGCTGTGGCCGGGTGCCTGGTCGCTGTGGTTGTGCCGCCAGCGCCGCCAGCTGGGCCTGGCGATGGCGGTATCGCATGCCATCCATGCCTGTGCGATTGCGGGTTTTGCGCTGCTCGACCCCTTGGCGTTCCACATCCACCTGGTGCAGAGCAACCCGGTGCCGGGCTATATCGGCTACGCCTTCATTGCGGCGATGGCCGCCACCTCGTTCGACCGCAGCGCCGCCTGGCTGGGGCCACGCGCCTGGCGCTGGCTGCATGTGGGCGGCATGTATTTTTTGTGGGTGAGCTTCATGGTGACTTTTGGCAAACGGCTGCCGCAGTCGGGGGCGTATGCGCTGCCGGTGCTGGTCCTGCTGGTGGCGCTGGGCTTGCGCCTGTGGCCGCTGCGGGTGCGCCGACCTGCGGTGTGAACGCCGGTGGCGCGGGGATTTTCAGGTGCCCGATTTTCCGCGGGCCAGACGGGGGCCGGATGCCCGTGGCGCTGCGGGCTGCTGTGCCCGGTGAAACGCCCCCACCGCCGCAATCACCCCCACCAGCAGCAGCGTGATGCCGCAGGCCTCGGGCAGGCTGGGCCAGCGCTGGCGGGCGATCAGGCCGAAGGTGGTGGCGAAGATGGTTTCCGTCACGATGAGTTGCCCCGCCAGGCCGATGGGCAGGCGCCGGGTGGCGATGGACCAGGCCCAGGATGCGCCGATCGAGCCCAGCACGGCCAGCGCCAGGGCCGAGGTGAACAAAGGTGCGGCGGTAGCCCAGGCCAGGCCGATGCGCGGCACGTGGAACAAATCCAGCGACAGGCCCAGCGGGACGAAAGCTGCCACCTCGAAGCTGCCGCCCAGCATCATCATGCCGGTCCAGGTGAGCGCGCCCATGTGCGGGCGTTTGCGCAGCGCCGCCTGGTTGCTGATGCCAAACAGCGTCCACAGCGCCACCGCGGCGATGGAAAAACCGATCCCCAGCAGCGTGTGCCCCAGGGGGTTGACACTGGGGTGGGTGAGCCCATCGGCGTTGACCAGCAGCAAGCCCGCCAGGGCCAGCGCCAGGGGTGGCACCAGGCTGCGCCAGGCAATGCGGTCGGGCCCGAAGTTGCCGATGACGGCCAGCACCACCGGCACCGTGGCCACAAAGGCCGGGGGGATGATGGGCCCGGCGTAGATCACGGCGGCGGCGATGGTCAAAAAATACCCCACATAGCCAATCAGGCCTAGCCAGGCCGCGACCAGCCAGTCCATGGCGGTCAGCCCGCGCAGCTGGCGGGGCGCGGCCAGCAGGATGCCCAGGGCCAACACGCCCGAGATCAGGAACCGGCCCACCGCCAGGTCGTAGATGGAATAGGGGCCGATCACATAAGGCGCAATAAAGCCCAGCGACCACGCAAACGCGGCAAATATGGCGGCCGCCACGCCCAGCATCAGCTGTTTCCCCATCCCCGGCTCCCGGTTGTGTAAGGCGCAAGGCTAGGCGTTCAGGGTGCGGCTACTTTCTATGCGGCACCACAAACTTGCCTGTAACCGACACAGGCTCACACCAGCCCCAGATCGCGTGGCGTGACCCCGGCAAACACCTGCTCCAGTTGTTTGCTGTTCAGCCCAAATTGGCGGGAAAACAGCCCGGCCAGCACGGCGCGGTACTCGTTGAGCACCGGGTAGTCGCGGTTCTGGAACAGGGTGGCTTGCTCCACGCGCACCTGCTCGCCCGCCACCTGGGCGTTGCGCAGGCCGCCGCCCAGCACCCAGTAGACCGAGCCGTGGCCGTGGTCGGTGCCGCGGTTGCCGTTTTGCCGGAAGGTGCGGCCAAATTCGCTGGCCACCACCACGGTGGTGTTGCGCCAGGCGGCAGGGCCCATCTCTTGCGCAAAGGTGGCCAGGCCGCGGCCCAGCTCTTCCAGGCGCGAGGCCAGGTAGCCGCTGGCACCGCCCTGGTTGACGTGGGTGTCCCAGCCGCCCACGTCCACAAAGCCCAGGTTGTAGCGCTCTTTCATCAGGCGGGCGATGCGCTGGGCTTCCAGCTCGAAGCCTTTGGCGTTGATCGCGCCGCGGCTGGCGGCCTGCATCTCGGTGCTGAGTTCGCGGGCGACCTCGTCGCGCACGGCAAAGCCGTCGGTGACGCGGCTGGACAAGTCGCTGTCTTTGTACATGGCGGCAATGATGGCCGTCTGCCGCGCGTCCACCGCTGGTTTGGCAATCGATTTGAGCGCGGTGTTGGGCACCTGTACGCTGCCCTGCATCACCAGCGGCAGGCTGTCGGTGAAAGCCATGGGCTCAGCCCCGTTGATGACCGCGGCCAGGCGGTTCATGAAGCCGGAGCGGTAGTTCTTCTGGCCCGTCAGCGGCTGGCCCAGCTCGATGCTGTCCTGCGTCTCGAAGTGGCTGCGCGACACGTCGTCGGTGCCCGCGAAAGGGATGAAGCTGGCCTCGCCCTTTTGCCACAGCGGGTACACCGTGTCGCGCAGCGCCGGGTGCAGGCCCCAGTCGGCGTTCAGTGCAATGGCGGTGTTCAGGTCGGCACCGGGGCGGGGCACGGCGATGTCGGGGCGCGACGCGTAGTAGAAGTCGCTGGAGGTCGGCACCAGCAGATTGGCCGCGTCGTAGGCCCCGCGCAGAAAGACAAACAGCAAACGGGACTGGGCTGCGGGTGCGGCGAACAGCTGCCCCGCGCTGAGCAAAGGCAGGGCAGACAGCGACTGGAGCAGGTGGCGGCGTTGCATGGAGCGTCCTTAAGGTGAAACAACTTTCATGGCTTGGAGTGCGTTGCACCCGAGTCCATGAAAGTTAGCGGTGCATGAGTTCAGGCGACGACAGAAGGAAGCTGTTCCATTCCTGCGCCGAGGTGGCCTGGGCCAGGGCTTGCTGGGTATTCGGCCCCAAGGTCTGGCCCAGTGCGCGGTAGTACAGGGCGTTGGCCAGTTGGGGAAAAGCGGGTTTTTCCAGCGGCTGCGGGCCGTCGGTCTTGAACAGCCCGGCGTTGCCCGAGCCGATGGCCTTGGCAATTTCAAACCGCGTGGCCATCTGGCCCGGGCTGGACCATGCTGCTGCGTCCAGCGCGTAGCCGTCTGGGGTTTGGCGGCCATACAGGGGCTGGCCCATGCGGTTGAGCCAGTTCAGCATGGGGCCGACGTTGAGGATGGGTTTGTCGTCGTAAGCCAGGCGCACGGCCGACACGACATAGTGCACGGGATCTTTGAACTTCTGCCCCGCGCCCTGCGCGTACTCGGTGGACGACAGCAGGGTTTGCAAGGTGGCGGCAATGTCGCCGTCGCTCTTCAGAAAGCTTTGCGCCATGCGCTCCACCAGCGCGGGCGGTGGGTTGTCGCTGAGCCAGTACTGGGCCAGCTTGCGGCTGATGAAGTGGGCGGTGGCCGGGTGCCGGGCCAGCCGGTCCAGGGCTTCGTCCAGCTCGGCCAGGCCCCGGCTGCGGATGGGCTGGCCCAGCAGGGTTTTGGGGCCGTAGTCGTGCCGGTTCGGGTTGAACTCAAACAGGCCTTTGCGTACGTAGTCGGCTTGCAGCTCTTTGCGGACCTGGGGGTTGTCGGGTCCGAGGTTCACGCCCACTCCGGTGAGCACGCGGGCCATCTCTTGCACGTCCTGCTGGGTGTAGCCTGCGCCCAGGCCCAGGGTGTGCAGTTCCATCAGCTCGCGGGCGTAGTTTTCGTTGATACGGTTGGCGGCGTTTTGCGCATTGTCCAGGTAGCGCAGCATGGCCGAATGGTGGGCTACCGCACCCAGCAGGGTACGGAACTTGCCCAGGGCGTGCGGGCGCAGGGCGGTGTCTTCGTAGTCGCCCACCAGGGCGCGCAGATCGCTCTTGTACTGGTGTACGTTGAAGTGGTTCAGCCAGAACCAGGTCATTTGCTCCTGCACCTGGTTGCTGGAGTACAGCGCGCGCAGCAGGTGCCGGGTGGCGGCCTCGCGGCCCAGGCGGTTCAGCGCCTGCTGGTAGGCCTGCTGGGCGGCCTTTTTGTCGGCATCCACGGCGAATGTGGCGTTGGCCTCCAGCCGGAGTTTTTCCATGTCTTGCGCCAAGGCCACCACCGGGGTCTGGCTGATGGCCAAGGCATCGATCTGCTGCTGCACCGCCACGGGCAGGGTGGCCGGGCCGGGGTGCAGCTGCTGGGCCAGGTAAGGGCCCAGGCCCAGGCGTTCGGCCTGGTCCAGCGTGGCGCCGGTGGCTCCCCAGGTCAGGCGGTTGCTGAGCTGGTAGGCGGCCACGGGGCCGGGGCGGTTGGCTGCAGGGGGCGGTGTGGCGCAGGCACCCAGCAGGGCACACAGCAGGAGGACCGTGGGGGTGCGGATCATGGAGCGCTTCCTTTTTTGTGCAACGGTCGCCACGGGCTGGGCGATGACCAACTTTACTTGGCGGGTTCCGGGGCGGGCTCGTCAAAGCCCAGGCGGATCAGCTCGCCGTTCTCGGGCGGGTCGGAGTAGGTCCAGTCGTCCAGCGCGTCGCGCATCACGCTGGACGGCGGCGCGAAGGGGGCCACCGGTACCCCCTTGAGGGCGCGGCCCATGTAGTCGATCCAGATGGGCAAGGATACGCTGCTGCCGGATTCGCGGCCCATGCTGCGCGGCTTGTCGTAGCCGGTCCACACCACGGCCACCAGGCCGGGCTGGAAACCGGCAAACCAGGCATCTACCGAGTCGTTGGTGGTGCCGGTTTTGCCGTACAGGTCGGGGCGCTTGAGCGTGGCTTGCGCCTTCGCGGCGGTGCCGCTGCTGGTCACGGTTTGCAGCAGGCTGCTGGTGATGAACAGGTTGCGCTCGGGGACGGTGGGCTCCATATCTGCCAGCACCGGGGGCGGCGGGGCTTCGAACAGCACCTTGCCCTGCGCGTCGGTGATGCGCTCGATCACCACCGGCGGCAGCACGTGGCCGCCATTGGCAAATACGCCATAGGCCGAGGCCAGTTGCAGTGGTGTGGTGCTGCCCGCGCCCAGCGCCAGGGTCAGGTTATCGGGCTGTTTGTCGATGTCAAAACCAAACCGGGCCGCCCATTCGCGTGCGGGCTGCACGCCCAGCATCTGCACCAGCCGCACGCTGACCAGGTTGCGTGACTTGGCCAGGGCGGTGCGCAGCGGGATGGCCCCGAGGAACTGGCCGTCGTCGTTCTGCGGGCTCCAGCCCGGGCCACCGTTCACCCCGGGCAAGTCCAGCGGGCCATCGTTGACCACGGTGGACGGCATCACGCCCTTGTCGATGGCGGCCGAGTACAAAAACGGCTTGAAGCTGGAGCCCGGCTGCCGCCAGCCCTGGGTAACGTGGTTGAACTGCTGGTCGGAAAAGTCAAAGCCACCCACCAGTGCCCGCACCCGGCCCGTGTTCGGGGTCAGCGCCACCAGGGCGCTTTGCACCTCGGGCCACTGCGAAATCGCCCAGCCGGTTTTGCCCCCCAGGTCTTGCACGCGGATGATGGCCCCGCGCTTGATGGCCAATGGCGCAATGGCCTTGGGACCTAGGGCGGCCTGGGCCCAGCGTAGGCCCTCTCCCTTGAGCTGCAGCGTCTCGCCGGTGGCCAGGCGGGCTACCACGGCCTGCGGGCTGGCCAGCAGCACGATGGCCACGCGCAGGTCTTCGTCATCGCTGTAGTCTTTCAGGGCCAGGGCGGCGGCGGCATCTTCTTCTGCGGCATCGTTGGGCAGTTCTTCAAATTCTTCAGGTCCGCGGTAGGGCAGCTTGCGGTCAAACGCCAGCACGCCGCGGCGCAGGGCGGCGTAGGCGGCCTGCTGGTCGGTGGAAACCAGCGCGGTGGTGACTTTGAAACCCTGCGAATAGGCGTCCTGGCCGTAGCGCTCAAACACCACCTGGCGGGCCATTTCGGCCACATATTCGGCGTGTACCGGCACCTGCAGCGGCGATCGGATCACCAGTTTTTGCGCCATGGCGGTGGCGAATTGGGCCTCGGTGATGGCCTCCACGGTGCGCATGCGGCCCAGCACCAGCTGCTGGCGGCGGGTGGCGCGCTCCAGGTTGGTGATGGGGTTGGCGTACGCCGGGTTCTGCGGCAGCCCGGCCAGCATGGCCATTTCGGCAATCGACAACTGGTCCAGCGGCTTGCCAAAGTACACCTGCGCCGCCGCACCAAAGCCGTAGGCGCGGTGGCCCAGGTAGATCTGGTTCATGTAGAGCTCCAGAATCTGGTCCTTGGTGAGCGATTTCTCGATCTTCAGCGCCAGCATGGCCTCCTTGAGCTTGCGCTCGGCCGTCTTGCGGTTGCTCAGGAAAAAGTTGCGCGCCACCTGCTGGGTGATGGTAGAGGCGCCCTGGCGGCGGCCCCCGGTCAGGTTGGACACCACCGCCCGCAGCACGCCAATGGGGTCGATGCCGCTGTGCTCGCGAAAGCGTGCGTCTTCAATGGCCAGTACCGCGTCCTGCATCAGCTTGGGGATCTGGTCGATGGGCAGGAAGGCGCGCCGCTCGGCGCCAAATTGCGCAATCTCCACCCCGTCGCTGGTGTAGACCTGCATGGCCTGCTGGGGCTGGTAGCGGGTCACCTTGTCCAGATCGGGCAGGCTGGGGTAGTACCAGGCCGCCGCGATGGCGATGAGCAGGCCGCCCACCAGGCCCAGGCCCAGGCCGACCCACAGGATCGCCATCAAAACGCTGCCGGATTGGCGGTGGGGGGA
This sequence comes from Rhodoferax sp. WC2427, assembly GCF_040822085.1. Lineage (NCBI taxonomy): Bacteria > Pseudomonadati > Pseudomonadota > Betaproteobacteria > Burkholderiales > Comamonadaceae > Rhodoferax > Rhodoferax sp. WC2427. The sequence goes on along the minus strand of NZ_CP162006.1, from coordinate 3,694,920 downwards.
AGGGGGAAAAGAGGTGTGTAGGGTCATGGAACCTGTGGCGCGCAGCACCCGATCGGGGCGCTGGCTGGGGAATGGGGAAGGCGGTCAAATTATGGACCAGATGCCAAAAGGCTTGTCCGCGCAGCTTAAAGGCGGGTTGTGAAGAGAGTGTGAAGTTGATTTGCTATTTAATTAGTAGCTGCTTACGCTGATTGGATAAGCGCAGGGTGCCTAAAAGACTTGTAACTGCTTCACAGCACCGGCCGCAGCGCCTCCGCCACTTCGCGCAGGATCGGCAGCAACTTGGCCACCATTTGCCCGCCGGGGTACATCTGGCGCTGCACAGTGACGCTCAGGGCGTACTGGCAGCGGCCTTTGCGGTCTTTCAGGGCCACGGCCAGGCCGCTGAGGCCGAAGTCGAGGTACTGGTCGGCGTGCCAGTAGTCCACCGAGCGGGCGGCCACCACACTGGCGCGGAAGGCGGTGGGGTCGATCACCGTCGAGCCGGTGAAGCCCGCAAAGTCATGCTCGGCGATCCAGGCATCCAGGGCTGCGTCGTCCAGGGTCGACAACAAAATGAAGCCCTGCGCCACCACGTGGGCGGGCAGGCGCGCACCGGGCGGGTGGCCGATGGAGATGATGCGCGAAGAATTGCTGCGCGCCAGGTAGACCACTTCGTGGCCGTCCAGCGAGCCTACGTTGAAGGTCTCGCCGCACTGGAGGGACGCCCGCTGGATGTAGGGCTGCACCAGCCGCGGAATGCGCGCACCGTCCAGAAAGGCCTGGCCCAGGCGCAGCACGCGGGGCAGCAGCCAGTAGTGCTTGCCGTCGGTGGCCGCGTAGCCAAAATGCACCAGGCTGAGCAGGTAGCGGCGGGCGGCGGTGCGCGTCAGTCCGGTATGCGCGCCCGCCTCGGTGGCGGTCATGCGGGGGCGGTCGTCTGAAAACGCCTCGATCACCCGCAGGCCTTTGCCCAGGCCTTCAATGAGCAGTTTGCGGTCGATGCTGGGGGGCTCAGTCATGCGGGGTACGGGGTGTGTCGGCAAGGCGGATGGAGGGGCGATGGCATGGCAAAAACGGTGCTGCAGATGGCGTATGCCCTGGCCGCCAGGGCCTAGGACTTACCCGAAGTTTGATCGCACAGTGTACGACTGCGATCGATCATCGACCGCTTCTGGGGGAAACGGTATGGTGCTTACCCCCGCCCATCGCTACATTTTCATTGCGGCCCACCCAAAGCCGTGAGGCCGCAACACCGATGGCAACGTAGACCCGGTGGTTCGGTATGTTCAGTACCCGGTTTGGTCTTGCATTCCTTTTTTGCAGACGGCCGATCACACAACAAAGGAGACAAGCATGGCAAATACCCTGCATGGCGCAGCGCACCACAAGGAGCAGTCCCGCAAGGCCACGGCCAGCGGCTGGATCGGCTCGGCGCTGGAGTACTACGACTTTTTTATCTACGCCACCGCGGCGGCGTTGATCTTTCCGCAGATTTTCTTCCCCAAGGGCGACCCCAAGACGGCCATCATCGCGTCGTTGGCCACCTATGGCGTGGGCTATGTGGCGCGGCCCATCGGCGCGTTTTTCCTGGGCCACTGGGGCGACACCCAGGGCCGCAAGAAGGTGCTGATCCTGTGCATGTTCCTGATGGGCTTTTCGACCGTGGCCGTGGGCCTGCTGCCCACCTATGACCAGGTCGGCCTGTGGGCCCCCGCGCTGCTGGTGGTGCTGCGCCTGATCCAGGGCTTTGCGGTGGCCGGCGAGATCTCCGGGGCCAGCTCGATGATTCTGGAGCACGCCCCTTTCGGGCGGCGCGGCTTCTTCGCCAGCTTCACCCTGCAAGGCGTGCAGGCCGGGCAGATTTTGGCGGCCGCCGTGTTCCTGCCCCTGGCGCATTTCATGCCCGCCGAGCAGTTCAACAGCTGGGGCTGGCGCATTCCGTTCATCTTGAGCTTTTTGGTCATCGTGGCGGGCTACATCATCCGCCGTGAAGTCGACGAAACCCCGGCCTTCACCGAAGAAACCATCGAAGGCCATGTGCCCAAGGCTCCGTTTGTGCAGGCCGTGACCGAGAGCTGGCGCGACATGCTGCGGGTGATGTGCTGCTCGCTGATGAACGTGATCCCGGTGGTCACCACCATCTTCGGCGCAGCCTACGCGGTGCAGCCCGGCTACGGCATCGGCTTCGAGAAAGACATCTACCTGTGGATTCCCGTGCTGGGCAATATCGTCGCGGTGCTGGTGATCCCGTTTGTGGGCAATCTGTCGGACAAGATCGGCCGCAAGCCGCCCATCATCATTGGCTCCGTTGTTTCGGGCCTGCTGTCCTTCGTCTACCTGTACGCCATCAGCATCCACAGCGTACCGCTGGCGATTTGCATGTCGATTCTGATGTGGGGTGTCGTGTACCAGGGCTACAACGCCATTTTCCCCAGCTTCTACCCTGAAATGTTCCCCACCCGCACCCGGGTCTCGGGCATGGCCATCTCGCAGAACCTGGGCACGCTAGTCACCGCCATGCTGCCAGCGCTGTTCACCTATGTGGCACCTCCCGGCGCGATGGATATCCCCTTCACCGTGGGCTGCATCACCCTGGGTGTCACGGTGGTGGCTGCCATCGCAGCCTTTACCGCCCGCGAAACCTACCGCATCCACATGGTGGATCTGGGCAACCCCAACGCCGTGCCGGTGCCCAAGCGTGCCTACGACGAAGCGCGCGAAAAGCTGATGGCAGCGTCGTAAAAGCTAACACCCCAGGGGCGGTGCTCCTGGGGTTTTTTTGTAGCGAGATGAATAGGGGTCAGATTCCAATTAAATTAATTGGAATCTGACCCCTATTTTTTCTGCGGGCAGGCCTGGGCGGCCCGCAGGCAAAATGCCCCCATGACAACCCAAAAAACCCTGCTGCTGGTCGACGGCTCCAGCTACCTGTACCGTGCCTTTTTTGCCGGTGGTGAAACCATGAGCACCACCTTGCCCGATGGCACGGTGCAAAAAACCGGTGCCATCCGCATCATCATCAACATGATGAACAGCCTGCGCAAAGAGGTGCGGGCCGACTACGCGGTGTGCGTGTTCGACGCCAAAGGCCCCACCTTCCGTGACGAGTGGTATCCCGCCTACAAGGCCACCCGCAGCCCCATGCCCGATGACCTGCGCACGCAGATCGAGCCGGTGCACGAGGTCATCCGCCTGATGGGCTGGCCGGTGGTGGCCGTGCCGGGGGTGGAGGCCGACGACGTGATCGGCACGCTGGCCCGGCTGGCTGGCGACCAGGGCATTGAGGTGGTGGTGTCCAGTGGCGACAAGGACCTGAGCCAACTGGTCAACCAACACGTGACCATCATCGACACCATGAACGGCAAGCGCCGCGACGTGGCCGGGGTGACCGAGGAATTCGGCGTACCCCCCAGCCTGATGGTTGACTACCAGACCCTGGTGGGCGACACCGTGGACAACGTGCCCGGCGTGCCCAAGGTCGGCCCCAAAACCGCCGCCAAGTGGCTGATGGAATACGGCAGCCTGGACGCGCTGATGGAGCGCGCCACCGAGATCAAGGGCGTGGCCGGGGAAAACCTGCGCAACGCGGTGGACTGGCTGCCGCAGGGCCGCCGCCTGGTCACCATCAAGACCGACTGCGAGCTGTCGGGCTACATCGACGGCCTGCCTGCTATGGATTCAATAGCTTATACCGCCCAAGATACGGACTCTTTGAAGGCTTTTTACGAAAAGTTTGGCTTCAAGGGCCTGGCCCGCAACCTGGACAGCGCCGCCGCCGCAGAACCTGCCCCCACGGCGGAGAAGACGCCCAAGGCCAAGCCGTCCGAGCCCGGCCTGTTCGACGAACCTGGCGCTGCCACCCCTGTCGCGCCCGCACGCACCCCGGGCTTTGAAACCATCCTGACCTGGGAGGCCTTCGACGCCTGGCTGGCCACGCTGCAAACCGCCGAGCTGGTGGCGCTGGACACCGAGACCAACTCCATCGACGAGATGGTGGCCGAGATTGTCGGCATCAGCGTGTGCGTGACCCCGGGCGAGGCCGCCTACATCCCGGTCGGCCATAACTACCCCGACGCGCCCACCCAGTTGCCGCGTGACGAGGTGCTGGCCCGGCTCAAGCCCTGGCTGGAAAACCCGGCCATGTTGAAACTGGGCCAGAACATCAAATACGACCGCCATGTGTTCGCCAACCACGGCATCGAAGTGCAGGGCTACGCCCACGACACCATGCTGCAAAGCTATGTGCTGGAAGTGCACAAGCCCCACGGCCTGAGCAGCCTGGCCGAGCGCCACCTGGGCCGCAGCGGCATCAGCTTTGAAGACCTGTGCGGCAAGGGCGTGCACCAGCTCACCATCAACCAGGTGGATGTGGAAAAAGCCTCGGAGTACGCCTGCGAAGACGCCGACATGACCCTGGCGGTGCACCGCGTGCTCTGGCCGCAGCTGCAGGCGGTGCCCGCCCTGGCCTTCATCTACCAGCTGGAGATCGACAGCAGCGAGGCGCTCTACCGCATCGAACGCAACGGCGTGCTGATCGACGCGGCCACCCTGGCCAGCCAGAGCCACGCCCTGGGCCAGCGCATCGTGCAACTGGAAAACGAGGCCTACGAGATTGCGGGCCAGCCCTTCAACCTCAGCAGCCCCAAGCAGCTGGGCGAAATCTTCTTCGACAAACTGGGCATGCCGGTGGTCAAGAAAACCGCCACCGGCGCGCGCAGCACCGACGAAGAGGTGCTGGAAAAGCTGGCCGAGGACTACCCCCTGCCCGCCAAGCTGCTGGAGCACCGCAGCCTGTCCAAGCTCAAAGGCACCTACACCGACAAGCTGGCCCTGCTGATCCTGCCGCGCAGCGGCCGCGTGCACACCCACTACGCCCAGGCCGTGGCCGTCACCGGGCGGCTCAGCAGCAACGACCCCAACTTGCAAAACATCCCCGTGCGCACCCCCGAGGGCCGCCGCGTGCGCGAGGCCTTTGTGGCCGCACCCGGCAACGTGATCGCCAGCGCCGACTACTCGCAGATCGAGCTGCGCATCATGGCCCACATCAGTGGCGACGCCGCCCTGCTGCGCGCCTTTACCGACGGGCTGGACGTGCACCGCGCCACGGCGGCCGAGGTGTTTGGTGTCACGGTGGAGCAGGTCACCAGCGAGCAGCGCCGCTACGCCAAGGTGATCAACTTTGGCCTGATCTACGGCATGAGCGCCTACGGCCTGGCCAAGAACCTGGGCATCGACAACACCGCCGCCAAGAACTACATCGCCCGCTACTTCGACCGCTACCCGGGTGTCAAAACCTACATGGAAGACACCCGCGCACTGGCCAAGCAGCAGGGCTACGTGGAAACCGTGTTTGGCCGGCGCCTGCAACTGGCCAACATCCAGAGCGCCAAGGGCGCGGTGCTGGCGGGCCTGGAGCGCGCCGCCATCAACGCCCCCATGCAGGGCACGGCCGCCGACCTGATCAAGCTCAGCATGGTGGCGGTGCAAAAGGCGCTGGATTCCGAGCAGCGCGCCACCAAGATGATCATGCAGGTGCACGATGAACTGGTGTTTGAAGTGCCCGAGGCCGAGGTGGACTGGGTCCGGGTCGAGATCCCGCGGCTGATGGCCGGTGTGGCCGCGCTCAAAGTGCCGCTATTGGCCGAAGTGGGCGTGGGCCCCAACTGGGACAAAGCCCACTGAGGCGCATCGCTTGCTACTGAATGAGTAGCTGCTTACGCTGATGGAATAAGCGCTAGCGGCCTAAAAGGCTTAAATCCTCGGAGCGGGGGCGGGTGCCTAAAGTCGGCTCACTTCAAACTGCTGGCGCCCGGCGTTCTTGGCCCGGTACAGCGCGCTGTCGGCGGCGTCCACCAGGGTGTCGGCCTTGCGGTCGGCGTGCGGCACGGTGTGGGCGATGCCGATGCTCAGCGTCACATGGTCGGCGGTGGGGGAGCCCGCGTGCGGAATGCGCTCCTGGCCCAGCGCGTCCATGCAGTGCTGGGCGACCATGCGGGCGTGGTCCTGGTCGGTGCCGGGCAGCAGCAGCACAAATTCTTCGCCGCCGTAGCGCGCCACCAGCTCACCCGCGCGGCGCACGCAGGTGGTCAGCAGCTGGGCCACGCGGCGCAGGCAGGCATCGCCCGCCAGATGGCCGTAGTGGTCGTTGTAGAGCTTGAAGTGGTCGATGTCGATCATCAGCAGGGCCAGTGGCTCCTGCTGGCGGGCACCGCGCAGCCATTCGGTGGCCAGCACCGCGTCAAAATGCCGCCGGTTGCCGATGCCGGTCAGCCCGTCGGTGGCCGACAGCTGGGCCAGGCGATGGTTGGCCTGCTCCAGCGCCTGGCGTTGCAGCACCATTTCGGTGATGTCCAGCCGCACCGCCACGATGTAGCCCGACGGCGTACGCGACTCGTAGGCGTGCATCCACACGCCGATGGGGTAGGAGCGCACCTCGGGCATGGCGCGGTTGCCGCGCGCGGCCAGGTGGGTCGCCATCCACTCATCTTCGCGGCCCATGGCCTCCTGCGGAAAGCCCTGGCGCAGGCCGATGCGCACCAGGGCCTCGTGGGTCAGGCCCCGGCCTTCCTCCAGCGTGAACCAAGGGCGCATCTCGCCCATCTTGCGGTTGAAATACACCAGGCGGTCGTGCGCGTCGTACAGCTCGATGCCAATGGGCATGGCCTCCAGCGCCTCCGACAGCTGCGACTGGGCTGCATGCGCCTCTTGCCGCGCCCGTTCCAGTGCCCGTTCCTTGCGCACGGTGTCGGTAATCTCGGCCCGCAGCACCACGGTGCTGCCATCCGGCAAGCGGCGCTGGCTGATGCGCATCCAGCGGTCTTGGGGCAGTTCCTGGACCTGCACCGGTACCGTTAGGCGAAAGGCGGCCAGCCGCTGCTGGATCCAGGCCTCCTGGCCTTCGGATTCGGGCATTTCCCCGAGCGCAACGGTGTGGCGCAGAACGGCTTCAAAAGACACGCCCGGCAGCATGAAAGGCGCTGACTGGGGGTACAGGGCGCGGGTGCGTGCGCTCACCAGCAGCAGGCGCTCCTGTGCGTCAAACAGGGCAAAGGTGCTGTTGTCGGGCAGGACGTCCAGCGCGGCTTCCAGCGCTTGCTCGGCGCTTATGCCCAGCACCGGCGTGGCCTCGGGGACGGCAGCGCTGCGCATGCACCCTGCCAGGGCCACCCAGCCCGCCACCAGCGCCATTTGCACCACCACCACCGGCCAGGCCAGCGGCAGCCAGGCCAATACAACCTGCGCCGCGACCAAAGCCGCTACAGCAACCAGCGGTGGCCATGCGCCAGCGCGCAAAACCGAAAAACGAAACATGGCGTGTGCCCAGAGTGTGTAAACGCAAGTAACAAAGCATAGCAGCGACTACCTGTACAGGGCTGGAAAATTGGCCTGCAGGTGCGCAAAAACGCAGGCTTTACGGTCTCGCGGCCAGGCAACAGGCCAGAGCCGTAACCTGGCTGCCGGGTGGTGAATTCAGGATTAAATAGGGCTCTAGCGCTTATGGAATAAGCGTGAGAAGCTACTGAAAATGTAGCAAACTCAGTTTTCCACAAACAGCGCCGGGTCCACCATGGCCCGGTTCAGGCTGATCGACCAGTGCAGGTGCGGCCCGGTCACCCGGCCCGTGGCCCCCACGGCCCCCAGGCGCTGGCCGGCCTGCAGCACGTCGCCCACCTGCACCGCAATGGTGCTCAGGTGGCAAAACATGCCCAGCAGGCCGCCGCCATGGTCCAGCCAGACGGTGTTGCCGTTGAAGAAGTAGTCGCCGGTGTCGATGACCCGGCCCGGCAGCGGTGCCACCACCGGCGTGCCCGTGGCGGCGGCGATGTCCATGCCGCTGTGCGGGTTGCGTGCCTGGCCGTTGAACACCCGGCGCAGCCCGAACGAACTGGAGCGCCGCCCCGGCACCGGGACCCGCATGCGCAGACCGTAGGGTGGTGGTTCGCTGAACGTGGCCACCACGGTTTGCAGGTGGGCGTGCTCGCGGTTGTAGCGGGCCTCGTCCTCGGGCGACAAATCCACCGTGCCGGGGGCCACCTTCAGCCGCTGCTCGCGGTACTGTTTGGGCCCCACCGTGTAGGGCACCGGGCGGGTGCCGCCATCGGACTGCAGGTCGATGTGGGCCGGGCCCAGCGCCGCCGCCAGCGGGATGCCGACGATGGCCGTCCACTCGATCGCATCGCCCAGTACCAGCAGGGGCAGTTCGTTGGCAAACGCCACGGGCCGCACCGCCGCAGGCCCCAGCGACAGCCGCGCCACGCCGCCGGGCACCTGCAGCTCGTGCGGCCACACGGCGGGGGCTTGCGGGGCGGCATGCAGGCGGTTGGCGAGCAGGCCCAGGGTGGCGAGCAGGGTGGTGCGGCGGGTCGGCAGTGGCATGGGGATAACGGTCGAGAAAGTGGTTCCACAGTATCGCTCCTGCAATACCCCCCAGCCGCAGGCGGGTGCGGCGCGGGCCCTTAGCCGGAAAGCGCGGCCGCCTTCCCGTTGCGCCATTGCCCGGGGGCCACGCCAAACTCTTTTTTGAAGGCCCGGCTGAACGAGGCCTCCGATTCATACCCAATGGCTTCGGTGACACGGCCCAGGCTGATGCGCTCACTGCGCAAGAGTCGCGCAGCAACGGCAAGTCGCCAGCGGATGAGGTACTGGATGGGCGGCATGCCGACCAGTTCGTTGAACCGTTGGGCCAGCACGCTGCGCGACACGTGCACCTCCCCCGCCAGGGACTCAACCGACCAGTCTTTGGCCGGATGGGTGTGGATCAGGCTGAGGCATTTGCCAACCTGTGGATCGCGAAGGCCAGCCAGCCAGCCCAGGTGCCGTGGGGGCAGGGATTCGATATAGCCGCGGAGCGTCTCCACAAACAGGGATTCGGCCACTTTGGCCGCCATCGCCCCGGACCCGGGCTGGCCGATGGCGGCTTCTCCGACGGCGTACCGCAGCGACTGCTCGATCCACGGACCGGACGGTCGCTTGCCCACAGCCGAACAGAAAAGCTTGGGCAAGCTGGCTACCAGCGGGTTGGGGATGTCCTGTTCGTAGGCGAACCACCCGCACATCAGCACCGTGCGGTCGCCTTCGCCTCCGTACCGAATGGGCGTCAGGTGCGGTTCCTTGATTTTGACGACATGGTCGATGCTGACGGGCGCGTGGTGCAGGCCGCTGCCGATCAGGTGCGGGTCCCCATGGGGCATGGTGGCTACATCGCCGGCATGCAGGGCGACCGCCTCACCGCCGGGCAATTGCACCCAGCAGCTGCCTTCCAGAACGGTGTGGCAAATCGCCAGACTGCGCGCGCCCGGCTTGAGAAACCGGGCCAATTCAGAGGTCTGGGGAACGTCCACGCACCAGGGCTCATGGCACTCTGCGTTGAGAAATATCGCGCCTTGCATGCGAATGGTGTGCAGCACATCCGAAAGCACGTCCACGGTAATTCCTTTAAGCCGTGAAAAGAGGATTGGTCAAGAAGCTCGGACGGTTGGACAGGATTTCATCCCCCTTCGCGAACACCATTGATCCCACGGCGAATTGTCGCCGAACTTTGATGTAGGAGTAAGTAGCATGAACGACGCAGAGCAGACTGTTTCCGTGGCGCGACCCTCGCAGTACGCCAAAACCATCGAGGCCTCCAAGCGCATCCGCTGGGACATCGACAAGGACGTGATACGCGGGCGAGACTTCGATTTTTCGAAGAAATTCCTGCCCGACGGCCTTGCGCGGCTGGACCAACTCGACTTCCTGTCGGAACCCGACAAACGCCTGTTGAGCCAGATCCAGGGGCGCACCTACGCCAACCTGTTCGGGCTGGTTGAGCGGTTCATCAACGCGAAAGTGCTGGAGGTTGGCCGCGACCATTGGCTGGGCGACCAGGTCGCGCTGGAGGCGCTCGTGCGCTTCAGCGATGAAGAGCTCAAGCACCAAAAGCTGTTTCGTATCCTGGAGCAAATGATGGCCGCGGGCATGCCTTTCGGCTACACGTTTGTGCCTGAGCCGGACGGCGTGGCCGGCTTTGTGCTCGGGAAATCAACCTGGTCGGTGCTGGCACTCACCTGCCACATCGAGCTGTTCACCCAGAAGCACTACCGCGAAAGCATCGACGCGGACGAGAACCTCTCGGCGCTGTGGAAAGACGTTTTCCTGTTCCACTGGAAAGAGGAGTCCCAGCACGCGATTCTGGACGAGCTGGAATGGATCCGCGAGGACGCCAAGCTCACGCCGCAAGCGCGCGACCAGGCGGTGACAGACCTGATCGAACTGGTGGGCGCGGTCGACGCAATACTGCAGATGCAGTCGGCGGCCGACGCGGCGTACTTCACCGCCATCGGTGGCCATACGCTGTCGGATGCCAACCAGGCGCGGGTGAAGGATGCCCTGCTCAAGGCGTACCGGTGGCAGTACATCGTGTCGGGTGTGCAAGAGCCGCACTTCGGCAAGACGCTTGGCAGCCTCATCACCCCCGCCCAGGGCGAACGCATTGCGCAGGCGCTGGCACCGGTGCTGCAGCACGTCTCGGCGCATTGACGTGCCAAAAAACCGGCGCAGGCACCCGCCGCGCTGGCCCCATCGCCCGTTGCACGGGCGTATCCAGACCCAGAACAGGAGAACGGCAATGAATGCAAATAAGGAACTATGGGAAAAAGGCGACTTCACCCGCATCGCCCAGGGCATGCGCAAGAGTGGCGAGTCGCTGGCCCACACATTGGGAATCACCCCCGGCTTGAAGGTGCTGGATCTGGGGTGCGGTGACGGCACGACGGCTCTGCCGCAAGCCCGGCTCGGGGCGGACGTTCTGGGCGTGGATATCGCCGCCAACCTGGTTGCGGCCGGGAACCGGCGCGCCAACGCAGAGGGCCTGAAAAACTGCCGCTTCCAGGAGGGGGATGCGTGCGACCTCCAGGGGCTGAGCGACAGCTCTTTTGACCTGGTGGTGAGCATCTTTGGTGCCATGTTTGCGCCCAGGCCATTGGATGTGGCCAGGGAAATGGTGCGGGTGTGCAAGCCGGGTGGCCGGATCGTGATGGGCAACTGGATTCCCAACGACCCGACGCTGGTGGCCCAGATCCTGAAAATCAGCGCCAGCTACATGCCACCGCCGCCAGCAGGCTTCGTCAGCCCGATGGCCTGGGGGGTAGAGAGCCACGTGATGGAACGCTTTGCAGGCGCGGGCATCCCGAGGGAGTGCATTTCCTGCCAAAAGCAGACCTACACCTTTGAGTTTCCCGATGCGCCGTCCACGGTTGTCGATACGTTCAGGAAGTTCTATGGGCCGACCATGGGCGCCTTCGATGCCGCAGCCAAAACCGGCCAGTCGGACGACTTGCAGCGCGAGCTGGAAGACCTGTTCCAGGTCCAGAACCAAAGCACCCACCAAGACGCAACCTGCATTCCAGCGACCTATTTGCGGGTGGCGGTTCACGTGGGTAAGGGCAACGGCTTTTGACCTTGTCTTGGCCATCGGCTGGGGGGTACTCCGGCCCCAAGCCAAGTCTGCACCAGGAGGGTGATGTATGACAGTGCCAGTATGGATGCTGCTGGGGTTCGCCACGTGGACGGCGCTGTTGCTGCTGTTCACGATTGGGGTGTACCGCTGGAGCCGTATTCTGAGCGGCCGGACGGCTATCCGGAATTTTCCGGCCGATGCCGCCGGGGGGGACGCGTGGTATCGGCGTGCGACGCGGGCCCACGCCAACTGCATCGAGAACCTTCCGGTGTTCGGTGCGATTGTTTTCGGGCTCTACGTGGGCCACGTGGAGAGCCCGCTGGTGGACACCCTGGCAACGGTCGTTCTGGTTGCCCGGATTTTCCAGTCGCTGGTGCATGTGTGCTTCGTGCATACCAACACCGTCGCTACGCTGCGCTTTACCTTCTTCTTCGTGCAGTTTGTCTGCTATTTTTGGCTGGTGGGAACCATCGTTGCCACGTACCTGCGAGTGGCGTAGTGGCAAGCCTTGCAGGGCGGTTCATGCGTTACAGCAGCAGGCCCGCAGCTTCCTTGGCGCGCATCTTGGCGCCGATGTATTCGCCGTGGGTCACGTACAGCAGGCCGGCCACCTGGTTGATGACGCTGTTTTCCACCGCGCCGAGCTGGCCGTCGGCGTAGGCCACCTGCCACATGTCTTCCACCACCCGGATCTTCTGGGCATGCGTGCATTGCGCGTTGAGTTCGCTGGTGAAGCGGTGGTAGTCGTAGGCGCGGGCGGCGGATTGTTCGGCCTGCCGCATGAGCTGCGTCAGCGCTGCACCGTCCAGGTTCAGGCGCTGTTGCAGCGCGAGCACCACGGCCTGGCGCTCCACGGCGGTCTTGGTGGGGTCGGCGCGCATGACCTCGACCAGCAGCACGGCGGTGGCCAGGTTCACGGCGCTCTGGCGCTCGGCGGGCGAGGGCTCGCTGGACTGGGCAAGCAGTCCGTCGAAAATCTCTTTCAGGGCACGCAGCATGGGGAGGAGGGTAAAACTACGGGAATAGATGGACCCCGCGCCCCGGCCGTTGGTTCCCCGTGCCTTGGTGAAGATATATAAAGAATTGGCCGTTTGCGCTTAATCTATGGGCGTAAGCAGCTATTTAAAATATAGCAATCAAAACGACGACCCGGGCTGGGCCAGAAAAGCCACTTCCTCGGCGCTGGCGCTGCGCCCCAGCACGGCGTTGCGGTGCGGATAGCGGCCAAAGCGCTCTACGATGGCCTGGTGTCGGCTGGCAAAGCGCAGGTTGTCGGCGATCCCCAGCTGGGTGAACAAGGCCATCGATTCGATGTGGATGGCCCGCGACTCGCTGTGCATGTACGGCATGTAGGCAAAGGGCCGCTGGGCCAGGGGCAGGCTGCGGTCCTGTCCGCTGGCCACCAGCTCTTGCGCCAGCGCCAGGGCCAGCGGGTCCTGGGCAAAGGCCTTTGGCGTGTCGCGGTAGAGGTTGCGCGAGAACTGGTCGAGCACCAGGATTTCTGCCAACCGCCCCTGCGGCGTGGCGCGCCAGGCAAACAGCTCGCAGCGGGCGGCGGCCTCCAGGGTGGCGGCAAAACGCTGGCGGATGCGGTCGTCCAGCGCAGCGTCTTTGGCGAAGTGCTGCTGGGGCGTGAGTTCGGTGAACCAGAAGTCGAGGATGTCTTGGGCGTGCATGGGGCGATTGTCGGGGAAGGCCGCCGCCCGGTGCGCGCCAGCTGCCTACTTGTGCGCCATCCACTCCTGGATGCCGATAGCCCCGATGCGTGCGCCGTCGCTGGCGGTGAGCGACTGGTCGTTGACCGCCACACCGAAGTACGGGGCCTGGGCATCGGCCACCACGGTGCGCGGGTCGCCGATGGCCGCCAGGTAGCGCTGCACCAGGGCGGCCATGCTGGCGCGCTCGGGCCCGGCAATTTCGACCATGCCGTTGAGCGGCGCGGCCAGCGCGCAGTCGGCCACCGCTGCGGCCACGTCGGCCGAGGCCACGGGCTGCAGATGCGCGGGCGGCAGGCGCACGGTGCTGCCTTCGGTGCCCGACTGCGCAATGGCGCCCAGAAATTCCATGAACTGCGTGGCCCGCACGATGGTGTAGGGGATCTGGGCGGCCCGGATCAGCGCCTCTTGTGCCAGCTTGGCGCGGAAGTAGCCGCTGCCCTGCAGCCGCTCGGTGCCCACCACCGACAGCGCCACGTGGTGCAGCACGCCCGCGGCCGCCTCGGCGGCCAGCAGGTTGCGCCCGGAAGTGGTGAAGAAGTCCATCACCGGCTGGTCTTCGAACGACGGGGAGTTGGCTACATCGACCACCACCTGCGCGCCCGCCAGCGCCTGGGCCAGGCCCTCGCCGGTGAGGGTGTTCACGCCCGAGGCGGGCGAGGCGGCGATGGCCTCGTGGCCGCGCTGGCGCAGCAGCTGGACGACTTGGCTACCGATCAATCCGGTGCCGCCGATAACGACGATTTTCATGGCAATTCTTTCTGTGGGGTTCTGCATGGGGCGATCGTAGGTGTGGAACAATCTGTCGTAAATGACGAATAGCCCAGAATTACTGCCAACAGCTGTTCCTCCGCGCCCGCCGCTGCACCCACCGGTGCGCCGCGTGCTGTTTGTGGCCTTTGACGCGGTGGGCCTGCTGGACCTGAGCGGTGCGCAAACCGTGTTCTGGGCCGCCACCAAAGCCATGGAGGCGCGCGGACTGCCGGGCTACGCGCCGTGCACCGCCAGCCTGCACGGCGGGCTGGTGCGCAGCGCCGAGGGGCTGGAGCTGCACACCACGGCCCTGGCCGACCTGGCTGGCTTGGCGGTGGACACCATCGTGGTGCCGGGCTCGCCGCACATCAGCGCGGTGCTGGACCGGTCGGCCCCGCTGGTGGATTGGCTGCGGCGGGCTGCAGGCAGCGCCCGGCGCACGGTGTCGGTGTGCAGCGGGGCATTTTTGCTGGCGGCAGCCGGGCTGCTGGACGGCAAGCGCACCGCCACCCACTGGGCCATGTGCGACATGCTGCAGCAGCGCTTTCCGGCGCTGCAGATCGACCGCGATGCCATCTTTGTGCACGAGGGGGCGGTGTGGACATCGGCGGGTGTGACCGCAGGCATCGACCTGGCGCTGGCGCTGGTCAAGGCCGATTGCGGCCACACGGTGGCCATGGAGGTGGCGCGGGAGCTGGTGGTGTTTTTGAAGCGGCCTGGCGGGCAGTCGCAGTTCAGCGTGTTGCTGGAATCGCAAACCCAGGGGGCGGACAGCTTCGATGCCCTGCACCTGTGGCTGGGCGAGAACCTGGCCCGCACCGACCTGACGGTGGAGTGCCTGGCCGAGCAGGCCCGCATGAGCCCGCGCAACTTTGCCCGCGTCTACAAGCAAAAAACCGGGCGCACCCCGGCCAAGGCGGTGGAAGTGCTGCGCCTGGAGGCCGCCCGCCGCCTGCTGGAAGAGTCCACCGACAACGTGGACCAGATCGCCAGCCGCTGCGGCTTTGGCATGGAAGAGCGCATGCGCGTGAGCTTCCAGCGCCACCTGGGCGTGGCCCCGCGCGACTACCGCAGGCGGTTTGCCCGCGGCGATGGCGCAGCAGCCTGATCCGCCACCGCTTGACCTGCATCTGATCTGCATCAACTCTGCGGACCGGATGGGCAGATACAGTGGCTCCCCCATCCACCCAATACCCGCAGGCTGCTGTGCCGATCGAACTTTTCCGCAATGCGCAGCACGCCTGCCTGATGTTTTCTGACCTAGTGCACGAGGGCGAGCAGGCGGTGCAGTCCAACCAGTTTCTGGTCGTCGACCACGGCGTGGGTGCGGTCATCGATCCCGGCGGCAACATCGCCTTCAACGAGCTGTTTTTGGCTATGACGCGCCACTTCGCGCCGCAAAAACTCAGTTACCTGATCGCCTCGCACGCCGACCCCGACATCATCGGGGCGTTGGACCGCTGGCTCACCACCACCTCGGCCCAGTTGGTGATCTCAAGGGTGTGGGAGCGTTTTGTGCCGCATTTCGCCAAGAGCGGCAAGACCCAGGAGCGGGTGATTGCCGTGCCCGATGCCGGGGGCCGCCTGCCGCTGGGGGCCAGCGAACTGTGGCTGCTGCCCGCGCACTTTTTGCATTCCGAGGGCAACTTTCACTTCTATGATCCGGTGAGCCGAATCCTGTTCACTGGCGACCTGGGCGTGTCGCTGACCAGCGGCGTGCAGGCGCAGCAGCCGGTGCGCGAGCTGGCTCCGCACATTGCGCGCATGGAGGGCTTTCACCGCCGTTACATGGTGTCGAACAAGGTTTTGCGGCTGTGGGCCCGCATGGCGCGCCAGCTCGACATCGCCATGCTGGTGCCGCAGCACGGTGCGCCGATCGAGGGCGCGGCGGCGATCAGCGACTTTTTTGACTGGGTGGAAGGCTTGCAGTGCGGCATCGACCTGTTTGACCAAAGCGCCTACCAGGTGCCGCAGGCGTTGATCGACACCCAACCCCGGCCAGCCTGGGGCGCTGTGCCTACGCTGCCACGGTGATTTTCTTGTCGCGCACGTACTCTTTGTACTGTGTGAGCGGGATGGCGGCCAAGCCGGCGGCGCCGTTGTCGGCCGTCCAGCTGATGGTGGCGCTCTCAGAAGCCAGCTCGATCTCGACCGGCCCCTTGGGGATCACGATGGGTGCGCCGTCACCCGGTGTGTAGGTGACGTGGTCGGCGACGGTAGCTTGTATGGTGTGGGTGGGTTGCATGGCGGGCTCCGGTAGGGCGGCCGCAAAAAACTGCGGCAAGCTTGCATTACAGACCGTTGCCCGGCTGCGGCGTGTCAGATAAACACCCGCAGGGGTGTTCCACACCGCCGCGTCTACCCAAGGCTCAGTGCGTGACGAACTGGTAGGTCACGTCTTCGGAATCGATCATGTCCAGCACGTCGTTGAGCACGTCGTCGTCGCCGGTGCTGGTCCAGGTGTCTTCGGGGTCGGTGGCAAACATCGGTTCGATGGCAATGTCCATGAATTGGCCGTTCGGCAGCTTCAGTACCTGGCCGCTTTCGGATGTGGTGGCCAGTTCCCAGTCGTCGGGAACAGACATTTCGAGCTGGATGGTGATGTGGAGTTTTTTCATGGATAAGGTCCGAGAGGTGGGAGAGGGAGGAGGGTAACCGAAGCCCATGGGCCGGTTTTAAAATTCAAGAAAAATAGGCCGCTGGCGCTTATGGAATGAGCGTGAGCAGCTATGAAAACAGGAGTAAGCTAGGCGGCATGACTTCACGCGAGCCCGCCATGCCCCACTACTGGTTGATGAAATCCGAACCCAGCGAATGCTCCATCGACGATGCCCTGGCCGCGCCAGACCGCACCGTGCCATGGACCGGCGTGCGCAACTACCAGGCCCGCAACTTCATGCGCGACCAGATGCAGCCGGGCGACGGCGTGCTGTTCTACCACTCGAGTTGCGCCGAGCCGGGCATTGCCGGGCTGGCCCGCGTGGCTTCGGGCATCCGGCCCGACCCCACGCAGTTTGACCCGGCTTCACCGTACTTTGATGCCGCCAGCAAACCCGACGCACCGCGCTGGCTGCTGCTGGACGTGCAGGCGGTACGCAAGACGCGGCTGCTGGCCCTGTCCGCGCTGCGCGCCCACCCGGCCCTGGCCGATCTGCAGTTGCTGCGCCGGGGCAACCGCCTGTCGATCATGCCGGTGGACCCGGCGCACTGGCAGGTGATCGAGGCGCTGCTGGCTTAGCCTTGCAGCGTGGGGTAGTCGGTGTAGCCCTTGGCACCCTGGGTGTAGAAAGTGCTTTGGTCCGGCGTGTTCAGCGGGGCCTTGAGCTGGATGCGGGCGGGCAGATCCGGGTTGGCCAGGAAGGACGTGCCAAAGGCCACGGCATCGAGCTGGCCTGCGGTGATGGCCTCTTCGGCCTCTTCGGCGGTGTAGCCCATGTTGCCCACCAGCACACCGTGGTACTTTGCGCGGGCCACGGCCAGCACATCGCCCTTTTGCACACCGAAGAAGTCGGCGCGCATCACGTGCAGGTAAGCCAGCTTGAAGGCATTGAGCTTCTCGGCCAAAAAGCCGATGAACGCCAGCGGGTCGCTGTCTTGCATGCTGTTGTAGCTGTTCAGCGGCGACAGGCGCAGGCCCACCTTGTCGGCGCCAATGGCGGCGGTTACCGCGGTCAGCACCTCGAACAGCAGGCGGGTGCGGTTCTCCAGCGAACCGCCGTAGCCGTCGGTGCGCTGGTTGGGCGTGTCGCGCAGGAACTGGTCGATCAGGTAGCCGTTGGCACCGTGCACTTCCACACCATCAAAACCGGCGGCGATGGCGTTCTTGGCGCCCTGGGCAAAGGCCGCCACGATGGCTGGAATCTCGTCTGCGGTCAGTGCATGCGGCACGGCATGGGGCACCTTGCCGCTGGGGGTGTGGATCTCGCCCTCGATGGGCGTGGCGCTGCTGGACACAGTGGGGACACCGCCATTGATGTCGGGGTGGGCGGCGCGGCCCGCGTGCCAGATCTGCAGGAAGATGCGGCCACCCTTGGCGTGCACCCCGCTGGTCACCTGTTTCCAGGCTGCGACCTGCGCGTCGCTGTAGATGCCGGGCTCGTTGATGAAAGCCGAGGTGCCGGGGGCCACCATGGTGCACTCGGTGATCAGCAGGCCGCCGGTGGCGCGCTGGCTGTAGTAGTCGGCCATCAGTGCGTTGGGCAGGTGGCCCGCGTCGGCGCGGGTGCGGGTGAGCGGGGCCAGCAGGATGCGGTTGGGCAGGGTGGTCGAGCCGACTTGCAGGGGGGTAAATAGGGTCATGGTGTCGAAGGGTTGGTAGGGGAAAGGGGGCAAACGGTAACAGCGGGTGGATAAGACCACTACGCCCGGGTTATTGCGAAATGGAGTAGGCGTTTAAACGCAAAAGTCAATGCGGCGCGTGCTGTTGCACCCAGCGCACGATGTCGGCCGCGCCCATGGCACCGGCCTGGCGGGCCACCTCGCGGCCCCCCACAAACAGCGCCAGCGTAGGGATGCTGCGGATCTGGAAGCGTGCGCCCAGCGCCTGCTGGGCTTCGGTGTCCACCTTGGCCACGCGGATGCGCGGCTCCAGCTGGGCGGCGGCCTGCACGTAGGCGGGTGCCATCTGGCGGCACGGCCCGCACCAGGGCGCCCAAAAATCTACCAGCAGCGGAATCTGGTTGCGCTGCAGGTGCTTGTCGAACGCGGCACCATCCAGATCGACGGGTTTGCCGGTGAACAAGGGCTTTTTGCAGCTACCGCAATCGGGCGCGCTGCCCAGCTGGTCGGAGCGCAAGCGGTTGGTGGTGTGGCAATGGGGGCAGACGATGTGCAGGGATTCGGTCATTGGGTCCATGTCGTGGCGGGTGGGCCGGATTGCAAGGGCGGCGGGTTGCCTGCAAGGCCTAACCCCATAATGCAGCTGGTTTTTTTCGGTAATCCCATCTGCCAAACACCCATGAGCAACCCCCATTTCTACCCCATCGGTACCTCCGGCCAAGCCTGGGGCACTGCAGAGTTGGCCCAATGGCGTGCGTGCCAGGTGCGCCAGCGCAGCTATGCAGACGACGTGTTGCCGCGCATCGAGATGCTGCGCGCGCGCTTTGACGTGGTGCCGTATGGTGAGGTGACCTATGGGGAAGAGCGCTTCCCCTTGTTCGCCATCCGCAGCCGGGGCTGGGACAGCGCACTGCCCGGCGTGCTGGTGACCGGTGGCGTGCATGGCTATGAAACCAGCGGTGTGCTGGGCGCGCTGCGCTTTTTGGAGGCGCGTGCGGACAACTTTGCGGGCCGGGTGAATCTGTTGGTGGTGCCCTGCGTCAGCCCCTGGGCCTACGAGCGGGTGCAGCGCTGGAACTTCGACGCTCTGGACCCGAACCGCTCATTCCGCCCAGACAGCCCCGCGCAAGAGTCTGCCGCCTTGATGCGACTGGTGGAGCCCCTGCGTGGCCAGTTCACTGTCCACATCGACCTGCACGAAACCACCGACACCGACGAGTCCGAATACCGCCCCGCCGTGGCCGCCCGCGATGGCCAGCCGTTTGCGCCTGGCACCATCCCCGACGGCTTCTACCTGGTGGACGACACGGCCAACCCCCAGCCCGCGTTCCAGCAGGCCATCATCGCAGCGGTAGAGTGGGTGACCCACATCGCCCCCGCAGATGCGCAGGGCGGCATCATCGGTTCACCTCTGGTGGCGCATGGCGTGATCCACTATGCGATGACCGCGCTGGGTCTGTGTGCAGGCATTTCGGGCGCGCGTTACACCACCACCACCGAGGTCTACCCCGATAGCCCCCGTGCCACGCCAGAGCAGTGCATTGCCGCGCAGGTGGCGGCGGTGTGTGCGGGGGTGGAGTTTGCGTGCCGGTAGGCTCCTGCCGGTTGTTTTGCTGGCCTGGCCATCAGCGGTTTTCGTGTGCATGGCCATGCGCGCTGCCCTAGGTCTGTCGGTCTGACACCAAACCCGTGTCGACCGTCGGATACCGCAGCCGCAGCCGCAGTTCACGTTTCATCCGCGTGTTGTCCATCCGCCGCGACTCGGACATGAAGCTCAGTAGCATCAGCGACAACTGGCCTTGCGCGGCGTGGCGCGGCACGCGGGGTGGGCGGGGAAGGCCATACAGGTCGGCAGCGAAGTCGAAATAGTCGCCCATCCGCATCTGGCTGTCGTCGTTCACGTTGTAGACCCGCTGCGGCCGACCGCACCAGAGGGCTTTGACACAGGCGCGCGCCAAATCGTCGGCGTGGATGTGGTTGGTAAATACGTCGTCGGAACGCTCCAGTACCGGGGTGCCTTTGCGCAACCGGGCTTCGGGCGTGCCACCGTCGCGGTCGGGGGCGTAGATGCCGGGTATGCGCAGAATGCTGGTGCGGACCCGGCTGGCGCGGCGGCCCAACAGGCGCACCGCCGTCTCGGCATCCACTCGGCGCAGGGCGCGGGGGGTGGTGGCGGCCACAGCGCGCGTTTCGTTCACTATCGCTCCCTGGCAGTCGCCATACACGCCACTGGTCGACCCGTATACCAAGGCCCGTGGAGCACCACGCAGCTGCAGTGCCCGAAGCAGGTTGCGGGTGCGTGGGTCGTGACGGTCTTCGCCGGGGGGTGGGGCCAAATGAAGTACCCGGGTGGCCAGGCCAGACAGGCGCAGCAAGGACTGCGGGTCATCCAGGTTGCCGCACAGGGGGGTGATGCCTTGGGAGCGCAGGGTCGGGCGGCGTTCGGGGCTGGAAGTCAGTGCCAGCAAGCGTAAAGTACCCGGCAGTTGACCGGCGGCGCGCAGACCGATGTCGCCGCAACCGATGATGAGCACGCGCTCACGGCGAAAGCGCGATGGCAAGGCGCCAAGAGGGGATTGGTTTGAAGGCAAAATCGAGACCGTTAGAGACAGAATCCACTGAGCATACCGAACCCCATGACCCATCCCATCCCCACGCCGCAGGCCTTCACCGTCACTGTGCAGCCCAGTGGCCGCGCTTTTGCTGCCACCGCCGATGAATCCATCTTGACTGCCGGCATTCGGCAGGGTATTGGTCTACCGTATGGCTGCAAGGACGGCGCGTGCGGCTCCTGTAAGTGCAAGAAGCTCGAAGGCATGGTGTTCCACGGTCCCCACCAAAGCAAGGCCTTGAGCGTGGAGGAAGAAGCCGCTGGTCTGGTGCTGACTTGCTGCGCCATGCCCCTGACCGACGTGGTGCTGGAGTCACGCCAGGTGACCGACGAAAGCGCCTTCCCAATCAAGAAGATGCCGTCGCGGGTGATTTCGCTGGAGAAAGTATCCAGCGATGTGATGGTCCTCAAGTTGCAACTTCCTGCCAACGACACGCTGCGCTACCACCCGGGCCAATACATCGAATTCATCCTGCGCGATGGTGCCCGGCGCAGCTACAGCATGGCCAACGCTCCGCACACCGGTCCGGTGGTGGAGCTGCATATCCGCCACATGCCCGGTGGCAAGTTCACCGACCATGTGTTCGGGACGATGAAGGAAAAGGAAATCCAGCGTATCGAGGGCCCCTACGGCAGCTTCTATTTGCGCGAGGATTCCGACAAACCTATCGTGCTGCTGGCCTCTGGCACCGGCTTCGCGCCGATCAAGGCCATCATTGAGCACATGCAGCACAAAGCCATCACCCGCCCGGCTACGCTGTACTGGGGCGGTCGCCGTCCCAGCGATCTGTATTTGAACGACTGGGTGCAAGCCCAGTTGGCCTCGATGCCCCATTTGGCCTACGTGCCAGTCATTTCTGACGCGCTGCACGAAGACGGCTGGACGGGCCGCACAGGATTCGTTCACCAGGCTGTCCTGCAGGATCTGCCGGACCTGTCCAATTTTGAGGTGTATGCCTGCGGTGCCCCCATCGTTGTTGATTCGGCCCAGGCTGATTACGTAGCCAAGGCCGGGTTGTCACCGGATGCATTCTTTGCAGACGCGTTCACCAGCGAGGCCGACAAAGCCGCACTCTAGACTTGGCCACTGGTGCCCCCGATGGCCTGATCTCCTGCGTTTGGAGATTCTGGGGGATATGCAGAGAAACGGCCTTGCGCACCTGGTCAAGGTGCTGGAAACCCGGATATCGTGCACTTGGCTTTGCCTGTTCTGGAGCAGGGTGTGCGCTGAGTCTTGCTTCTCCAAGAGTGTCATAACACGGCCCAGGCATTGCGGGGGCAGCCGAAGCCGCGAAAACCAAGGGCGGACTCTGATGGCAGGGTACGTGCACTCTATTCGCGGTGTGGCAGTGGGCGTAGCCACCCTGATCTACGTGGCAGAGCTGTCTTCACTATCCGTCAAGGTGGCAGTTGCTTGCTGTTCTGCACACTCCCGGAGCTTGCCCGAAGCCCATATGGCATCACAGGACGTCCGGGCCGTTGCAAGTTGGCCGGAAGCAAACACCAGCGTAAACTTTGGAGCCTGCCGAAGGCGGCCGCAATTAACACGGGGCAGCCTATATCTTGCCCTCAAGCCCACACCGCAGACTTCCAGTTGAGCGAGCAATAAGTTAACCTTGGATCTGGTCAAACTGGGGCAGCCAACATGCGCCATTGGCTGTGTTGCTGCAGCGGTATAGTTTGCGTGCGAACCCATAGGTGCCAAAAAAGGTAGAAGCCCTTTATCATTGCGCTTGACATTCGTCGATCGGCGCCGCCATTAAATTTAATGCAATTTTCTACGGTTCATGAAGATTTATGATATTTATAGACGACAGAAATATCATTGGCTCAAGTTATTTGAAATTTAATTCGATGCTATCGCGGATTAAAAAGTAATAGTTTAATGAAATTAAATAGTTATTAAATTTACACAGCGAATTAAATTAAGCTAAACAGGCAAAATCCAAAATAAGCACCATAAATGTGAAATATTTGGTAGATGGATAGTCTAGATTTGCGCTATATTCGAACATCAATAAGTATAAATTCTATGATCAAGGGGAAAATTTTGAAAAAAAATAGTAAATATCTTTCATCTGCGAGCCGCCTTTTGGCCTTAACTTCTCTGTGCGGGTTAATGGCATCGTGTTCAATTTTTACGACTGGCTATCCACCGGCACCCGCAACCGCGATCACGAATGATTACAACTATATTATCGGACCAGGCGACGCATTAAGTATTACCGTGTGGCGTAATCCTGAACTGTCAATGTCAGTTCCAGTAAGGCCCGATGGCAAGTTAACAACACCACTGGTAGATGAATTAGTAGTACAAGGGAAAACCTCTGTACAAGTTGCTCGAGAAATTGAAGTAGTACTTGCGAAATTTGTACGCGACCCTGTTGTGACCGTAATGGTGACTGGTTTTGTAGGTCCCTACAGTGAACAGATAAGGGTGGTAGGTGAAGCGGCAAAGCCTCAGACATTGCCTTACAAAAGCAAAATGACGGTCTTGGATGTGATGATTTCCGTTGGAGGTCTGACAGATTTTGCAGATGGAAACAGCGCAACAATACTGAGAACCTCGGAAGGTGAAAAGCGATACTCTGTTCGACTAAAGGACCTAATTAAGCGTGGCGATTTCTCAGGTAATGTTGAAATGAAGCCCGGCGATATTCTAATTATTCCACAAGGATGGTTTTAATGCGTTGCGTGAATGTAGCAATTGTTTAATTAACTTTTAGAATATAAAAAATAATGGATGAGTTAATTAGTCAATTATTGACTTTTGCAAAAGGCTCCTGGAAGCACCGTTGGTTGGGGGTTCTTGTTGCATGGCTAGTCGGTGTGATAGGAGCAGGCATAGTGCTTCGGGTGCCGGACAAGTACGAAGCCTCAGCGCGTATTTACGTAGACACCCAATCAATTCTCAAGCCATTGATGTCAGGGTTAGCCGTACAGCCAAACGTAGATCAACAGGTTGGGATGTTGAGTCGGACACTTATTACGCGGCCAAATGTAGAAAAATTAATTCGGATGGCTGATCTTGATTTGGGAACCACATCCAAAGGGTCCCAAGATGGATTGGTCGAACAATTAATGAACACGTTGCAAATAAAGAGTACAGCAAGGGATAATTTATATACTCTTTCTTATCAAGATCAAAATCCAGATAAGGCCAAGCGCGTCGTCCAGTCACTGGTTTCGATATTTGTGGAATCAAGCTTAGGTGACAGCCGCAAAGATACCGATGCAGCAAAAAAATTCATCACAGAACAAATAAAAACGTATGAATCAAAATTGGAGTCTGCAGAAGCTCGCCTAAAAGAATTTAAATTAAGAAATATTGATGTTCAAACGGCGAATGGTGGAACCGATATTGCCGGGAAATTAAGCGAAATAAGTACACAGCTTAATCAAGCGAAATTAGAGTTACGTGAAGCAGAAAATGCACGGGATGCTTCTAAATTGCAGCTTCAAAATGAAAAGTCTGATAGCGCAAATATTTCAACCAAAAGCTTAATGCAGGAATCAGCGCAGTCATTAGCCACACCTGAAATTGATTCACGTATCGAAGTACAGAAAAGAAATTTAGATGGGTTGTTACAGCGATTTACGGAGCAACATCCTGACGTTATAGGTGCTCGAAGATTAATTAAAGAATTGGAAGATCAAAAGAAAAAAGAGATTCAGGAGCTACGTAAATCCGCGATGGCGAACCCATTGTCTTCAAGCAACAATAGCTTGGCGTCGCAAGAGATGAGTCGGTTGCTCGCGGCTTCCGAAGTGCAAGTTGCATCTCTGCGTGCCAGAGTTTCTGAATACACATCCAGATACGAAAAGGCTCGTGAATTTTTAAAGACTGCGCCGCAAACAGAGGCTGAATATGCTCAGCTGAATCGAGATTATGCCATTAACAAAAAGAACTATGAAGATTTAGTCAGCAGACGTGAATCGGCATCTCTATCTGGTGATTTAGAGTCTGCCGCCGGTGTTGCTGATTTCCGATTAATCGATCCGCCAAGAGTTTCTCCAAAACCCGTGGCACCTAATCGTCTGTTACTTTTGCTGCTGGCCTTGGTTGCAGCACTGGGTGCTGGGGGCTTCACTGCTTTTGCCGCTAGCCAGCTCAGACCTGTATTTCATGACGCACGGACGCTACGCAACGTAATTGACTTGCCGCTTTTGGGAGTAGTTACTTTAGTGTTGAGTGAGGCTGCAAAACGTAAAGAGAGATCAGATCTCCGCAAATTTTTTGCGGTCTTAATTTCATTAATTGTCGCATTCATTTTGTTAATTTCTGCTTTGGCATTTATATCTGGACAAATAGGTTAAAAAATGAATAGCTTAATTGAACAGGCAACCCGTCGTCTCGAACAGTTGCGGCAAGCTGGAGTAATCCCAAAGGCTCTTGAGGATGCAAATACCGGCGACATAACCGCTAACAGATCAGGTGCGGACAGTTTGCAATTGTCAGAGAAAAAAATTCCTGAAAATAATATAAAGCCATCATCTTTCTCAAGAAAAGTCGATTTAGATTTAGATGCACTAGCAGGGGCGGGTATTGTCAGCCCTAATGCCCCAAGATCACAAATTGCCGATCAATATCGTGTAATAAAAAGGCCGCTCATCAGCAATGCAATGGGTAAAGGGGCTTCGTTAATTGCAAACGGTAACTTGATAATGGTCACGAGCGCTTTGGCCGGAGAAGGTAAAAGCTTTTCTGCTATTAATTTGGCCATGAGTATCGCAACCGAATTGGATAACACGGTGATGCTTGTTGATGCCGATGTTGCCCGCCCATCAGTCCTGCGAATGCTAGGATTACCGGCTAGTCCTGGATTGCTTGATTTGCTTGTTGGAGACGTTGATGATTTATCTAGTGTTTTATTAAAAACAAATATCGATAAATTGACTTTATTGCCTAGCGGAACGCCACATTTGCGCGCCACAGAATTATTGGCTAGTGAGGCAATGAGTCAGTTAATTAAAAATATCGCAAATAGATATTCAGATCGGATTATTATTTTTGATTCTCCTCCGCTCTTATTGACTACTGAGTCTAGAGTTCTTGCGACCCATATGGGACAAATAGTGATGGTAGTGCATGCTGAGAAAACTCTCCAAGTGGATATTCAACATGCGCTCGCTTCAATTGAGGCATGCCCTGTCAAAATGATGGTGTTGAATCAAGCTAAGAATAGTCTACAGGGCGGGTATGGGGGATATGGATATGGCTACGGATATGAACAATAAGTAACTAATCTTCGTTTTTAAATTAATATGAACTTATATTATGATAATTCATGTGCGTTTAAATGTACAAAATTATCATTTGTTCTTGTTGTCTTATTGTGTATCGCAACAAATTCAAATGCTCAGGAAAGCTTACCGACCCCTTCGAATTTGGGTGGAATCTTCCACGTTTCACCAAGTCTATCGTTAACCGAAACTTGGACAGATAATTTATCTTTAGAAAATGGAAGCAAAAAGTCTGGCTGGATTACCGAGATCAGTCCAGGACTAAATATTCGAAGTGGATCTGGGAGAGTAAAAGGTTATTTAAATTATTCTTTGAATATTTTGAATCATAGTGGCGGTCAAGGTAAAAATTCATTACAGAATTCATTGAATTCATCTGTCAATATTGAAGCCATTGACAGGCACGGATTTGTAGATATATCTGGAGTTATAACTCAACAGACAATTTCCGCTTTTTCGATTCAAAATAGTAACTTAGATAGTATAAATTCAAATAAGACGGAAGTTTCAACTTACAGTTTGGCGCCTTACTATCGAGGTAGATTGTCTAAATATATTGACTATGAAGCGCGATATAGCTTAACCACGACACGCGCCAAAAGTGCCAATAATTTTTCATCCGATTCAAAAGCCTCATCAATTAGCTTAAACGGTGATGAGTTTTTCGGAAGGTTATCGTGGACATTAGGGTTAAACCGTCAAATTATTTCGCGAAATAGCGCACCAGATACCGAAGTAGATAGTGTCAGAGCTTCGTTGAACTACCCAATCGTCAGCAACCTAGTCGTTTCTGTCTCTGGTGGACGTGAACGTCAAAATTACACCTCAACGGGAAAAGTTGGTTCTTGGACTTCTGGGATGGGATTAAACTGGTCTGTTTCTGAAATGACTAAGATTTCAGCAAATATTGAGAATAATCCCCTGGGAAAGATGCATAGTTTAAATTTCGAACATAGAACACCTCGTACAAGCTGGCGACTAAGTGACGTCAGAAGCGTATCCATGTCGAATGGAATAAATCCTTCAAGTTTGGGTGGCAACTATGATTTATTATTTAATCAATTTTCTTCAATCGAACCTGACCCTATAAAAAGAGCGCAACTTGTTAATAGCTATTTGCAAACATATGGAATAAATCCAAATTCGGTTGCATTAAATGGCTATTTAACCTCAGGAACTTCATTGCAAAGGGCACAAAATATTTCTTTTGCGCTGCTTGGCCTTCGCGATACCATTACATTTACCGCCTCAAGAAGTACAGGTAAGAGTGTTAGCACCTCCCCCTCTCTTATAGACGACTTTAGCAATTCTAGTTCTATACGACAAAATGGACTTACTATTGCTTACACACATAGATTAACCCCTGACACAACGATTAGTAATCAAATTTCAATTCAAAAAACGAGTGGACAATTAGACTCTCAAAAATCGGAAGTTAGATCTGCCAATATTAGTGCTTCAACGCGTGTTGGGCCGAAAGCATACCTGACGGTGAGTGCGCGGCGCTCAGTGTCTGCAAGTGGATCATTTCCTTACAGCGAGGCAGCTGTGACAGGTAATTTAACGGTGCAGTTTTAAGTTATGTATGAAAATTTTTACGGGCTTACCACTAAGCCATTTCAGCTAAACCCTGATCCATCATTCTATTTTGCGAGCAAACAACATAGGAGAGCTAAAGCCTATTTAGAATATGGTGTTTTAAGAAACGAAGGGTTTATTATTGTTACGGGCGAGGTTGGTGCGGGTAAAACGACGATCGTCCGAAGTCTATTAGATAGTTTAGATGCGGACAAGGTTGTAGCTGGTAATTTGGTCACTACCCAGTTAGACGCTGAAGATACTCTGCGTATGGTTGGAGCGGCATTTGGTGTGCGTACAAATGACTCATCCAAGGCTGATATTTTATTGGCACTAGAAGCTTTCTTTGTTAGCCAAACAAGCCTAGGTAAACGTTGTTTATTAATAATTGATGAGGCTCAAAATCTTACTCCCCGTGCCGTAGAAGAGTTGAGAATGTTATCGAATTTTCAATTTGGTAGCCAATCATTGTTACAAAGCTTTTTAATTGGCCAGCCTGAGTTCAGAGATATATTGCAGAACCCAAGTATGCAACAGTTACGGCAACGGGTAATTGCCGCTTGTCATATTGGACCAATGGATATAGAAGAAACTCAGGGGTATATCGAGCATAGATTGAAATGTGCCGGTTGGACGAATAAACCGAATTTTAATGCTGAGGCATTTGAATCCATTTTTGATGCAAGTGGAGGAATACCTAGACGCATTAATTCAATTTGTGATAGATTATTATTGTTAGGTTTTTTAGAAAACAAAGATGGATTTGATGAAAATGACGTTAAAACAGTTTCTCGCGAAATATTAGAAGAATCTGGCCACATATCTACTGAAAATATTTCAATTAGAAATTCTTTTAATGAAACCGATAAATCCCAAGGTAATAATTCTCGCGATTTTTCTGACCTCAATGATTTTTCTATACGAAAAATAAACGAAATGGAAAACTCGGGTTTAAACGATAAGATTGAGCGCGTTGAGAATAGCATGTTGCGTCTTGAAAAAAACAATGCAGAAACATTATTGATATTAAAAGATATCCTTTTTTCCATAAAAGCTAATAACAAATAATTTATATTTATGTCCAGTCGCTATATCATCTGCGTAGTTGGTGCCCGCCCAAATTTTATGAAAATGGCGCCCATTCTGCGGGCTTTGTCGATAAAACTACCCCATATTCAGGTTCTCCTCGTCCATACTGGGCAACATTACGACAAGGATATGAGTGATCGACTTTTTGATGACTTGAAATTACCGCGACCAGATATAAATCTTGAGGTTGGCTCCGCGACCCATGCGGTTCAAACTGCAGATGTGATGCGAAAGTTCGAGCCAATTTTAGACACATACCAGCCTTGCTGTGTCATCGTTGTTGGAGATGTAAATTCGACACTGGCATGTACATTGGTGGCGGTTAAAAAGGATGTTCCCGTCGTACACGTAGAGGCTGGCCTCCGTAGTTATGATAAAAAAATGCCGGAAGAAATTAATCGGATTTTGACTGATCAAATTGCTGATCGACTTTATACCACTGAGCGATCTGCTGAGATAAATCTAAAGAAGGAAGGAATCCCTTCCGACCAAATTTGCTTTGTTGGCAATGTAATGATTGATTCTTTGATCTATGGCCAAAAAGGCGCGCCGCAGGTATTAGATATATTAAAGTCAGCCGGTATTGACCCCTCCGTTTTGAGTGGTCTAAAAGATTATGCAGTGGTGACATTGCATCGACCATCAAATGTGGATCAACCGGATAGTTTGCAGCATTTGTTGGATATATTGATTGAGATATCTAATAGATTGCCATTAATATTTGCGCTTCATCCACGGACCAAAAATAATATAGAGAGATTTAAACTGACATACATTTTTGATGTCAAGAATATAGTATTTCTACCACCGCAAGGATATCTTGAAATGCTCGGCTTAATGTCTAGTGCTTCTCTCATACTTACCGATTCAGGGGGGCTTCAAGAAGAATCTACCGCATTGGGAATTCCCTGTCTAACTCTGAGAGAAAATACTGAAAGACCAATTACAGTAGAGCAGGGGACAAATACGATCGTTGGTAGTGATCGCAATTTGATTTTGTCTTGCTTGGATGAGATATTGGCAGGCAGAGGTAAGTCCGGGCGAGTGCCTGAATTTTGGGACGGAGCAGCCGCAGAGCGTATTGCTGATGATTTAAAAGCATGGCTGGTTTTGTAATTTTAGATATCTCTCAGCATGAATCATAATAGTGTCATCACGAACGCATTTACTATTGATGTAGAAGATTATTTTCAGGTCTCTGCATTTTCTCCCTACATAAAAAAAGATGACTGGAATGTGCATGAGTGTCGCATTGAAAGAAATATCGGTAAAATTTTAGAATTATTAGATAATAGTGGCACTAAAGCCACTTTTTTTACATTGGGATGGATCGCGGAGCGATACCCACAGATAGTAAATAAAATTGTGCAGGAGGGACATGAGCTGGCAAGTCATGGCTACCAGCATGACCGTGCTTCTGATTTGTCTGAGAAGGATTTTTTATCTGATATTAAATCTTCTAAAAAACTACTAGAAGATATATCTGGCGTTGAAGTTAAAGGTTACAGGGCGCCGAGCTTCTCTATTAGTTACAGTAATTTATGGGCTTTTGATTGTTTGCTTTCTGCAGGGTACAAATACAGCTCGAGTATTTATCCAATCAAGCATGATCATTATGGGATGCCTGATGCACCGAGATTTTCTTATCCCGTTAGAGAAGGATTGATAGAGATACCGATCACTACTGTTCGACTCTTTGGCAAAAACTTTCCGTCTAGTGGTGGTGGTTATTTTAGATTGCTACCCTACTCTATATCGAAATTGATGATAGGTCGAGTTTTAGCTACCGATAAGCAGTCTGCCATGTTTTATTTTCATCCTTGGGAAATAGATATTGAACAACCAAGAATCCCGGGTGTAAATATAAAAACGAAATTTAGACACTATGTGAATATTAAAGGAATGGAAGGAAAAATAAAAAAATTGCTATTGGATTTTAATTGGGATAGAGTTGATAGAGTTTTTTCGATATAGTTTATGAATTCTAAAATTGAGGTTAAGCGTTTAGAAGTTACTGATTCTCGTAGTACTCATTTGTGGGATGAATTTGTTTTTTCTAATATTAATGCCACTTTTTTTCATCGTGCAGGCTGGCAAAAAATTATTAGTAGTGTATTTAATCATCCGACATATTTCTTATACGTTGAATCCGATGGTTGCATTCAAGGAATTCTTCCATTAGCGCACGTTAAAAGCATTTTGTTTGGAAACTCACTTATTAGCTTGCCGTTTGCCGTATATGGTGGAGTTGTCGCGATCAATGATGAGGTCGCGAATAGTTTAGAATTTGCCGCGCAAGAACTGGCAAAAAAATTGGACGTTGATCATCTTGAGCTTCGGAATTTAGATCAACGTAATCTAGATTGGCCCGCCCAAGACATTTATGTAACTTTTCGAAAAACTATTCTTCCTACAGAGGAGGAAAATTTATTAGCCATACCTCGCAAGCAGCGCGCAATGATACGCAAGGGCATCAAAAATGGCTTATGCAGCAGCATTGACTCAAATGTTGATGTATTTTTTAATTTATATGCTGATAACGTTCACCGACATGGAACACCAGCAATGCCAAAGAAATATTTTTCGGCCCTAAAAAAGGAATTTGACCAAGACTGCGAGATATTAATCATATCCAGTAATGATGGCATTCCAATTAGTAGTGTCATGAGCTTTTATTTTCGAGATGAAGTACTCCCATATTATGCGGGTGATAGTGTAGCCGCTCGTGATTTGGCAGCGAATGACTTTAAGTATTGGGAACTGTTGCGGAGAGCTTGTGAAGCCGGATTAAAGACGTTCGACTATGGACGAAGTAAAGTTAATACTGGTTCTTTTGCATTTAAGAAGAATTGGGGTTTTGATGCTAAGCAATTGAGTTATGAATATTGTCTCTATAGAAGTAGATCTATTCCTCAAAATAATCCATCGAACAAAAAATTCTCGCTACTAATTTCGACTTGGAAGCGGTTGCCTATTTCCTTTGCAAACGCAATCGGTCCTTTTATCGTCAAAAATTTAGGTTAATCTTTTTGCGTAATATTCTTTATCTGGTGCACAGACTTCCTTATCCTCCAAACAAAGGAGATAAGGTTAGGTCTTTTAATTTATTAAAACATCTTGCAATTTCCTATAATATCTTCTTGGGTACATTTGTCGATGATCCTGAAGATCATAAATATATACCCGTTGTGCAAGGTTTATGTAAATCTTTTTATTACGAAAATATAAATCCTATAAACTCTAAACTTCAGAGTTTGGTTGGGCTTATGGATGAGAGTCCGCTGACGTTAAATTACTATCGAAGTCGTAATTTTAAAAAATGGGTGAATGCCGTTATAAGTAATAACAAAATTGATGCCATTGTCGTTTTTTCGTCTGCAATGGCGCAATTTGTTGAAATTGATTGGTATTCTCGTACGCTTGTTGACTTTGTTGATGTTGATTCACAGAAATGGAGTGAATACGCTGATAAAAAAAATTTTCCCATTTCTTGGTTGTATAGAAGGGAGAGTAAACTTCTTCTAAAATACGAGCGTTTTTTGGCTTCGAAAGTAAAACACTCTTTTTTTGTGACAGAAAAAGAGCGGAATATATTCTCCAATTTTGCGCCAGACAGTGTACTCAAAACGAGCTCTCTAAATAATGGCGTCGATTCCGATTTTTTCACACAAAATGACTCTTTCTCCTCTCCGTTTATTGAGGATGAGAACGAATGCACTCAGATAGTGTTTACTGGCGCAATGGATTACTGGCCTAACGTAGATGCAGTAACTTGGTTTTTTGAAAATGTATTTAAATTATTGATTCAAAAAAAATCAAATTTTCGATTTTATATTGTTGGACGTAATCCAACTCAAGCAGTTTTAAATCTTAATTCTAAATTCGTTGTAGTAACCGGTACCGTCGCTGATGTTCGGCCTTACTTGCAATTTGCGAAAATTGTGGTCGCTCCGTTAAGAATTGCACGTGGAGTTCAAAATAAAATACTTGAGGCTATGTCCATGCAAAAACCGGTTATTGCATCGGTAGAATGTGTTCGCGCCATCGATTCAACGGATGGTGTGGATATTTTGTCTGCAGAAACTCCGATGGATTTTATTAACAAAATTGATTTTTTGATTGCTGATGACCAGCGTGCAGAAATGATTGGACGCGCTGCGAGGATTAATGTGGAAGATAAGTATAGCTGGCATTCTCATTTAAAGAAGATTGATCAATATTTAGAATTTGATAAGATTGAAGACGTTTTATGAGTGTTTACTTGTCAGATTCTGATAGAAAAATTTGGCGATATGCAATATTTGCCTTCCTAGTACTTATTTCATGGGTAATTTTATTATTTTGGAATACGTTTTCTGGAATGGTTTCTATTTGGGCTAGATCTGAAACCTTCACCCATGGTTTTTTAGTTTTGCCGATTGTTATTTGGCTGATTTGGCGTAAACGAAAATTGATTGTTGCCCGGCTGCCAGACCCTAATTATTTTTATATTTTACCCATTGTTGCCATATCGCTGATATGGCTTTTAGGTGATTTGGTTTCTATTAATTCAGTTACCCAATTGGCTGCTACAAGTTTTGTTGTTTTATTAGTTTTAGCGGTTTTTGGTTGGTCTGTTACGTCGGTTATTGTTTTTCCACTTGCTTTTCTGTTTTTTTCGGTTCCATTGGGCGAGTTTCTTTTGCCTTTACTTATGGAGTGGACCGCAAAGTTCACTGTCATTGCAATTCGACTGAGTGGCGTTCCGGTTTACCAAGAGGGATTGCAGTTTGTAATATCTTCCGGTAGTTGGTCTGTGGTCGAGGCCTGTAGTGGTGTTCGATATTTGATTTCCTCTGTGATGATCGGCACGCTTTACTCATATCTTAATTACCGATCTTTAAATAGACGTCTGATATTTATTTGTGTCTCCATACTGGTTCCTGTTTTGGCGAATTGGATGAGAGCCTATTTCATTGTGATGTTGGGCCATTTTTCCGAAAATCGGCTTGCTGTGGGGTTCGATCATTTAATCTATGGATGGGTTTTTTTCGGCGTTGTTATCATGCTTATGTTTTTGATAGGCGGGCGCTGGGCTGAGAATACAGATATTGAAGAAAATAGTCCCGTAGACCGTGTGGTAAATAGAGTTTATAAGCCTTCGGATTTTTGGTTGCTCTCAATATTAATTGCCATAGCGATGGCTATTCCTTTTGGATGGGGGAAATTTATTTTAAGTAAAAGCAATTTTAACCTTCCTCATTTGACTGCGCCAGAAAATTTTTCTTCTACTTGGGATAGAGTTGATAATAAATTTTTAAATTTGAAACCTAATTTTCATGGTTATTCTGTTGACGTTAGCGATGTGTATAAAAAAGGTTCTTTGCAGTCTGGTATTTATATCGCTTATTATAGAAATCAAGATTATGACAGTAAGTTGGTAAGTTCTGAAAATTCTATTTTCAATTCTAAAAATAAGGATTGGTTAAAGACGAGTGGTGGAAATTATGTATTACATAAGCTAGCTGATCCTTTAGCGGTCCAGGCAAGCACTTGGCGAAGTCTGCTTCTTCGCGAGGAATCCGTTGACGTAAAGTTGCAGGTTTGGCAGTTTTACTGGGTAAATGGTTTGTTTACTGGTAGTGATTATGTAGCCAAAATTTACGGTGCTGTTCAGCGATTGTTTGGTGGAGGGGATGATTCAGCTGTTATCGTTTTGTATGCTAGAGATGATGGTGATGGTTCGGCAAAAAGAGCAATGGAAGAGTTTTTAGAAGATAATTATTCTGAAATAAAAATTTTGCTTGAAAAATCTCGCAGTGAGTAGTTGCCGTTTATTGAGTAAATTCTAAAGATTTTTGAGGAACTGAAATGACTGTTGTTGCTGTAATCGGTTTAGGTTATGTTGGCCTACCATTGGTAATTGAATTTGGTAAGCACTTTAAAACTATTGGTTTTGATATATCAGTGTCGAAGGTGGAGTCTTGTTTGAAGGGTGTTGATCCTTCGCGAGAGTTATCCAATGAGGAAATGCAGAGTGCTGCCCATGCTTTGTATACCTATGACGCTACGATGCTTACTGAAGCTGATATTGTGGTAGTAGCCGTCCCGACACCCGTGGATGATGCGCATATCCCTGATTTCCGACCGTTAATTGGTGCAAGTACAAGTGTTGGTCGTCATATGAAGGCTGGTGCTATTGTTGTTTACGAGTCTACCGTTTACCCAGGCGCTACCGAAGAAGTTTGTATTCCGGTTTTAGAGCGCGAATCTGGCATGAAGTGGAAGCAAGATTTCTTTATTGGATACTCTCCCGAGCGTATCAATCCTGGTGATAAAGAACATACTTTGACGAAAATTTTGAAAGTGGTTTCTGGTGATACCCCAGACACTTTAGAGAAAGTTGCTCAGCTTTATGAAAGAATTATTATTCCTGGGGTTCATCGGGCTTCGTCGATCAAGGCGGCTGAAGCGGCGAAAGTAATTGAAAATACTCAAAGAGATTTGAATATTGCGCTGATGAATGAATTGGCAATTATTTTTGACAAAATAGGTATTGACACGACTGAAGTTCTTGAGGCCGCTGGAACCAAATGGAATTTCTTGAAATTTAAGCCAGGTCTGGTTGGTGGGCATTGCATTGGTGTTGATCCTTATTATCTAACCCATAAGGCAGCTATGCTCGGCTACCAGCCGGAGGTTATTTTGGCTGGGCGCCGCATCAATGACAGCATGGGTAAGTTTATTGCTGAGCAGACGATCAAGCATATGATTGCTTCTGGTAGCTACATAAAGGGTGCTCGGGTCAATATGCTGGGACTCACTTTTAAAGAGAATTGTGGCGATCTCCGAAATTCCAAGGTGATTGACATCATTAAGGAATTGCGCTCTTACGGTGTAGAGGTGTTTGTCACCGACCCTCAGGCTGAAGCTGAGGAGGCAATGCACGAGTACGGCGTTCGTTTGCTGACGTGGGATGAGTTGCCGCGTGCAGATGCTATTGTGGCTGCTGTTGCGCACAGTGAATATGCGGCATTGTCCATGGAAGATTTTGGAAAAAAATTGGTCAAGGGCGGTGCTTTCATTGATGTGAAGTCGTCATTTGATCGTGTGGCGATTGAAGCTGCTGGTTATAAGTTGTGGAGGCTCTAACAGATATCCGTCCTTTGGTGGTGCATATTGTGTACCGCTTTGACATGGGGGGATTGGAGAATGGAGTTGTTAATTTGATTAACAATATGAATTCTGAAAAATACCGCCATGCAGTAGTTGCCTTGACCGAGATTACCGATTTTCGTAATCGAGTTGGGCGCGATGATGTTGTGTTTTATGCTTTGAATAAACCAGCAGGCCATGCCTTCTGGCTATATCCCAAGCTTTTTCGGCTATTCAGGAAGCTGCGTCCGGCCATAGTTCACACCAGAAACCTGGCTGCCTTGGAAGTTTTAGTACCTGCATGGGCTGCTGGCGTCTCGGTGCGTATCCATGGAGAGCATGGTCGCGATGTGGGTGATTTTGATGGCAACAATGCGAAGTACCAATGGATGCGCCGTATTTATGCGCCCTTCGTTACCCATTATTTGGCCTTGTCGCGTGATTTGGCTTTGTATCTGACCGAGAAAGTGCATATTTCTAGCAAGCGGATAACACAGGTTTATAACGGCGTAGATGCAGTTCGCTTTTCGCCCGCGGAGTCGATCAAACAGTCGGTGATCCAAGGGAGTCCATTTGCGGATAGAGGCTTGTGGATAGTCGGCACGGTAGGGCGGATGCAGACCGTCAAAGACCAACTCACTCTGACGCGCGCCTTCATACGCGCCTTAGAGATTGCGCCGGAGCTTAAAGCGCATTTACGTCTCGCCATGGTGGGCGATGGCCCATTGAGAGTGTCCTGCCAAAAATTGTTAGATTCTGCGGGGGTAGCGCAGCTTGCCTGGCTTCCTGGAGCACGTAACGACGTGGCAGAGATCATGCGAGGACTTGATTGCTTTGTATTGCCATCATTGGCCGAAGGTATTTCCAATACGATATTGGAGGCCATGGCCTGCGGCCTGCCAGTGATCGCCACCGACGTGGGCGGTAATGCCGATTTGGTGCTCTCAGGCGTGACGGGGCAGATCGTGCCTGTGGGCGATGTGGAGGCGATTGCACGCAGTTTGGTGCAGTTGGCGACTTCACCAGAATTGGCGCAAGAGATGGGGCGCGCCGGTCGGCAGCGTGTCCTTGAGAAATTTAGCCTCGAGGCGATGGTCGGTACTTACCAAGGCCTGTACGATCGACTTTCGGGCGCAGGCGAAAGCAGTGGGCGGCTACCTCCCAGCAACAGATAACCAGTAGATAAATACCATGTGTGGAATTGTCGGCATTTTTGATACCCGAAGCGGGCGCGACATCGATCGCGCTGTGCTGCACCGCATGAACGAGTCCCAGCGCCATCGAGGGCCGGTGGAAGGTGGTTTGTACCTGGAACCTGGTGTGGGTTTTGGGCACCGGCGTCTCTCCATCATTGACCTGGCTACCGGGCAGCAACCGCTGTTCAACGAAGACGGTTCAGTGGTGGTGGTGTTCAATGGTGAAATTTACAATTACCAGCAACTGATTCCAGAACTGCAAGCCCTGGGGCATGTGTTCCATACGCGCAGCGACACCGAAGTGATCGTCCACGCGTGGGAGGCTTGGGGCAAGGATTGCGTCAAGCGGTTTCGCGGTATGTTTGCCTTTGCTCTGTGGGACCGTAACCAGCAAACCTTCTTCATGGCGCGTGACCGTTTGGCAGTCAAACCCATGTACTACGCGGTGTTGGACGATGGCATGCTGGTGTTTGGATCGGAATTGAAGTCGCTGTTGGCCCATGGCAGCCTGAAGCGCGATATGGACCCGCTGGCTGTGGAGGAGTATTTCGCCCTGGGCTACGTGGCCGAGCCGCGCACGATCTTCCGGCAAGCCAAAAAGTTGTCTCCTGCACATACCCTGACCATCCGACGCGGTCAGCCGCTGGCGGAGCCCGAACCCTACTGGGATGTGCGCTTTACGCTGGACAGCAAGATCGGCGTAGATGAAGCTTGCGCGCAGTTGGACGAAAAGCTCAAGGAATCGGTGCGGTTGCGCATGATCGCGGAAGTGCCTTTAGGTGCATTCTTGTCGGGCGGCGTGGATTCCAGCGCGGTGGTGGCAGAAATGGCCGAA
This sequence comes from Rhodoferax sp. WC2427, assembly GCF_040822085.1. Classification (NCBI taxonomy): domain Bacteria; kingdom Pseudomonadati; phylum Pseudomonadota; class Betaproteobacteria; order Burkholderiales; family Comamonadaceae; genus Rhodoferax; species Rhodoferax sp. WC2427. The sequence goes on along the minus strand of NZ_CP162006.1, from coordinate 3,657,068 downwards.
ATCTCGCCGGAACCCGTCAACACCTGCTCCATCGCTTTCGATGACCCGGCTTTTAACGAGGCCGCCTTCGCCCAAACCGTGGCTGACCGCTACCACACCAACCACCATGTGGAAATGGTCAAGAGCGACGACTTCGACCTGATCGACACCTTGGCCCGTCTGTACGACGAGCCTTATGCGGACAGCTCGGCCATTCCAACCTACCGGGTGTGCGAGCTGGCGCGCAAGCACGTTACGGTGGCGCTATCTGGTGACGGTGGCGACGAGACATTTGGCGGCTATCGCCGCTACCGCATGCATCTGATGGAAGAAAAGATGCGTTCGTCCATGCCTTCGGCGCTGCGCCAGCCCTTGTTCAAGACCTTGGGCCGCATTTACCCCAAGGCCGACTGGGCTCCGCGCATGTTCCGCGCCAAAACCACGTTCGAGGGCATGGCCCGCAGCTCGGTGGAGGCGTATTTCCATTCGGTGTCGATTTTGCGTGGCCCCATGCGCGACCAGTTGTTCAGCCCGCGCTTCAAGACCGAACTGGCGGGATACAACGCCCAGGAGGTCTTCAACTACCACGCCAGCCAGGCCGGTACCGACGATCCGCTGGCCCTGATCCAGTACCTGGACCTGAAGACCTACCTGGTCGGCGACATCAACACCAAGGTGGACCGCGCCAGCATGGCCCATTCGCTGGAAGTGCGTGAGCCGCTGATGGACCACGAGTTGGTCGAATGGATGGCCACCTTGCCGTCCTCGCTCAAGATCCAAGGGCAGGAGGGCAAATATTTGCTCAAGAAGTCCATGGAACCCCGCCTGCCGCATGATATTTTGTACCGTCCCAAAATGGGCTTTTCGGTGCCCTTGGCACGCTGGTTCCGCGGCCCGCTCCGCCAACGCGTGCGCGATGCGGTCCTGGGCCCACGCCTGGCGGAAACAGGCTGGTTCAACCGCCAGTACCTGGAGCATCTGGTGGACGCGCACGACTCAGGTGCCCGTGACTACAGCGCGCCTTTGTGGACGCTGTTGATGTTCGAGGCATTTTTGCGCAATGTGATGCAGCCCGAAGTGCACATGCCCACACCTGCAGAGGCTGTGGCGGTATGACGCGCATCTTGCATGTGCTGGACCACTCCATTCCCCTGCACAGTGGTTACACCTTTCGCACCCTGTCCATCCTGCGCGAACAGCGCAAGCTGGGCTGGGAGACCTTCCACCTCACCACCCCCAAACACACCCACGGCAATGCGCTGGAAGAGGATGTAGACGGCTGGCATTTCTACCGCACGCCAGCGGTGGCAGGGGAGGGCAGTGCACTGCCCGCCGTACCAGGTTTTGGCGAGTGGGCAATGATGCGCCAGGTCGAGCGCCGCCTGCAGGAGGTGGCCGAGCGGGTCCGCCCCGACATCCTGCACGCCCATTCCCCTGTGCTCAACGCCATGCCCGCCCTGCGGGTCGGCAAGCGTCTAGGCATCCCCGTGGTGTACGAAGTGCGGGCGTTCTGGGAAGATGCGGCGGTAGACCACGGCACCACGGCCGAGGGCAGCCTGCGCTACCGCCTGACGCGCCGTCTGGAAACCCGGGCCTTCAAGCTGGCCAGCCATATCTTCACCATTTGCGAAGGCCTGCGCTCGGACATCGTGGCGCGGGGCATCCCCGCATCCAAGGTCACAGTGATTCCCAATGCGGTGGATGTCGACTCGTTCGATGTCGGTGGCGTGCCCGATATGGCGCTGAAGGCCCGACTGGGCCTTTCCGACTGCAAGGTCGTGGGCTTCATTGGCTCTTTTTACGCCTACGAGGGCTTGGATTTGCTACTGGCCGCCTTGCCCCAGATTTTGGCCAAGGAACCCCAGGTGCGCCTGCTGCTGGTGGGCGGTGGCCCGCAGGACGACGCGCTCAAAGCCCAGGCCCAGGCCTTGGGTATCCAGGACAAAGTGGTGTTCACCGGCCGCGTGCCGCATGCCGAAGTGCAGCGGTACTACGACCTGGTGGACGTGCTGGCCTACCCGCGCCACTCCATGCGACTGACCGAGCTGGTCACCCCCCTCAAGCCCCTGGAAGCGATGGCGCAAGGCCGGGTGCTGGTGGCGTCCGACGTGGGTGGCCACAAGGAGCTGATCCGCCATGGCGAAACTGGCATGCTGTTTAAAGCGGGCAGTGCGCCTGCGCTGGCCCAGGCCATTTTGGATCTGCTGGCGACCCCCGAGCGCTGGCCCCAGCTGCGTGCGGCCGGCCGTGCATTTGTCGAATCCGAACGCAACTGGACAGCCAGTATTGCCCATTACCAGCGTCCCTACGGCGCGTTGACTGGCAGCGCGGCCTGATGGATTTGGCGGGTATCCGGGTCGGCCTGGTCGGTCCCTTGCCACCGCCCGCGGGCGGCATGGCCAACCAGACCAGGCAACTGGCCGAACTGCTGCGGTCAGCCCAGGCCCAGGTCACTCTGGTGCAAACCAATGCGCCGTACCGCCCCCAATGGGCCGGGCGGCTGCCGGGCCTGCGGGCGGTGTTTCGCTTGCTACCGTACCTGGCGGCGCTGTGGCGTACCGCGGGCCACAGCGATGTGCTGCACATCATGGCCAACTCGGGCTGGTCCTGGCATTTGTTTGCTGCGCCCGCCATCTGGATCGCGCGCCTGCGCGGTATTCCGGTGGTGGTCAACTACCGGGGCGGCGAGGCAGCGCAATTCCTGCAAGGCGCGCAGGCCGTGGTGCGCACCTCCATGGCCGCCACGGCGGGCCTGCTGGTGCCGTCGGCCTTTTTGCAGGAAGTGTTTGCCCGCTTCGGCATGCAGGCGGCCATCGTGCCCAACATCATCGACCTGGCCCGCTTCCATCCGCGTGGCGGCAAACTCGCGCAGTCCGCACACATCGTGGTGGCCCGCAACCTGGAGCCGCTCTATGACAACACCACCGCCATCCGCGCCTTCCAGACCGTGCAGGCGCAATGGCCTCTGGCGCGGCTGACCATCGCGGGCAGCGGCCCGCAAGAAGCCGCGTTGCGCCAGCTGGTGGCCGACCTGGGTTTGCAGGCCTGCGTGCACTTCACCGGGCGGCTGGACCGCGATGCCATGGCCGCGCTGTACCGCGAGGCCGACATCATGCTCAACCCCAGCCTGGCCGACAACATGCCCAATTCGGTGCTGGAATCCATGGCCAGCGGCGTGCCGGTGGTCAGTACCGATGTGGGCGGCGTGCCCTACATGGTGCGACACGGCGTGACGGCCCTGCTCGTGCCCCCGGCCCAGCCGCAGGCCATGGCCGCGGCCTGTTTGCGGCTGCTGGACGATACGGGCCTGTGGGCGCGCCTGCAGCAGGCGGGCCTGGCGGAAGTGCAGCGCTACACCTGGGGCCAGGTCGCCCCCTTGCTGGCAGCGCACTACCGGCAAGCGATTCAAGCAAAATAGCCCTCTACCGCTTATTCCATCGGCGTAAGAAGCTATACATTTTGTAGTATTGATATGTACACATCCCTGGTCTCCGGTTTGCTATTTCCGCTGCACGAGCGGCTCAAGAACCACAGCACCGTGGCCACCCGCCGCCATATGGAAACCGCGCAGTGGTGGCCGCCTGCGAAGATCGCCGCCTACCAGCTACAGCAGCTGCGTGCCTTGCTGGCCGACGTGGGCCAGCATGTGCCGTACTACCGCGACCTGTTTGCCCGCACCGGCTTTGACCCGGCGCAGGTGCAGTCGGTGGCCGATCTGGCCCGCCTGCCGTTTCTCACCAAATCGGTCATCAAAGCGAATACCGACGCGCTGCGCCACGCCCACGCCCAGGGCCTGGCCCGCTTCAATACCGGTGGCTCGTCGGGCGAACCGCTGGTGTTCTTCATCGGCACCAAGCGCGTCAGCCACGATGTGGCGGCCAAGTGGCGGGCCACCCGGTGGTGGGGCGTGGACATTGGCGACCCGGAGATCGTGGTCTGGGGCTCGCCCATCGAGCTCGGCGGGCAAGACCGCATCAAGCAGGTGCGCGACAAGATGCTGCGCACCCAGTTGCTGCCCGCGTTCGAGATGTCCGAGGCCAAGCTCGACGGCTTCATCGCCACCATCCGCAGCACCCGCCCGAAGATGCTGTTTGGCTACCCCTCGGCCCTGACGCACATTGCCCAGCATGCGCAAAAACGCGGCGTGGCGATGGACGACCTGGGCATCAAGGTGGCCTTTGTCACCTCCGAGCGCCTGTACGACAACCAGCGCGCCACCATCAGCCAGGCGTTTGGCTGCCCGGTGGCCAACGGCTACGGCGGGCGCGACGCGGGCTTCATTGCCCACGAATGCCCGGCGGGCAGCATGCACATCACCGCCGACGACCTGGTGGTGGAAATCATCAACGAAGCGGGGGAAGTGCAGCCACCCGGCGTGGCGGGCGAGATCGTCGTCACCCACCTGGCGACCAACGACTTTCCGTTCATCCGCTACCGCACCGGCGACATTGGCGTGCAGGGCAACGCGCCGTGCAGCTGTGGCCGGGGCCTGCCGGTGCTCAAGGAAATCCAGGGCCGCAGCACCGACTTTGTGATTGCCGCCGACGGCACGGTGATGCACGGTCTGTCGCTGATCTACATCCTGCGCGACCTGGCCGGGGTGCAGTCCTTCAAGGTGGTGCAGGAGTCGCGCGAAAAAACCCGCGTGCTGCTGGTCACCGGAGCCGGATTCGAGCCGCCCATGGTGGGCCAGATCATTGCCGGTTTCCAGCGCCGCCTCGGGGCCAACGTGGCGGTGGAGGTGGAGCTGGTGGAGTCAATTGCCGCCGAGAAGTCGGGTAAATTCCGCTACATCATCAGCCATGCCGTCTAACCAACCAGGTAGTCTTTCCCATGCGTGACATTTTGATCATGTCGATCGTGTTCGCCGCCGCGTTCGCCGCACTGAAGCGGCCCTGGATCGGCGTCATGCTGTGGACCTGGTTGAGCATCATGAACCCGCACCGCTACGCCTTCGGTTTTGCCTACGATGCGCCGGTGGCCGCCATTGCTTTCGGGGCCACCACCCTGGGTTTGCTCATGACCAAGGAGCGCACCTCGCCGTTCAAGAATGCGGCGGTCACCATGTTCGTGGTCTTCATGGTGTGGATTTCCCTGTCGACCTTGTTCGGGCTGGACCCGGGAGACGACTATTGGCAGTGGAACAAGGTCATGAAGGTGGATGCCATGATCTTGATCGCCCTGGTCTTGTTGCACACCAAGAAACATATCTTGGCCCTGACCTGGATTTCGGCCGGTTCCCTGGCCCTGCTGGGGGCCAAGGGCGGGCTGTTTACCTTGACGACCGGGGGCAACTTCCGGGTCTGGGGCCCGCCGGGCTCGTTCATTGAAGACAACAACGAATTTGCACTGTCGCTGGTGATGGCCATCCCCTTGCTGCGCTTTTTGCAGCTGCAGCTCACCAACCGCTGGGGCAGGCACGCCATGAGCGTCACCATGCTGATGTGCGCCGTGGCGTCGCTGGGCAGCTATTCGCGCGGCGCACTGCTGGCGATGGGGGCCATGGTGGCGTTTCTGTGGTGGAACGGCAAAAACAAGCTGTCCGTGGGCCTGGTGCTGTTTTTGGCCGTGCCGCTGCTGATTGCCTTCATGCCCGATGCCTGGATGGGCCGCATGTCCACCATCAACGACTACCAGGAGGACGAATCCTCCATGGGCCGCATCGCCGCCTGGTGGAATGCCTGGAACATCGCCTTCCATTACCCGTTGGGTGTGGGCTTCAATGCCGCCCGGCCCGAGCTGTTTGCCCGCTTCTCCCCATACCCCGACATGGTCCATGCCGCGCACAGCATCTACTTCCAGGTGCTGGGCAACCACGGTTTTATCGGCCTGTTCATCTTTTTGTCCATCTGGATTCTCACCTGGCGCTCGGCCGGCTGGTTGCGCACCCAATGCGGCAAGATTCCAGAGGCCGCCTGGTGCGTCGACTTGGGGGCGATGTGCCAGGTCTGCCTGATGGGCTATGCCGTCGGCGGGGCTTTTCTCAGCCTGGCGTACTTCGATCTGCCTTACAACGTGATGGTGATGGTGGTCTTGACCCGCGTGTGGGTGCAAACCAAGGGCTGGCTGCGTGAGCCGGCTAATCTGCCTGGCTGGAAAAATATTCCTGGCATGGCGCGCCCCATTTTGCCCAAGCCTTCCCCCGTCAAACGCTATGTTTAAAACGCTGCTCAAGCCCCTGTCTCCAGCGGGAGCGCGGGGCCGCCTGTCGGTGCTCATCTTCCACCGCGTGCTGCCCGAGCCCGACCCCATCTTTCCGGGCGAGGTGGATGCCACCACGTTCGATGCCATCTGCCGCTGGATGAAATCCTGGTGCAATGTGCTGCCGCTGGACCAGGCGGCCCGCCGGCTGCAAGACGGCACGCTGCCCGAGCGGGCCGTGGCCATCACCTTCGACGACGGCTACGCCGACAACCGTACCCAGGCCCAGCCCATCCTGGCGCGCCATGGCCTCCCCGCCACCTTTTTCATTGCCACCGACTTCCTGGACGGCGGCCGCATGTGGAACGACACCGTGATCGAGTCGGTGCGCGGCTGCCGTGCGGCCCAGCTGGATCTGCGCAGCGTCGCCAAGCCCGATGGCACCGGTGATTTAGGTCTGCACACCATCGCCAGCCCCGCCGACAAGCGCAGCGCCATCGGGGCCATCATCGGCCAGATCAAATACCTGCCCGTGGCCCAGCGCCACGCCCTGACCCTGCAGATCGCCGACTGTGCCGAGGTGCAGCCGCCCACCGACCTGATGATGACCTCGCAGCAGGTGCGCGAACTGCGCCAGGCGGGCATGCAAATCGGGGCCCACACCCGCACCCACCCCATCCTGGCCACCCTCAGCGCCGATGCCGCGCGGGCCGAGATCTATGAGAGCCGCCTGCGCCTGGAGCAACTGCTGGGCGAACGCGTCGGCCTGTTCGCCTACCCCAACGGCAAGCCGGGCACCGACTACTCGCCCGAGAGCGTGCAAATCGTGCGCGACCTGGGCTTTGACGCCGCCGTGTCCACCACCTGGGGTGCGTCGCGTGCGGGCACCGATGTGTTCCAGATCCCGCGTTTCACGCCGTGGGACCGCAGCAAGCTGCGCTTTGGCGCGCGCTTTGCCGGGAACCTCTGGAAAACCTGATGCTTTTTAGGCCGCCAGCGCTTATTCCATAAGCATGAGCAGCTCCTGAATGTGTAGCGTCAGCGCCGCGCCGACACCCAGATCCCGCCGACGATCAGCGCAAATGCCAGCCCGTGGTACAGGTGCGGCCATTCGCCCAGAAACGCGGCCGACAGCACCGTGGCAAACAGCGGCGTGAGGTTGATGAACAACCCGGCCACGTTCGGCCCCACCCGCTGCATGCCGGCGCCCCAGGCGCGGTAGGCCAGCACCGCCGGGCCCACGGCCACAAACACCAGCGCGGCGGCCAGCGTCCAGCCCCATTGGATGGGGGCGGCACCCAGGCCCCATTCCACCGCCGTCATGCCGCCCGACCACAGCAGGCCAAACGTGATCTGCGCCAGCAAAAACGCCGCCCAGTCGGCGCGGACGGTGGGTGGGTCGCGCGGCAGGGTCAGCTGCCAGCTATAAAACGCCCACGACACCGTGGCCAGCAGCATGAACACATCGCCCAGCACCAGGCGCAGGCCCAGCAGTTGCTGCCATTCGCCCCGGCTCAGCACCAGCAGCACCCCGGCCAGCGACAGCAGCGCGCCCAGCACCTGCTGGCGCGACACGCTGGCCCCGAAAAACAGCGCACCCACCACCAGCATGCACATCGGCAGGCTGGCCCCCACCAGGGTCACGTTGATCGGGCTGGAGGTCTGTAGCGCCATGTACTGCAGCGCGTTGTACAGACCCACGCCCAGCAGCCCCAGCAGCGCAAACCGCCGCCAGTACGGCCACAGCCCGCTGCCGCGCTTCAAAACCCAACCGCCCAAGGGCAGCAAAATCGCAAACGCCAGCGCCCAGCGCAGAAAGTTCAGGGTGATGGGCGGCACCAGGGTGTGGACCACCCGGCCCACCACCGCATTGCCCGCCCACATCAGGGGGCCAAAGGCCAGCAGCAGGGCGGTGCGAAAAGTAAGGCGTTCTTGCATGCCGCGCACTTTACCTGGGCTTTCATGGCACCATCCTGCCGAACCCATTTCAGGAGCTTTTCCCTATGCGCAGCCAAGCCATCCAGATCCACCAGCACGGTGGCCCCGAAGTGTTGACCCTGACCGACGTCGACGTGGGCGAGCCCGGCCCGGGCCAGATCCGCATCCGCCACCACGCCATCGGCCTGAACTTCATCGACGTGTACCAGCGCAGCGGCCTGTACCCGCAGAACCTGCCGGTGCAGCTGGGCATGGAGGCCGCCGGGGTGGTCGAGGCGGTGGGCGAGGGCGTGACCCACCTGCAGGTGGGCGACCGCGCCGCCTACGCCAGCAACCCGCCCGGCAGCTACTGCGAGCGCCGCGTGATGCCCGCCACCTGCGTCTGCAAGCTGCCCGATGCCATCGGCTTCGACACCGGCGCGGCCATGATGCTCAAGGGCCTGACGGCACAGTACCTGCTGAAGAAAACCCTGCCCCAGGGTGGCCTGCAGCCCGGCGACTTTGTGCTGTTCCACGCCGCCGCCGGGGGGGTGGGCCTGATCGCCAGCCAGTGGGCCAAGGCCCTGGGCCTGCAGCTCATCGGCACCGCGGGTTCGGCAGAGAAATGTGCCCTGGCGCTCGCCAATGGGGCGGCATACGCTATCAATTACGCAGCAGAAGACTTTGTCGCCCGGGTCAAGGAGATCACCGGCGGACAAGGCGTCAAGGTGGTTTACGACTCGGTGGGCAAAGACACTTTCGAGAAATCGCTGGACTGTCTACGCCCCTTCGGCCTGCTGGCGTCGTTTGGCAACGCGTCCGGCCCGGTGCCACCGTTTGCGCCCGGCATCCTCGGTGCCAAGGGCTCGCTGTACCTCACGCGGGCCACCCTGTTCAGCCATATCACCACCCGCGAAAGCACCCAGGCCATGGCCGACGACCTGTTTGCCGTGGTGGCCAGCGGCCAGGTGCAGATCCATATCGGCCAACGCTACGCCCTGGCCGACGTGCAACAGGCCCACCGCGACCTGGAAGCCCGCAAAACCACCGGCTGCACCATCCTCACGCTATGAACCTGCCGAGTTGGTTGGCCCGCCTGCGCGCCGATGCCGATCAGCCTCCGCGGCGCCCCCGTGCACCGCTGTGGGTGGGTGCGGCGCAGATCGGCTCGGTCGAGCCAGAGTTCATGCACCAAATCGACCGCCTGCGCTTACCCTACCTGCACAGAGTGCTCTTGAAAGTGGAGCAAAGCGGCGTGGCAGGGTGGCAACTGCAGGGCGACGCCACCAACAGCCTGGCGCACCTGGCCCACGCCCTGCGCGATGCGGGCCTGGCCGCCGCATGGCGCGACGAGCAACTGGCCGTGCCCGCTGCCGACGGCCAGATCGTTGCCACCGTGGAGCGGGCCGTGGTGCGCGCCCTGGGGCTCACCACCCGTGCCGTGCACCTGGTGGCGGACGCGCCCGATGGCCGGGTCTGGGTGCAGCAACGCGCCCTCACCAAGCCCAACGATCCCGGCCTGTGGGACACCCTGGTCGGCGGCATGGTGGCTGCCGCCGACAACCTGGACACGGCTTTGGAGCGCGAAACCTGGGAAGAGGCCGGTCTGCGCCTGCCCACGCTGCAGGCGCTGCGCCCCGGCGGCCAACTCACCACCCGCCGCCCCAGCACCGACTGTGGCGGCGCGGGCTACGTGGTGGAGCATATCCACTGGTATGCCTGCACCGTGCCCGCAGGCCTGGAGCCGCAGAACCAGGACGGTGAGGTGCAGGCCTTTGCCCTGCTGGACCCGGCCGAACTGCTACAGCAACTGGCGCAGGGTGCGTTCACCGACGATGCCACCCTGATCCTGGCGGACTACCTGGAAGCCCACCGCCAGTTACACATAAAATAGCCCTCTACCGCCCATTCAATCAGCGTAAGCAGCTATATAAAAAATAGCGTTTGACCGAATTCCATGATCCGCCCCCGCTTCCTCCCCGACAACTTCACCCTGCTCCTGATCGCCGTGATCACCCTGGCCAGCCTGTGGCCCGCCCAGGGCGCGGTGGCGCGGGGGTTTGAGTGGCTCACCACGGCGGCGATCGCGCTGCTGTTCTTTTTGCATGGGGCCAAGCTGTCGCGGGCGGCGGTGGTGGCGGGCATCAGCCATTGGCGGCTGCACCTGCTGGTGCTGGGCTGCACGTTTGCGCTGTTTCCGGTGCTGGGCCTGCTGCTCAAGCCGTTGTTCGCGGCCATGCTCACGCCCGATCTGGCGCTGGGCATGCTGTTTTTATGCACCTTGCCCGCCACCGTGCAGTCGGCGATTGCCTTTACCGCCATGGCGCGCGGCAATGTGTCGGCGGCGGTGTGCAGCGCCTCGGCGTCCAGCCTGATCGGGGTGTTCATCACGCCGCTGCTGGTGGGCTGGCTGGTGGTGCCGGGCGGGGTGTCGGGTGCGGGCGAGCTGGAGGCGGTGGGGCGCATCATGCTGCAGCTGATGCTGCCGTTTGTGCTGGGCCAACTGCTGCAGCCCTGGGTGGGCGGCTTTGTGAAAAAGCACGCCGCCGGGCTGAAGTTTGTCGACCAGGGCTCGATTTTGCTGGTGGTTTACACCGCGTTCAGCGCGGCGGTGATCGAGGGCCTGTGGAAGCAGGTGCCGCTGCCCATTTTGCTGGGCGTGGTGGTGGCCAGCTGCGTGCTGCTGGCCCTGGTGCTGGCCCTGACCACCCGGCTGGGCCGCCTGCTGGGTTTCTCGCCAGAGGACCAGATCACCATTGTCTTTTGCGGCTCCAAAAAGAGCCTGGCCAGCGGCGTACCCATGGCCAAGGTGCTGTTTGCCGCGCCCGTGGTGGGCGTGATGCTGCTGCCCTTGATGATCTTCCACCAAATCCAGTTGATGGTCTGCGCGGTATTGGCGCAGCGCTATGCCAAAAGACCCATTTAAGCGCCCTATGAGAAACCCCCTAGACACCCTCCGCCCCGACGTCCGCGCCATGCAATCCTACGTGGTGCAGGATGCCACCGGCATGGTCAAGCTGGACGCGATGGAAAACCCGCACCGGCTGCCGCCCGCCCTGCAGGCCGCACTGGGCCAGCGCCTGGGCGAGGTGGCGCTGAACCGCTACCCCGATGGCCGGGTGGACTTCTTGCGCCAGGTGCTGGCCGCCCACACCGGCCTGCCTGCGGGCTACGGGCTGATTCTGGGCAACGGTTCCGACGAAATCATCAACCTGCTGGCCATCTCCTGCCGCCGCCCGGGGGCTACGGTGCTGGCCCCGGTGCCGGGCTTTGTGATGTACGGCATGGCCGCGCAGTTGCTGGGCCTGGACTTTGTGGGCGTGCCCTTGACGGCAGACTTCGAGCTGGACACACCCGCCATGCTGGCCGCGATTGCGCAGCACCAGCCCGTCATCGTCTACCTGGCCTACCCGAACAACCCTACGGCCAACCTCTGGGATGACGCGGCGATCGAGCAGATCATCGAAGCCGCGCCCGGCCTGGTGGTGATCGACGAGGCCTACCAGCCGTTTTCCAGTAAAACCTATCTGGACAGGCTCACCCGCCACCCCCACGTGCTGCTGATGCGCACCCTGAGCAAGTTCGGCCTGGCCGGGGTGCGGCTGGGTTACCTGATCGGCCCGCAGGCGCTGGTGGCCGAGATCGACAAGGTGCGCCCGCCCTACAACGTCAGCGTGCTGAACTGCGAGTGCGCGCTGTTCGCCCTGGCGCATTTAGAGGAGTTTGCGGCCCAGGCGCAGGAGATACGGGCGCAGCGCGCTATTATTACAGTAGCACTTGGGGTGTTGCCGGGCGTGAAAGTCTGGCCCAGCGACGCGAATATGCTGCTGGTGCGGGTGCCCGATGCGGCCAAAACCTTCGACGGTATGAAAGCCCAGGGCGTGCTGGTCAAGAACGTTTCTAAAATGCATCCCTTGCTGCTCAATTGCGTGCGCATCACCGTCGGCACCGCCGAAGAGAATTTGCGCATGCTGGCCGCCTTCCAAAAATCTTTATGACCACGACCCAACGCACCGCCGAAGTCAGCCGCAACACCGCTGAAACCCAAATCACCGTCAAGCTCAACCTGGACGGCACCGGCAAGTCCACGCTGCACACCGGCATCGGCTTCTTCGACCACATGCTGGACCAGATCGCCCGCCACGGCCTGATCGACCTGGACATCGCCTGCGTAGGCGACCTGCACATCGACGGCCACCACACCGTGGAAGACGTGGGCATCACCCTGGGCCAGGCCGTGCACAAGGCGGTGGGCGACAAAAAAGGCATCCGCCGCTACGGCCACGCCTACGTGCCGCTGGACGAAGCGCTGAGCCGCGTGGTGATCGACTTCTCGGGCCGCCCGGGCCTGGAAATGCACGTGCCCTTCACCAGCGGCATGATTGGCGGCTTCGACAGCCAGCTGACCTACGAGTTCTTCCAGGGCTTTGCCAACCATGCGTTTGTCACCCTGCACATCGACAACCTGAAGGGCGTGAACGCGCACCACCAGGCCGAAACCGTGTTCAAGGCCTTCGCCCGGGCGCTGCGCTCTGCGCTGGAGCTGGACCCGCGCTCGGTGGGCATGATCCCGTCCACCAAGGGTTCTCTGTAAGGTTTTAAGTAAAATCGGGCCCTACCGCTCATTCCTCCTGCACAAGCAGCAATCAAATTGATAGCAAATAAAACCGTCGCCGTGGTGGACTACGGCATGGGCAACCTGTTTTCTGTATCGCAAGCCGTGATGCATGTGGCCGCGGCCAGCGGCTACCAGGTGGTGGTCACCTCCCGCCCCGAAGACGTGTTCGCCGCCGAGCGCGTCGTGCTGCCCGGCCAGGGGGCCATGCGCGACTGCATGCGCGAGTTGCACGATTCGGGTTTGAAAGAAGCCGTGCTGGATGCCGCCCGCAACAAGCCGCTGATGGGCGTGTGCGTGGGCATGCAGATGCTGCTGGACCACAGCGAAGAGCAAGACACCCCCGGCCTGGGCCTGATCCCCGGCACCGTGCGCCGTTTTGACCTGGCGGGCCGCCTGCAGGCCGATGGCAGCCGCTTCAAGGTGCCGCAAATGGGCTGGAACCAGGTGCGCCAGCAGGTCCACGGCGGCCAGCGCCACCCGGTGTGGGGCGAGGTGCCGGACGACAGCTACTTCTACTTTGTGCATAGTTTTTACGCTGATCCGTCGGATGCGCGCCACAGCGCAGGCTTGACGGAGTACGGCGCGGCGTTTAGCGCGGCCATTGCGCGTGATAATATTTTTGCGACACAATTCCACCCAGAGAAGAGCGCCGAACACGGATTGGCTCTTTACCGCAACTTCCTCCACTGGTCTCCCTGATTCCACTTTCGGAATATTTCTCCACTAACCCGCTGTTCACGGCACCATGCTTCTTATTCCTGCGATCGATCTGAAAGACGGCCACTGCGTACGCCTCAAACAAGGCGACATGGACCAATCCACCACCTTTGGCGAGGATCCCGCCGCCATGGCCCGTAGCTGGGTCGACAAGGGTGCGCGGCGCCTGCATCTGGTGGACCTGAACGGTGCGTTTGCGGGCAAGCCCAAGAACGAAATGGCCATCCGCAAGATCCTCAAAGAGGTGGGCGGCGAGATCGACGTGCAGCTCGGCGGCGGTATCCGCGACCTGGACACCATCGAGCGCTACCTCGACGCGGGCCTGCGCTACGTCATCATCGGCACCGCCGCGGTCAAGAACCCCGGCTTTTTGCAGGATGCGTGCACCGCCTTTGGCGGCCACATCATCGTCGGCCTGGATGCCAAGGACGGCAAGGTTGCCACCGACGGCTGGAGCAAGCTCACCGGCCACGAAGTGGTCGATCTGGCCAAGAAGTTCCAGGACTACGGCGTGGAATCCTTCATCTACACCGACATCGGCCGCGACGGCATGCTCTCGGGCATCAACATCGAAGCCACCGTCAAGCTGGCCCAGGCCCTGCACACGCCCGTCATCGCCTCGGGTGGCCTGAGCAACATCGCCGACATCGAGCGCCTGCTGGATGTGGAAGACGAAGGCATCGAAGGCGTGATCTGTGGCCGCGCCATCTACACCGGCGACCTGGATTTCACGTCGGCCCAGGAACGCGCCGACAACTACGGCGATGTCTGATTTGCAGGCCCGTCCCGAAGTCTTCCAGAACCAACCCTGCCTGCGCCTGCACCACGCCAATGGCGACGCGGTGCTGGTGGCGCTGCATGGCGCGCACGTGCTGTCGTGGACCAGCGGCGGGGTAGAGCGGCTGTACCTGAGCCCCGAAGCGGTATTTGACGGCGCCACCGCCATCCGCGGTGGCGTGCCGGTGTGCTTTCCGCAGTTCAACATGCGCGGCCCCCTGCCCAAGCACGGCTTTGCCCGCACGTCCGCCTGGACGGCGTCTGGCAGCGGCGAAGACTGGCTCGAGCTGCAACTGCACAGCAGCCCCGCCACGCTGGCACTCTGGCCCCACGCCTTCAGCGCCACCCTGCGCATCGACCTGGCACCGGGCGCGCTGGAGCTGGGCTTTACCGTACAGAACACCGGTGCGCAGCCGCTGGACTTTGCCCTGGCCTTGCACACCTACCTGCGCGTGCAGGACCTGCCCGGCCTGGACCTGCGCGGCCTGGCTGGCCAGCCCTACTGGGATGACGTGGCCCAGACCGATCGCCTGGAAACCGATGTGGTGATTTTCGAAGGCGAGGTCGACCGCGTCTACCAGGCCGCTGCCGAGCCGCTGACCCTGGTGGATGGCCCGGTGCAACTGCGCATCGACCAAAGCCCGGAACTCGCCGAGACGGTGGTGTGGAACCCCGGCCCGACCAAATGCGCCGCCATCGCCGACATGCCGTTCGATGGCTTCAAGCACATGGTGTGCGTGGAAGCCGCGCACGTCAACACGCCGGTGACCCTGGCCGCAGGCGCCGAGTGGACCGGCTGGCAACGCCTCATCGTTGTCACTCCCGACTAATTTTTTCTGGAAACCGCCATGCTGGCCAAACGCATCATTCCCTGCCTGGACGTGACCGGCGGCCGGGTTGTCAAAGGCATCAACTTTGTCGAGCTGCGCGACGCAGGCGACCCGGTGGAAATCGCCGCCCGCTACAACGACCAGGGGGCCGACGAGCTCACCTTTCTTGACATCACCGCCACCAGCGATGGCCGCGACCTGATCCTGCACATCATCGAAGCCGTGGCCTCGCAGGTGTTCATTCCGCTGACCGTGGGCGGCGGCGTGCGTACCGTGGAAGACGTGCGGCGGCTGCTCAATTCGGGGGCCGACAAGGTCAGCTTCAACTCGGCCGCCATCAGCAACCCCGAGGTGATCGAGGCCGCATCGGCCAAGTACGGCGCGCAGGCCATCGTGGTCGCCATCGATGCCAAGCGCCGCAGCGCAGAAGACGCGCTAACCCGCGGCCCCGGCTGGGACGTGTACAGCCACGGCGGCCGTAAAAACACCGGCCTGGACGCCGTGGCCTGGGCCACCGAGATGGCGCGGCGCGGCGCGGGCGAGATCCTGCTCACCAGCATGGACCGCGACGGTACCAAGTCCGGGTTTGATTTGGCCCTGACCCGCGCCGTGAGTGACGCCATCAGCGTACCGGTCATCGCCTCGGGTGGTGTTGGCAACCTCGACCACCTGGCCGACGGCGTCAGCCTGGGCGGTGCCGATGCCGTGCTGGCCGCCAGCATCTTCCACTACGGCGAATACACCGTGGCCCAGGCCAAGGCCCGCATGGCCGAGCGGGGTATTCCGGTGCGGCTGGTTTAAAGAAAATCGGCTGTTTGCGCTTATGCAATGGGCGTAAGCAGCTATTTTTACGATAGCAAATCGCGTGGCGCGGCCACCGAGGCCCGCTCCACCAGTGCACAGGCCATCAGCGTTTTGGACGGCCCTTGCGGGGGATCAAACAGCACATCCACCCCCCAGCGGCCCATCGCGTAATGCGGCAGTGCCATGGTGGTCAGTGCGGGCCGCAGGTGCGGTGCGATAAGCTGCAGGTCGTCAAAACCCACCACAGACACATCTTCGGGAATGCGCAGGCCCAGGGTCTGCAGCGCCGCGTAGGCTCCCATGGCCATCTGGTCGTTGAAACAAAACAGCGCGGTCGGCGCGGGGGTTAGGGCCATCAGCTGCAAAGTGCCGTCAAAGCCGCCTTCCTGGCTGCTGGGCTGCTGGGCGACGGCCTCGGGGCGCGCCGGAATATGCGCCTCTTGGAGCGCACGGCAGTAGCCCGCGAGCCTGCCTGCCGTGGCCGGAATCGGGTCGATGTTGTTGATAAAGCCGATGCGGCGGTGGCCGTGTCGCACCAGGTGTTGCACCGCGGTGTAGCCGCCCAGCTCTTCGTCGGGGACTACGCAGCGGGTTGCGGGGTCGGCGCTGAAGCAGTTCACCAGCGCCACCGGCAGCCGCGGGCCCAGTACCGGCGGCAGCACGATTTCCTGGTGGTACATCATGGCAAAAATGATGCCCTCCACCTGGTGCTGGACCAGTGCGGCCACGGCCTCGGACTCCAGCCGACTTTGGCGGTTGGTGTTGACCAGCGTCAGGATGCGGCCCCCGGCCCAGGCGGCGTCTTGGGCGCCCCGTACGATGTCCACGGCAAACGGCGTGCTGGCGATTTCGTCGGTCACCAGTCCGAGCAGGCTGGAGCGCCCCAGCCGCAGGCTTTGCGCCACCGCATTGGGCCGGTAGCCCAGCGCGCGGATGGCGGCCCAGATGCGTTCGCTGGTGTCCTTGGAAATCTCTTTGTCGGCCCGGCCATTGAGCACAAACGAC
The DNA here is from genome assembly GCF_040822085.1 of Rhodoferax sp. WC2427. NCBI lineage: Bacteria > Pseudomonadati > Pseudomonadota > Betaproteobacteria > Burkholderiales > Comamonadaceae > Rhodoferax > Rhodoferax sp. WC2427. The sequence continues at coordinate 3,640,280 of NZ_CP162006.1, read as the reverse complement.
ACCGCCGTTTGCGACACACCTGCGGCCTTGGCTACGTCGCGCATGGTGGGGGCTTGCATGCGCTGGCTGCGGGTAGACGAGGGCGTGGGCATGGGGAAGTAGGTACACCTGTTCAGCCCGGAATCAGGCACGGGCCATTTTAGAGGCCCGTGTGGGTCGGTTTTAGCGGTCGGCCCAGATCGACTTCAGGGACCAAATTTTCAGATCGTTCAGCCGCGCCGGACCCCCTTCGGCGAACAGCGTGACGCCGTTGCTCGACGGGTGGGGGAAGATTTGGTCAGTCAACACCACCTCGTTGCCCGCAAACACCATCACCGACGAGGTGTCCACCACGATGCGCAGATCCACCACGCCGGTGCGCAGTGGCAGGGGGGCGGTATGGCGGGCGGCAAAGCTGGTGTCAAAGCTGGCATCACCCGATTGGGTGCGGTCGATGTAGACCTCGCCCGCCACCGCGTCATAGCCTACCGTGGTGGCTTCGCCGTTGCTGCCGGTGCGTACTTTCAACCCAAAACCCGAAGCGCTGCCGGGGGTGAACTGCGCCTGGATGTCCAGCGCCTGGCCCGGACTGGTAGCGATGTTGAGCGCTTGCGCTCCGACGGCCACCGTACGGTCTTTGGCGCTGTAGAGCACTTTGCTGCGCAGCTGGCTGAAACTGTCCACCGGCTGCTGCACCAGCCGCACCTGGCCGCCTATGGTGCGAAGCGTGAATTCACGGGCAAAGGTTTGGGCGCTGCGCCACGGGGTGGTGGGTGTGTTGCCGGCGTAGTTCCAGTTGCTCATCCAGCCCAGACCGACGCGCTTACCGTCGGGTGTGCCGTTCCAGGTCACGGCGGCGTAGAAGTCAGCGCCGTAGTCCAGCCAATTGGCCTGCTCTTTGGCGGTGGCGGAGAAGACGATCTGGTCCACCAGAATATGCCCCCAGCCGCCGGTATTTTTGTCCACCACCTGGATTTGCGCGCTCTTGCCCTGGTAGGCGGCAACGTTCCAGCTACGCCAGTCCATGGTTTCGGAGTTGGCACCGGTTTCGCTCTTCACGACCTGGCCATTCACCAGCAGATTGACCGTGGTTTCGTTGGTGACCGGTTTGGCGGGTTGGTCCGATGCCTCGAACGCGTCGGCATTGATGTGGCCCCAACCGCCGGCGTTGGCATCGATGATGACCATCTGCGCCTGCTGTCCGGCAAACTCTCGCACGTCCCAGTTCGTCCAGTTCAGGGTTTCGTTGTCCGAGCCGGTGGCACTGCGCACGACCGTGCCATTGACCTTGAGCACCACTGCCGTCGGGTTGTCGCCGCTATAGGGGTGGTTGCCGCCGCCGATGAGGAAGTTGATGTAGGCCTTGGAGATGGTGAAGGTGGGTGAGGTCAGGCTGCCCTTGGCCGCGTCACCGCCCTGTGGAGGGGTCAGCAGGCCACCAAAGAAGGTGTTGAGCAAACCCGAGCCGGTAAAGCCGGACACCGCCTGCTGGTCGGTGATGGCCCCGGTGGAGACTTTTTGCCCTACCAGGTCGCCCGTGGGCGTCCAGCCCAGGTCGGCGTAGGTGGCATTGGCCGCGCCTTCAAAGCCCGCTCCAGGAAACAGCAAGGTGCCCGCCGGGACCGTGCCATCGCCTGCATCGGCCACGCGGGGATGGCGGCCACCACCCACCAGCACATTGATGTATTTGCTGGACACGGTAAAGCTGGGCGAGGTCAGCGTGCCCACGGCTGCGTCATCTTTGCCCAGCCGGAAGGTGTCGAGCAGTTGGCTGCCCTGGCTATCGGCCACGCCATGCGAGGGGGCTACGGGGGCCTGGCCCACAAAGTCGCCGGTGGCTGTCCACCCGGTGGCATCCAGGCTGGCGGCTTCGAAGTTCTGGTAGACGGTACCTGCAGGGGGAGATTTGTCGATCACGTTGTTGGCATCGGCTACAAACTGCGTACCGTCGAATTGCCCCACAAAGTAGTGGGCTCCGGACCCGCCCGCTACCGAGCCGGGGTTGATGTTGATGTTCATCACCCATTTGCGTTGGGTGGCTACACCGTCCACGGGCAGCTCGAACAGGTCGGGGCATTCCCACACGCCGCCCACGGCGTTGGCCGGGCCAAAGGCGCTCATGTAGGTCCAGTCGCGCAGGTTCTTGGAGGAAAACAGCAGTGCCTTGTGCAGTTGCGAAGCCACCGCCACCATGACCCATTTTTGCTCTGGCGCGTACCAGAATACCTTGGGGTCGCGGAAGTCGCGAAACTCGTTTTCAAACGGTGTGGGCGGCGTAGGAATCACCGGGTTGCCTGCGTACTGCGTCCAGGTGCGGCCCCGGTCCAGGCTGTAGGCGATGGACTGGGCTTGGGTGTTGGGTGGTAGCACTTGCCCGTTGGCCAGCGTTTTGCCCTGGGGGTACAGGCTGGTGTAGATGGCCACCATGGCGGGCTTGCCGGGGCTGCCAAAGCCGCTGGTGTTGGCGGTGTCGACCACGGCGCTGCCGGAGAAGAACATTTGGGTGACCTTGCCGCTGGCATCCTTTTCCGCCTCCAGGGCGATGGGCAACTCGTTCCAGTGCACCAGGTCGGTACTGACGGCGTGGCCCCAGGACATGTCGCCCCAGACATTGCCGTTCGGGTTGTACTGGTAAAACAGGTGGTATTCACCGTCGTAGTACACCAGTCCGTTGGGGTCATTCATCCAGTTCTTGGCCGCCGTGTACGAGAGCTGGGGGCGGTAGGTTTCGAGGTATTTGGACTGGGTGGGTCCGCCATCGGTGCTGCTGTTGCAGCCAACCAATAGGGCCGCGATGCAAGCGGCGAGCAGGGTGGGTGGGTTCTTCATGTTGTCTCCTTTAGGGGCTATGTCTATGCGTGAACGGGTTTGCCGATGTGGATGCGGGGCTCGGGTGCGGTGCGGGTGTAAGCCTGGTCTTGCGCATCGAAGGCGTAGAGCTTGTCGGGCGGGAAGTGCAGGCCCACGGTGTCGCCGATCACCGCGTTGGCCGTGCCTTCTTCCTTAGCCAGCAGAATCTCGCCGGTAGCCAGTTGCACCTGCACGTAGCTGCTTTCGCCCAGGTATTCGGCGTAGACCACACGGCCTTGCACGCTGCGCTCGGCGTTGTCCGCATCGGTCAAGCGCACGTGTTCGGGCCGGATGCCGATGCTCATTCCGGTGCCAGTCGAGTTGCGCGCGCCAGGGCACACCATGGCCTGGACGGTGCGGCCCCCGACCACGGTGATCTGGCTGGTGGCGTTGTCCACGCTCTGGCGCACACCGGGCACAAAGTTCATGTTGGGCGAGCCGATGAAGCCCGCCACGAAACGGTTGCGCGGGCGATGGTACAGCTCCAGCGGCGAGCCGACCTGGGCGATGGTGCCGTATTTGTCGGTGGCGGCTCCGCTGTTGAGCAGCACGATCTTGTCGGCCAGCGTCATGGCTTCGACCTGGTCGTGGGTCACGTAGACCATGCTGGCGCTGCCAAAGTCGCGGTGCAGGCGAGCGATTTCCATGCGGGTGGCGACGCGCAGCGCGGCGTCCAGGTTGGACAGCGGCTCGTCAAACAAGAATACCTTTGGCTGGCGCACGATGGCCCGGCCAATCGCCACCCGTTGGCGCTGCCCGCCCGAGAGCTGCTTGGGCTGGCGGTCCAGCAGTTCTTCGAGTTGCAGGATCTTGGCGGCGGCCAGCACCTTTTCCTTGATCTCGGCGTTGCTGTGCTTGGCCAGCTTGAGCGAGAAGCCCATGTTCTCGGCCACGGTCATGTGCGGGTACAGGGCGTAGCTTTGGAACACCATGGCCACGCCCCGGTCCGACGGTGGCACATCGTTGACCACTTGGTCCTGGATGCGCAGCTCGCCACTGCTGATGTCCTCCAGCCCGGCCACCATGCGCAGCAGGGTCGATTTGCCACAGCCGCTGGGGCCGACGAAGACGCAGAACTCGGCATCAACGATCTGCAGGTTGACGTTATGGATCACCGCACGCTGGCTGCCCGCGTAGACCTTGCTGATGTTTTTGAAACTGATCTCGGACATGCTCGTCTCCGGTTTTAGGTTGTTTGGCGGTCTAGGTGGATGGAACCCATGCCCCAAGCCTGCAGCGTGGCCTCGGCATGGCCTTCGACGGACAGGCTGGCGTGCACGCTCTCGGCCAGCGTGGGGTAGACGCGGGTGGTCAGGCACAGGCGCTGGTTGGCGTACACCTCCAGCACGCTGTGGTCCAGCAGCACCCGCAGGTGCAGCGGCTCGCCTGCGTCCAGCTCCAGATGGCCGACCACGTTTTGGTGGCTGACCTGGTGCGACAGGGAGCTACGGGCCCGCACCACCGTCAGGCGGCGCGCATCTGGCCAGTATTCGATGCGGGTGGCCTCGCTGCCATCGGGCGCGGCCAGCACGGTGAGGGCGACCTTGTGGTGGTCGTGCAGGGTGAATGTGGCTTCGATGTCCAGGCAGCGGCCAGTGAAGTGGAGCAACTCGCCGCGGGTGGCCCCGGTAGCAGCGACAGGCACAGGCGCGCCGCGCAAGGCCTGCAGGGCGGCGGCCGGGCGCATCTGCAGGCGCTGCTGGGCGTCCAGCGACAGTTCGCGCGGTACGGTGAGGGCACCGCTCCAGCCGTCGGCATCGATCAGCGGCTGTTCCCGCTGTTCTTTGATCCAGGCCCATTGCAAGGTGCGGCCATCGGGGGCTTGCATGGCCAGGTGGGCAAATGCGCCGCTGTCACTGTCCAGCACACCGTCGGACTCGGCAATGAAGCGCTCGTCCGCGAACCGGCCCACAAAGTAGTGCGCCCCCAGGTTGGGCCAGACCGATACCGTCAGCACCCATTTGTCGCCCAGCTGGAAGAAGTTGGGGCATTCCCAGACCACCCCCAGCGTAGGCAGGGGGGAGGTGAACAGCGGGTGGCGGTAGGCCCAGTCCACCCCGTCCGCGCTGCGGTACAGCAGGGCCTGGCCGCGTGCGTGGTCGGCGGAGGCCCCCACCACCATGTACCACCAGCCGCCGTGCTGGAATACGTACGGGTCGCGAAAGTCTTGCAGGTGCACGTCTGCGGGCCGCTCGCGGATGGTACGTGCGGGCTGTTTGGTCCAGCTGAGCATGTCGCTGCTGGTGGCCACGCACTGCACCTGGCGCTCCAGGGTGTAGCCGGTGTAGTACAGGGTGGGCTGGCCGTCGACCACGGCAAAGCTGCCGGAGAAGCAGCCATCGGCATCGTCCCCGGGCGAGGGCACCAGGGCGATAGGCTCGTCGCGCCACTGCACCAGGTCGGCGCTGCTGGCGTGGCCCCACTGGATGCGGTCCCACCGGGGGGCGTCCGGGTTGTACTGGTAGAACACGTGGTAGCGGCCCTGGTAGAAGCCGATGCCGTTGGGGTCGTTGATCCAGCCGCTGGGGGCGGTGAAGTGGTAGCGCGGTCGGTGCATGTCTTGATCAGTGGTGGGCATGGTGGGTGTGGAAGTGGCGTTGCTCAAAAAATTACCCCTTGACGCCGCTACCGGCGACGCTCTGGATGAACCAGCGTTGAAAGACTGCAAACACCGTCAGCACCGGCAGCGTGACCATGGCCGCATAGGCCATGATTTGCCCCCAGGCCGGGGTGCGGTTGAAGAACTCCTGGATGCCGGGCATCACAGGGCGCACATCGGCGCTTTGCACCACCATCACCGGCCACAGGTACTGGTTCCACATGCCCAGAAACTGCAGAATCGCCACCGTGGCAATCACCGGTTTGGACAGCGGCAGGATGATCTTGGTGAACACCTGGAAGGCCGTGGCCCCGTCCATGCGGGCGGCCTCGTCCAGCTCGCGCGGCAAATCGCGGAAGAACTGGTAGAACAAGAAAATCGAGAACGGGCTGGCCACGAACGGCAATATCTGCACCAGATGGGTGTTGAACAGCGTGTCCGTGATGTGGATGCCGCCGCTGAAGCTGATGCCCGGCAGCGCGCTCACCAGCATCAGCAGCGGGATCGCAATCGCTTCGAACGGAATAATCAAAATTGCCACCACCAGCATCAGCACCATGCCGCGCCCGCGCCACTGCAGCCGTGCCAGCGCATAGGCCGCCATGCCGTTGACCGCCACACTCAAGACCACGGTGATGCCGGTGATCAGAATGGAATTGACCACGTAGCGCTGGAAGTTGCCCCGCTCCAGCACGTAGCGCACGTTGTCCAGCGTCAGCTCGCCCACCGGCAAAAACGCCCGCCACGAGCGCAGGTCCGCAAAGATGGCGTCGCTGCTCTTCAGGCTGGACACCAGCATGAAGGCGATGGGCAGCACGAACACCAGGGCCACCAGGGTCAGCAACGCGTAGTTGCCCAGTAGCTTGGTATTGCGCCGCATGCGTTTGCTGGCGGCCATCATTTGTCACCCCCTGTGATCAGGCGGCGCTGCAAGAAGGCAATCAGCAAAATGAGGGCGAAGAAGACCACGGTGATGGTGCTGCCGTAGGCAATGTCCTGCTCGCGAAAGCCGGTGCGCACCACGCTGTACATCACGGTGACGGTCGAGTCCTCGGGGCCGCCCTGGGTCATCACGTCGATCTGGGTAAACAGGGCAAACGCCTGCATGGTGGTGGCGGTGAGGATGAACACCGTGGTATTGCGCAGACCGGGCAGGGTGATGTGGCGGAACTTGTTCCACACCTTGGCGCCGTCCAGGCTGGCGGCTTCGTACAGGTCGGGCGAGATGCTTTGCAGGCCCGCCAAAAAGATCACCATCTGCAAACCCATGGCCTGCCAGGCGCTCATGATGACGATGGCGATCATGGCCACCGCCGGGTCGCCCAGCCAGTCGATCGGTTGGATCAGACCGAACGACAGCTTGCCCAGCAACTGGTTCACCAGGCCAAACTGGCGGTCGTATAAAAACGTCCAGACGATGCTGATCACCACCATCGAAATCACCACCGGGCTGAAAAAGATGGTGCGGTACAACGTCATGCCGGGCAGCTTCTGGTTGATCAGCAGGGCGCAGCCCAGCGCCGCGCCGCATTGCAGCGGCACCACCAGCAGCACGAAAAACGCAATATTGAACAGGCCGCGCCAAAACAGCGGGTCTTTGGCCACCAGGGTGTAGCGCGTGCCGCCTAGGTTCCAGGCCGACACCTCGCGGTAGTCCTCGTAACCCACGTAGGCCGGGTTGCCCCGGACCACGCTGCGCAGGCGCGGGTACTGCGGCTGGCCTTGCGCGTCCAGCACCGGCCGACCGGCCTCGGTCTTTTCAGCCTGGATCGGCACCACGGTGACGCTGAGCAGGCGGTCGTAGTTGCGCAGCCCGACAAACTCGGTCGGGTTGGGCGACAGCAGGCGCTGGTTGGTAAAGCTGAACACAATGGCCAGCACAAACGGCAGCACCACAAACAGCAGCAGGGCGGCCAGCGCCGGGGCCGACATCAGCCAGGCCGTGCGCGACTCCTGCTGGTGCACGCGGCGCAGGCTGGGCCGCGCCGCCGGGGTGCCCGCCGCAGTGGGGAGGGGGAGGGTGGAGGACATGGCGGTGCGGCCTTAGCGCTTGAAGCCGTAGCCCTTGTTGTCGGCGATGTTGCGGTCGATCGCATCGGCGGCGTTGTCCAGCGTGGTTTGCACATTGGCGCCCGTGGCGATGTCGCGCAAGGCCTTTTCAAACGTGCTGGTCAGGAATGGATAGCCGGGCGTGGACGGGCGGGTCAGGGCGTATTTCTGCGCAAAGTCGTAATAGAAGCGCAGCTTGCCGCCTTCGCGGTAGTCGGTGGTGAGGGCCGCCGCGCGCTTGGTGGCGGGCAGCAGCGAGGTGGCCTGGGCCAGCTTGGCTACGTTGGCGGGCTGCAGCATGAAGTCGATGAAGGCTGCCGCGCCTTCCGGATTCGGGCAACTGGCGCTGATGCCGTACTGCCAGGACGCTGCACCGATCTTGGGGCCTTTGCCGAAATCGGGCACCGGCATCACCACCGCATCGTCACCCCATTTCTTGAAAATCTCGTCGTGCCCCCAACTGCCAATGAAGTCCAGCGGTACCCGGCCCTGGACGAAGGATTTGTCATCGGCGGGCTTCTTGTTGACAAAGCCCTTTTTGAACAAATCCTGGAACCAGCCGCCAAATGCCACGGCAGGCTTGCCATTGAGCGCGCCCTCGGCGGTGGTCATGCTCTTGCGGTCGATCAGGTCGCCGCCAAAGCTTTGCAGCCAGGGAGAGAAGCCATACGTCCACCATTCGCCGTCGTAGCTGTTGTGGATGTCGATCACGTATTCAAATTCGGGCAGCTTCTTCAGTTTGGCGAACGCATCGTTGGTCTCGGCCAGGCTCCAGGGTTGGGCGATGGTGGCCACGCGCACGCCCGCTTTGGCCAGTGCCGATTTGCGGCCATACAGGGCCAGGGCCACGTCGTACTGGCCCACCGAATACAGCACGCCCTTGTAAGTGCCCTTGCCGCCTTCGAGCAGATCGGCCTGCAGGTCTTTGTCCAGCAGCTTGTCGAGTGGGCGCACATAACCCGACCAGGCAAAGTTGGCCACCGTGGGCTGGTCCATGTCGATCAGACAGGGCAGTTTCTTGGCCACGGCGGCGGCAGTGACCGACTGGGTGTACGAGCCCTTGGGCAGGTTCTCGTAGACCACCTTGTACTTTGGCTGCGACTTGTTGAAGTCGTCGATCATGGCCCGGGTCACGGTGACTTCCAGGTCGCCGCTTTCGTGCCGCCACAGCGGAATATCGATGGGCGCGGCCATGGCGGTGGCACCCAGGGCGGACAGCAGCAGGGGGGTGAGGTGCAGGGTTTTTTTCATAGTTGACTTTTACGTATTAGGTTAGAAAACTGAAACGGGCGGAACGGCATTCAAAGCAAACGGAGGGTGTACCAACTAAGCCCACGGGTGCGCTGCAAGTGGTGATTAAATCGTATTAGGTGGCGGTTGGATTATTTGATTGAAGGAATGCACTGTCAATTCAGTAGTTACCCGCAGGTCGGGTGTCTGGAGCGGTTGTTGCAGCCCAACCCCCTTGTCGCAGGTGTGGGATAGGGTGCTTGCGCAGACCGATAAAATTTATATAAAAAAGGCTCTTTACGCCCATTCCATCAGCATGAGAAGCTACGTTTTGTGTAGCAGACTCGGAATGGACGGTGGGGACTGTAAGCAATTGCAAAGACAGAACCCCGGCTGTGCGCCCCAAGTTGGTGACGGCTTGCACCGCGATGAGGCAACACCCCCGGGATTCGCGCGCAAACCATGCTTTTCTCTGCCCTATTGCCTGGCATGGATACTGCTTAATCCACCGTGTCCGCAGGTAAAGCTGCCTGTGGAGCGATAGATCCCTCCGCTAACGAAGGCGGAACCCCGATTGAGCCTGGGCCTGAGTGCCTGGTCGTTTGGATGTTCCAACCCACACCCGTGGCTTCGCGGAGGGTGCTTTGCATCGTATGCCCATGGCCTCGCCGTGGATGCTGTGTGATGTACCTGTTCCCTGCGGTTCGCCCCGGGTCATTGCAGGATAAGCATGATGAAAATAGTTTTAGTTGGCCACGGCATGGTGGGCCACAAGTTCCTTGAAAGCCTGAGTGAGACCGGCATGACCGGTGTCGAAGTCACGGTGCTCTGCGAGGAGCCCCGCCCCGCGTACGACCGCGTCCACCTCTCCGAATTCTTTAGCGGAAAAACCGCCGACGACCTGTCCCTGGTCGAGCCCGGCTTTTTCGAGCGCACCGGTTTCACGCTGCGCCTGGCGGCCCGCGCCGCCTCGGTCGACCGTATCGCCCACACCGTGACCACCCTGGACGGTGAAGTGTTGCCCTACGACAAGCTGGTGCTGGCCACCGGCTCCAACCCCTTTGTGCCGCCGGTACCGGGGCGTGACCGCGAACACATCCACGTCTACCGCACCATCGAAGACCTGGAGGCCATGCAGGCCTCCGGTGCCAAGTCGAAGACCGGCGTGGTGGTGGGCGGCGGCCTGCTGGGCCTGGAATGCGCCAAGGCCCTGCGCGACATGGGCCTGGAAGCCCACGTGGTGGAATTTGCCCCACGCCTGATGACGGTGCAGGTCGACGAAGGCGGTGGCCGCGTGCTGCGCGCCAAGGTAGAAGAGCTGGGCCTGACCGTGCACACCGGCCGCAACACGCTGGAGATCACCGACGGAGCCCGTGCCCGCCACCGCATGGTGTTTGCCGACGGTACGCACCTGGAAACCGACATGATCGTGTTCTCAGCCGGTATCCGCCCGCGCGACGACCTGGCCCGCCAGTGCGTGCTGGCCATCGGCCCGCGCGGTGGCGTGGTGATCGACAGCGCCTGCCGCACCAGCGACCACAACGTCTACGCCATCGGCGAATGCGCGTCCTGGAACGAGCAGGTGTTTGGCCTGGTGGCCCCAGGCTACGAGATGGCCCGCGTAGTGGCCCGCCATATTGCGGGTGACAAGGACGCGGCCTTCGTCGGTGCCGACATGAGCACCAAGCTCAAGCTGATGGGTGTGGACGTGGCCAGCATTGGCGATGCCCATGGCCGTACGCCCAAGAGCCGCAGCTGCCAGTACGTGGACGAGCTGCGCCAGATCTACAAGAAGATCGTCATCAGCGAAGACGGCAAGCAACTGCTGGGCGCGGTGCTGATTGGCGATGCCACCGAATACGGCACGCTGCTGCAGATGGCGTTGAACGGCATCACCCTGCCTGCGGACCCCGAATTCCTGATCTTCCCGTCCAGCGACGGCAAGGCCAAGCCGGGCCTGGGCGTGGAGGCTCTGCCCGATACGGCCCAGATCTGCTCCTGCAACAACGTCAGCAAGGGTGCTATCTGCGCCGCGGTGGGCGAGGGCGCTTGCACCATCGCCGAGATCAAGGCCTGTACCAAGGCCGGTGCCACCTGCGGCGGCTGCGTGCCCCTGGTCACCCAGGTGATGAAGTTCGAGATGGGCCGCCTGGGGATGGCCGTCAACAACCACATCTGCGAGCACTTTGCGTACTCGCGGCAAGAGATTTACCACCTGGTGCGCGTGGGCAACATCAAGAGCTTTGACGAACTCATGGCCAAGCACGGCACCGGCCTGGGCTGCGACATCTGCAAGCCGGTGGCGGCCAGCGTGCTGGCCTCCTGCTGGAACGAGTTTGTGCTCAAGAAAGACCTGGCCGGTCTACAAGACAGCAACGACTACTACCTGGGCAACATCCAGAAAGACGGCACCTACTCGGTGGTGCCGCGCATGCCGGGGGGCGAGGTCACACCCGACGGCCTGATCGCCGTAGGCCAGGTGGCCAAGAAGTACAACCTGTACACCAAGATCACCGGCGGCCAGCGGGTCGATTTGTTCGGCGCACGCGTCGAGCAGTTGCCACCCATCTGGGAAGAACTCATTGACGCGGGCTTCGAGTCGGGCCACGCCTACGGCAAGTCGCTGCGCACGGTGAAGAGTTGCGTGGGCTCCACCTGGTGCCGCTACGGCGTGGGCGACAGCGTGGGCCTGGCGGTCGAGCTGGAGCACCGCTACAAGGGCCTGCGCAGCCCGCACAAGATCAAGTTTGGCGTGTCGGGCTGCACCCGCGAATGCGCCGAAGCCCAGGGCAAGGACATCGGCATCATCGCCACCGAGAAGGGCTGGAACCTCTACATCTGCGGCAACGGCGGCATGAAGCCGCGCCACGCCGAGCTGTTTGGCTCCGACATGTCCAAGGAAGACATGGTGCGCATGATCGACCGCGTGCTGATGTTCTACGTGCGCACCGCCGACCGCCTGCAGCGCACCAGCACCTGGCGCGAAAACCTGGAAGGCGGCCTGGACTACCTGAAAGACGTGCTCATCAAAGACAGCCTGGGCCTGTGCGCCGAGCTGGAAGCGCAGATGCAGCACGTGGTGGACACCTACCAGTGCGAGTGGAAAACCGCGGTGACCGACCCCGAAACCCGCAAGCGTTTCCGCTCTTTTGTGAACAGCGACAAGCAGGACGAGCACGTGATCTTCGTGGAAGAGCGTGGCCAGATCCGCCCGGCCCGTGCCGAAGAGCGCGCCCAGGCTGTTGAAACTGCATAAGGACACACCGCGATGACCACTACCAAAACCTGGACCGACATCTGCGCGGTCGATGACATCCTGCCCCGCACCGGCGTGTGCGCCCTGGTGGAGAACCGGCACGTGGCGGTGTTCCGCCTGAACACTGTCGATGGAAGCGACCAGTTCTTCGCCATCGACAATGTAGACCCCAAATCGGGGGCCAGCGTGCTGTCGCGCGGGCTGATGGGCAACCTGGGCGAGCGCATCGTCGTCGCCTCGCCGCTGTACAAGAACCACTTCGACCTGCGCACCGGTGAATGCATCGAAACGCCCGAGCAGTCGGTGCGCGCCCATGGTGTGCGCATCGACGCAGGCCGCGTCAGCGTGGCCCTGGCCTAACGGCATGCCGCTGGCCGCCGCCCTGTCGGTCTCCAGCCTGGTGCTGCGCGCCAAGCAGCTGGAGATCGACGCGGTGCGCCAGCTGGCCAGCCGGGCCGCGCTGGTGGATGCCATTGGCCAGTTGATCCAGGGCCTGCAGCGCGAGCGTGGGGCTTCCGGTATCTACCTGGCATCCCAGGCGCAGCGCTTTGCCGATATGCGCCGAAAAATAGTAAGCGAGGTGGAGCCGCTGGAAGCCCAGTTGCGCGCGGTGTTTGCCGAGCATCTGGAACCTGCCCAGGGTGCGACCGCCAAGGCGCTGTCCCTGATGGCCTGGGCCCTGCTGGGCCTGGACGCGCTGGCAGCGCTGCGCAGCCAGATCGCGCTTCAGGCCATGGGCGCCCACGATGCCGTGGCCGCTTTCAGCCACCTGATCGCCGGGCTGGTCGAGCTGGTCTTCCATGTGGCCGATGGGGCCGGGCTGCCCAGCGTGTCGCGGTTGCTGGTGGCTTTGCTGCACCTGGTGCAGGCCCAGGAAGAGGCGGGCCAGGAGCGGGCTGTGGGCGCGCTGATGTATGCCTCGGGCCTGGGCAACGAGGCGCAGCAGCAGCGCGTGGTGCACCTGATCGACGCGCAGGAGCGCAGCCTGCAGGTGTTTGCCGAATTCGCCGAACCGGCCCTGCGCGCCCGCTGGGAGCAAGAACAATTGGCCCCGGGGGTAGCCCAACTGGAACGCCTGCGCCGCACGCTGTGCATCGCCAAACCCGGCGCGGCGCTGGATAGCAAGCTCAGCGAGCCGTGGTTCGAGGTGTGCACCGAGCGCATCAACGCCCTGTGGCAGTTGCAGGTGGAACTGGTCAAATGCCTGCGCGAAGACTGCGCGGCCCGCATCCTGGAGGCCCAGCAGGACCTGCAAGACTCCAAGGGCCTGCTGCGCCGCCTGCGCGACAACCCGCCGCAGCGCACGCATGCGGTAGACCGGTTTTTTGACACCGGCTCCCTCCCCAGCGCCGCGCCTGAACCCGCGGGCAGCTCTGCCAGCGAATCCACCGCGCTGCGCGACCTGCTGCAGGCGCAAGCCGCCCGCATGGCCAGCATGGAGGCTGAGCTTGATGCCGCCCGCCGCGCCCTGCACGAGCGCAAGGTGATCGAACGGGCCAAGGGTGTGCTGATGGCACGGCTGGGTATGAACGAGGACGCCGCCTTTCGGGTGCTGCAAAAAACCTCGATGGACCAGAACCGCCGTTTGCTGGAAGTGGCCGAAGCCACACTGTCGCTGCCCAACCTGGCGTTTGCACCGCCGGCGCCACCAGGCGAGAAATCCCCGGGCTGAACCAGGCTGGTGCGCAACGTGCACCGGGTCGAGGCTTATGGGGATGGTTGAAGGCGCAAATGGCTGGATTGCATCGGAATCCTGCGGTACGAAACTTGCATAGCTACTGCGTTGTTGGGCTAAAGGCGGCTCTAGAGCATGGTGTTTGCGGATCTCTCGCAAACAGTTGATTCGTGCATCCAAGGATAACGGCGTCCCTGGCTTCACCCTTACACCGGGTGCTGCCGCGGATGCCGTTTTCTTTTGTGCGCCACCCCAGGCACTCCGTCTGGGGGCGCTCTTCAGTTTTCCGTTCCTAAGGAAGTTATATGGCCTACCTCGCCCCTGCCGAATTCGTGACCAAGATGGTCGATGCCGGTGAATCCAAACTGCTGATGTCCACCCGCGACACCCTGATCCGCTCCTTCATGGCCGGTGCCATCCTGGCCCTGGCCGCGGCATTTGCCGTGAGCGTCACCGTCAACTCCGGCAATCCGCTCATCGGCGCCATGCTGTTCCCGGTGGGTTTCATCATGTTGTACCTGATGGGTTTTGACCTGTTGACCGGCGTGTTCACGCTGGCGCCGCTGGCCGTGCTCGACAAGCGCCCGGGGGCTACCTGGGCCGGTGTGCTGCGCAACTGGGGGCTGGTGTTTGTGGGCAACTTTGCCGGTGCGCTGACGGTGGCCGTGTTCATGGCCATCATCTTCACCTTTGGCTTCAGCGAAGCGCCTAACGCCATTGGCGAGAAGCTGGGCCACATCGGTGAAGGCCGCACCCTGGGCTATTCGGCCCACGGCGCTGCGGGCATGCTGACGCTGTTTGTGCGCGCCGTGATGTGCAACTGGATGGTGTCCACCGGCGTGGTGGCGGCCATGATGTCCACCACCGTTTCGGGCAAGGCCATCGGCATGTGGATGCCGGTGATGATCTTCTTCTACATGGGTTTCGAGCACAGCATCGTCAACATGTTCCTGTTCCCCACCGGCCTGATGCTGGGCGGCAAGTTCACCCTGATGGACTACATCATTTGGAACGAGATCCCCACCGTGCTGGGTAACTTGGTGGGTGGTTTGACCTTCGTCGGTCTGACCCTGTACTCCACGCACTACAAAACGGCCCCCAAGCGCGTAGTGGGCTGAAGTCGGCATGACCCACGCCTTGCGTGTGACGCTGGGCCAGCACTCGCGGGCCGGGCGGAAAAGGGTTGAAGACGCAGAGTGCGCCGTTCGCATCAACCAGGACTTCCACGGTGCCATGCTGCCGCTGGAGCCCCTGCGCAGCAGCAAGGGCATTGTGGTGGCGCAGGCCGATGGCATTGGCTCCAGCGCGGTGAGCCAGGAGGCCAGTGCGGCGGCGGTGCGCGGCTTTCTGGACGACTACTACGCCACGTCCGACGCCTGGTCGGTGCGCCGCTCGGCCCAGCGCGTGCTGGGTGCCACCAACGCCTGGCTGCACGCCCAGACCATGCGCAGCCATGCGCGGTTTGATAAAGACCGGGGCTACGTCTGTACCTTCAGCGCCCTGGTGCTGAAGGGGCGTGAGGTGCATTTGCTGCACGTGGGCGACTCGCGCATCTACAGGCTGCACCCGCAGGCGCTGGAGCAGCTGACCGAAGACCACCGCGTCCACCTCTCATCCGCCGAGTCCTATCTGGGCCGCGCACTGGGTGTGGGCCCGAATGTGGAGATCGACTACCGATGCCTCAGCGCCGAAGTGGGCGAGATCTACGTGCTGGCCACCGACGGCGCCTACCTGCACTTCGATGCGGCCGCCGTGCATGCCGCCCTGGCGCTGTGCCCGGACGATTTCGACGCTGCCGCCAGCGTGTTGGTCAGCACCGCCCAGGCGCGCGGTGCCGACGACGATATGACGGTGCAGCTGCTGCGCATCGACGCGCTGCCCGCCGCCGACCCGCTGCACCTGCAGGCGCAGCGCCAGGGGTTGGCCGTGCCGCCACCGCTGTCGCCGCGCATGGCATTTGAGGGCTACACCGTGGTGCGCAGCCTGCATGCCAGTGCCCGTAGCCATGTGCACCTGGCCGTGGACGATGCCACCGGCCAGCAGGTGGTGCTGAAAACGCCCTCGGTGGATATGCGCGAAGACCCGGCCTACCTGGACGGTTTTTTGCTGGAGGAATGGGTGGCGCGCCGCCTGCACAGCCCGCACGTGCTCAAAGCCTTTGCCACCGATCGACCGCGCCACCACGTTTTTGTGGCGATGGAGTTTGTCGACGGCCAGACCCTCACCCAGTGGATGACCGACCACCCCCGCCCCGACCTGGACACCGTGCGCAGCATCGTCGCCCAGGTGGCCAAAGGGCTGCAGGCTTTCCATGGCAAGGAAATGCTGCACCAGGACCTGCGGCCCGAGAACCTGATGGTCGACCGCACCGGCACGGTGAAGATCATCGACTTTGCGTCCACCCACGTGGCGGGCCTGACCGAAGGCACGCCGCGCGCCCGTGCCGATGCCATCGTCGGCACGCTGCAGTACACCGCACCGGAGTACTTCACCGGTGGTGGCGGTAGTGCGCAGTCGGAATTGTTCTCGTTGGCGGTGCTGGCCTACCAGATGCTCACCGCACAGCTGCCGTACGGCCTGCAGGTTACCCAGGTGCAGTCGCCCGCCGATCTGAAGCGGCTGCGGTATGTGCCGGTACGCCACCTGCGCCCCGAGCTCCCCGCCTGGCTGGATGGCGTGCTGCAAAAAGCCCTGCACCCGCACCCGGCCAAGCGGCAGGAAGCGCTGTCTGAATTCCTGCAAGACCTGCATGCGCCCGGCCCCCAATATCTAAGCCAACGCACCCCGCCGCTGGTAGAGCGCAACCCGGTGGTCTTCTGGCAAGGGGTGGCGGTGGTGCTGGCTATTGCGGTGCTGGTGTTGCTGGGGCTGCGCTAGGCGTCAAATGGCTTATGCTCTATTTTTTATAGCTGCTCATGCTCATTCCATAAGCGCAGGGGGCTGATTTCTTATAAATCGTGATGGCCCGTATAACCCCCCTCACACAGGCAGGCGGGGCCACGGCTGGAGCAGCTACCCAGTGTCGCCAGCCCCGCCACCTGACGGCTCGCCAGAATGGACGGGCGACAGAATCATGCTGCGCGGCAGGCCCAGCGTGGTCTCCATATCCGCCGCGATATGGCTGCCCATGGCAATGCGGGTGAGGTGTTCCACTTCTTTGGGCAGCTTGCCCATTTCTCCGGGCCGGTAGGTGAGGTAGAAGGTGCGCTGGATGGGGGCATAGGGGCGGCCGCGGCTGCGCAAGGCGTCCAAGGGCACCATGCGCAACTGGGGCACGAAATGGCGGGATTGCCAGATGCACATCGGCGTGGTGATGGCAAAGCCAATCCCTGCGGCCACCAGACTCAGCAGCGGGTCGGAGGTGTCGAATTCGCAGGTGCGTTCTACATGGTCGGCATGCAGCGCGAGGAATTTATCGATTTGCTCCCCAATATTGGAGCGCGCGCTATAGCGGATCAGGGGCAGTTTTTGGGCCAGGTCGCTGATCGAACTCAAAGGCCGGAATGTGTGCGATGCCGGCATGACGAGCAGGTATTGCTCGGAGAACAGCGGCAGATGCGCGACATCGTTGAGGGGTATCTCGGGTGCCGTGGTAATCATCATGTCCAGCTGCCGGTTGACAAACTGCGACATCAAGGAGGGCGTGAGCCCGGACCACAGGCGCACCTGCTGGGTGGTGTTGGAGAGTGCCCGGAACAGCACCGGCCCGACGGTCGCGGCAAAAGAGTCGATACAGCCCAGGCGCACCACCGACCGCTTGGCCCGGCTGATGCCGCGCACACTTTCCAGCATCTCGTCGGCATTGCGGAGCAAGGGTGTGGTGCTTTCATACAGGCGCCGACCCGCCAGGGTGACCTTGGCCGGGCGGGTGCTTCGGTCGAGCAACTCGGTGTTCAGTTTTGTTTCCAGCAATTTGATGCGCATGGACACGGCCGCCTGCGACAGGCCCAGCCGTCGGGCAGCCAGGGAGACAGATTCTGACTCCACCACGGCCACCCAGGCACTGAGCAGCCCCCATTCGGGGTATTGGTTCGAGGGTTCGTCGTTCATGGAGGGCCCGATTCGGTGGCAACGGCTGCCTGGAGAAATCGGAAGCTTCGCTTTATTGTTGGCATGAGTGCATAACATCAGAATTCTTGATGGTGTCCATCACAGGGGTCTCATGGTTCAGACTTGATGTTACTCGCCCCCTGGGCTGGCATGCCGCTCTGTTGGCCCGTGTCGGCCGTGCCCGGCCAGGGGGGTGTATGGGCCATTGAACAGTTTTCTTTATGAGGTTTACATGCATTTTCGTCCGAACTTTCCCCGCCCCGAGAACGAACCCACTTGCGATTACACCGAGGGCACCGAGGCTTTGGCCCAGCTGCGCAAGGAGCTTGACAACCGCGAGGTGCTTGACATCCCGGCCGTCATTGGTGGCAAGAAGATTTTTTCGGGTGACGTAGAGGACATCATTGTTCCGCACGACCGCCACCGCACCATTGCCCGGGTCCACCGTCCCAACGCTGCGCAGGTGCAGGAGTCCATCCAGAGCAATCTCGATGCCGCCCACGACTGGGCGCGCATGGACTTTGCCGACCGCGCGGCCATCATGCACAGAGCGGCAGCGATCGTGCAGGGGCGCCTGCGCCACCGCATCAATGCGGCCACCATGTTGGGCCAGAGCAAGACGCTGGAAGAGGCCGAGGCCGACAGCGCCTGCGAACTTATCGACTTTTTGCACTTCAACACGTTCAACGCACAGACCATCCTGGCCGACCAACCCTTGACGGTGCGGACCGCACAGAACCGCACGGACTGGCGGCCCCTGGAGGGCTTTGTCTATGCCGTATCGCCCTTCAACTTCACCGCCATTGGGGCCAACCTGAGCTGCGCCCCGGCCCTGATGGGGAACACGGTGCTCTGGAAGCCTTCGAACAAGTCGACCCTGGCCAATTATTTGTTCTTCCAGGCCCTGGAAGAGGCGGGTCTGCCGCCGGGGGTCATCAATTTTGTGCCGGGTGAAGCCCTGTCGGTCAGCGATGCCGTCTATGGCTCTCGCCACTTTGCCGGCCTGCACTTCACCGGTTCTTCGGAGGTGTTTCGCTCCTTGTGGAAGCGTGCTGCGGGCCATATTGACCAGTACCGCACCTTCCCCCGCATGGTGGGCGAAACCGGTGGCAAGGATTTTGTGCTGGCCCACCGTTCTGCGGATGCCAACGAGGTGGCTGTGGCCCTGTTGCGCGGTGCTTTTGGCTACCAGGGGCAGAAGTGCAGTGCCGCGTCGCGTGCGTATATTCCGGCCAGCCTGTGGCCCCAGGTCAAGGATGTGCTCTGCGGTCTGCTGTCCCAGGTGAAGATGGGCGATATCGCCGACCCGGCCACCTACATCGGAGCCGTGATCGACAAAAACTCTTACGCGAAACTCAGCACCCGGATTGCCGCGGCGAAAAACGACCACCAGGTCCAGCTCGTCTCGGGCGGGGCCTGTAGTGACGAGACGGGCTTCTTCATCCAGCCCACCGTATTGCAGGTCAACGACCCGCGCCACTCGCTGATGAAGGAAGAGCTGTTTGGCCCGATTCTGTCGGTGTTTGAATACCAGGACAGCGCCTGGGATGAGGTGCTGAAAGAGGTCGATTCCGCATCCGAGTACGCGCTCACCGGTTCCATTTTCTGCACCGACCGGGCCGCGCTGCGCCAGGCGCAAGATGCCCTGCTGCACGCGGCTGGCAATCTGTACCTGAACGACAAACCTACCGGTGCCGTGGTGGGCCAGCAGCCCTTTGGCGGCGGTCGCGCGAGTGGCACGAATGACAAGGCCGGTTCCTGGATGAACCTGCTGCGCTGGACTTCGCCGCGCGTCGTGAAAGAGACCTACGCGCCTGCGCGAGGGCTTTAAGCAGTGAAATTTGGCCAGCCTGGCGCTGGCCGGTGAACCACCCCAACGGGCCGCAAGGCCCGTTTCTGCGTCTGCCATCACGCCGTCTGCGGACCCCGGATCCAACCCCAGAGCCGATGTTTATCAGCAAGTCTGAACCTAAGTATTAACGCAAATTTGTGTTGAAAGGAATTCGAAGCCAGCCACTAAGCTTGGTCCCAATGTGACAGAACGCTGGCATGAAACGGTGGGTTGAAACCTCTCGCCAGCCGCCAATGGCAACGTATTTCACACCTCCTGATGGCCATCGGCTTTGTGCCGAAATTTTCCTGAAGATAAAAATGGACACGATCGTTTCTTTTAAAAATGTTCAGAAAACTTACGATGGAGAATCGTTGGTTGTCAAGAATCTCAACCTCGACATCCGCGAAGGCGAGTTCCTGACGATGCTGGGCCCGTCCGGCTCGGGCAAGACCACCTGCCTGATGATGCTTGCCGGATTTGAGACCGCCACCCACGGCCAGATCCTGTTGAAGGAGCGGGAGATCAATCGCATCCCGCCGGAGCGCCGCAACATTGGCATGGTGTTCCAAAGCTACGCGCTGTTTCCCAATATGTCGGTGCGGGAAAACCTGGCCTTTCCATTGAAGGTGCGCAAGCTGTCCCAGACGGAGATAGCGGATCGGGTCAAAAAGGCCCTTGCAATGGTCACGATGGAGAAGTTTGCCGACCGGATGCCGGGTCAACTCTCGGGCGGCCAGCAACAGCGTATTGCCGTTGCGCGGGCACTGGTGTTTGAGCCTGCACTGGTGTTGATGGACGAGCCGTTGGGGGCTCTGGACAAGCAATTGCGCGAGCAGATGCAATATGAAATCAAGCGTATCCACGCCCAAAGCGGACTGACGATCGTCTACGTCACGCACGACCAGAACGAGGCCATGACCATGTCCGACCGCATCGCGGTTTTCAACAACGGTCGCATCCAGCAACTCGCCTCGCCCTCAAGCCTTTACGAGTCTCCCGATACCGCATTCGTGGGCCGCTTTATCGGCGAGAGCAACGAGATGCACGGCACGGTCCAGTCGATTTCGGGTGGGTTCTGTGCGTTGGCCCTGGAGAACGGCGTGGTGCTGAAGGCGGTGGTCGGGCCCGATATCGCGGTGGGGTCCAAGGCCAGCGTGCTGATGCGCCCAGAGAAGGTGCTGGTCGGCGCGGTGGCCGCCTCGTGTGAGAACAACTTCGAAAGCCGGGTGACGGATGTCATCTATTACGGCGACCACCTGCGGCTGCTGTGCAGCGTATGTGGGCACCAGGATTTCATTGTGAAGATTCCGAATGACGGCGAGGCGCAGCGTATCCAGGTGGGCGATGCACTTTCTGTTGGCTGGAGGGCGGAGGCTAGCCGAGCTCTGCATTGAGAGGCCGGGTTTAGGCCCGATACAACGCGTTTTCTTACTTTATTGACCAAGGTTCCCATGAAGACTCAAAGCCAAATTTTCGCGGCAGTGGCCGCCACGCTGGTGCTGGCATCGCAAGCCCAGGCTGCCGAACTGACCTATGCCCTGTGGGGCGGTTCCTGGCAAGATGCACAAGAAATCGTTCACACGCGGCCCTTTGCGGCCAAGTCCGGCGTGACCAGCAAGATTGCCAGCTACAACGGCGGTATTGCGCAGCTGCGCACCCAGGTCCAGACCGGCAATGTCACCTGGGACATCGTGGACATGCAGCTGTCGGACTCCATGCGCGCCTGCGACGAAGGTCTGCTTGAAAAAATCAATCCCGCCCAAGACCTCGCGCCAGCCAAGGACGGCACACCGGCAAGTGCAGACTTTTTGCCCAAGGGCCTGAACGAATGCCTGGCCGGCACGATCGTGTGGTCCACGGTACTGGTGTATGACAAGACCAAGGTCGGCGCGACCGAACCGGCCAAAGTAGCCGACTTCTTCGACCTCAAGAAATACCCGGGCAAGCGCGCCCTGCGCAAGTCGCCTGAGGGGGCACTGGAGTGGGCCCTGCTCGCGGACGGCGTTCCTGCAGCCCAGGTCTACACCGTGTTGGGTACACCTGCCGGGGTGGACCGGGCCTTGAAGAAGCTCGACACCATCAAGCCGTCCATCGTGTGGTGGGAGGCCGGTTCCCAGCCGCCCCAACTCCTGGCCGACGGCGAGGTGGTCATGACCAGTGCCTACAACGCACGCATCTACACCGCCATCGTGAAGGACAAAAAACCGTTTGATTTCCTCTGGGATGGGCAGCTGAAAAACGTGGAGGGCTATTCCATCGTCAAGGGTACAAAAAACCTGAAGGATGCAAAAGCCTTCGTACGCTTTGCGACCGAGCCCGAGCGCCTGGCTGCACTCGCACCGCTGACCGCCTACGGCCCGATGCGCAAGTCGGCCGTTGGCATGGTGGACCCCAAGGTGGCGCCTTACCTGCCGACCACACCCAAGAACCAGGTTGGCGCGGTGGAAGTGGACGCGACCTTTTGGGCCGACCATTCGGACGACCTGAACCAGAAGTTCTCCGCCTGGTTGAACCGGAAGTAAGGCCAGGCCTTGGGGAGGGACACGATGAACATTTCTGCTACAGCGGATGCAACCGCATTGCGAGCGCCCAGCGTCGGCCTGGGCGAAGACAGCCGCATCCTGAAGGCGCGCCTGCGCCGGGCGGAGCGCATGGGCCAATTCCGCGCCTATCTGTTGGTGCTGCCGCTTTTGGTGTTTCTGCTGTTCACGTTCATCGTGCCTATCGGGAATTTGCTGCTGAAAAGCGTGAAAGACACCACCCTCTCTGAGGAGTTGCCTCAGACTTCTGCGGCGCTGCAATTGTGGAATCCCCAGCAACAAGAGTTGCCGCCCGAAGAGGTGTTTGCAACATTTGCCGCGGAGCTTGCGGCCAAAAAAGGTACGGAGGGCCCGGGTAAGGTGGCGATGCGGCTCAACTACGACGAAGCAGGCATGCGCAGTCTCATCCTGAAAACGGTGCGCGGCCTCGATGGGCTCCCGCAGGTCGACTGGCGTGAACACCTGGCTGCCATCGACCCGCGGTGGAGCGCTGCGCGGACCTGGGTGACGCTCAAGTATGCCGCACGGACCTGGACCATTGAGTACTACCTCAAGGCCCTGGATCTGACCCGTGACGACCACGGTGCCATCGTCCAGCAGCCGGAAGAACTGCGTCTGTACCGTGACGTTTTCGTGCGCACGGCCTGGGTCGGCCTCTCGGTGAGCGCGCTGTGCCTGTTGCTGGGTTACCCGGTCGCGTACTTTTTGGCCACGCTACCGCCCCGCATGAGCAATGTGCTGATGATCCTGGTACTGCTGCCGTTCTGGACATCCTTCCTGGTGCGCTCGGTGTCGTGGATGGTGATCCTGCAAAGCAACGGTGTGCTCAACGGATTGCTGTCGGTACTGGGCATTTCTGCGAGCGGCTGGAACCTGATCTACAACCGCTGGGGCGTGCTGATCTCGATGACGCATATCCTGATGCCGTACGCGATTTTGTCGCTGTACAGCGTGATGAAAAACATCCCGCCCATCTACATGCGGGCTGCCAGGTCGCTGGGGGCCGGTCCGGCGCGTGCGTTCTTCAGCGCGTACTTTCCGCACTCGCTGCCCGGGGTTGCCGCTGGCGGCATGCTGACCTTCATCCTGGCCGTTGGTTACTACATTACGCCCGCCATGCTGGGTGGTCCGGACGATCAGCTCGTCAGCTATTACATCGCCAACCACGTCAACACCACGCTGAACTGGGGGCTGGCTGCAGCACTGGCCGCCATGCTCTTGGTCGGCGTGACGGCTATGTATGCAGTTTTTGTGCGTCTGACCGGTGGGTCGGGCGTCAAATTGGGTTAACACCATGTTGAAATTTCCAGCCTATGTGACTGTTTGGGGAGCCATCGGGCGCGTCGCGCACGCGGTGTTCTCGGTGCTGATGCTGCTTGGGCTGCTGCTGCCCATCCTGGTGGTGATGCCGCTGTCGTTCAACAGCGAGCCGTACTTCACCTATCCCATGCCTGGCTTCAGTGTCCGGTGGTACCAGATGTTCATTGAACGCCCTGAGTGGCGTCTGGCGCTGCAAAATACCTTGGTTGTGGGGGCTGCCTCTACCTTGTTGGCCACCGTCCTGGGCGTGCTGGCCGCGTTGGGGCTGATGCACCAGCGCTTGAAGGGCGGGGCCTTCATCCGAGGCTTGCTGCTTTCGCCCATGATTGTGCCCACCATCATCACGGCCGTGGGGGTGTACTTCGCTTTCAGCCCCTTTGGGCTGGTGAATAGCCTTTTCGGCTTGATCCTGGCCCACGCCGCCCTGGGTGTGCCTTTTATTGTCGTGACGGTCGCCGCCACGCTGGCAGGCTTCAATGAAACCCTGACGCGTGCTGGCCGCAGCCTGGGAGCCTCTCCCTTGCGGGTGTTCTGGAGCGTCAAGCTGCCATTGATTGCACCCGGGGTGATTTCGGGCGGACTGTTTGCGTTCGCCACGTCGTTTGATGAGGTGGTCGTGGCACTCTTTCTGACGGGGCCGGACCAGCGTACGGTGCCGCGCGAGATGTGGTCAGGCGTGCGCGAGCAGCTCAGCCCCACCATTCTCGCCGTGGCGACGACGCTCGTGGTTGTCTCCGCGCTCCTGCTCTTTACCCTAGAGGCGCTGCGCAGGCGTACTGAGCGGCTGCGCGGAATCCAAAGAAATTGATGAAAACTTCCACTATTTCCGATCTGGAGCTTACCGTTTTGACCGATTCTTTCGTGCTGCAAGAGCCATCTCCTTCCGCCACCTTGCGCATTCTGCGCGAGCGCATCTACACCTTTGACGGTTTGGACGAACACGCCGTCATGGCATCGCTCGCGGAGGAGGCCAAGCTGGAGCCACAACAGCTCAAGACAACCCAGACCCTAGCGGCCCAACTTGCAAAGGGTGTCCGCAAGGCGCGCCTTGACTCTGGTGGTGTCGATTTGCTCACCCAGGAATTCACCTTGGACAGCCGTGAAGGTGTGGCACTGATGTGCCTGGCCGAGGCAATGCTGCGTGTGCCGGACACGGAGACCCGCAACAAGCTGATCCGCGACAAGATCGTGGACCAAGACTGGCAGTCCCACGTGGGGAACTCCCCATCGCTGTTTGTCAATGCCTCCGCTTGGGGACTCGCGCTCACCGGCAAGATACTGAAGCAGCCCGACGAGAAGTCGCTGGCATCTGCCTTGACGGGCGTACTGCGGACCGGCGGGGAGCGCGTGGTCCGGGCGGGCGTGGCATTTGCGATGAAGCTATTGGGCAAGCAGTTCGTCACCGGCCAGACCATTGAAGAAGCGCTTGGCCTGGCCCAGGGTCGGGAGCGTCTGGGCTATCGCTATACCTACGACATGCTCGGCGAAAGCGCGCTGACATCTGATGACGCAGATGCCTACTATGAAGCCTATGCACACACCATCGAGAAGGTGGGCCGCGCCGCGGCAGGCCGGGGGGCGATTGAGGGCCCTGGTGTTTCCGTAAAATTGACGGGACTGCATCCCCGCTATGAAGTTCTGCAACGCGACCGTGTGCTTGCCGAGATGTACCCCCGGCTGCTGGCGCTGGCGAGGGCCGCAAAACGCTGGAACATCGGCTTCCATCTGGACCAGGAAGAGGCTGCACGCTTTCCCTTGACGCTGGAAATGCTGGAGCGTCTGGCGCATGAGCCCGAGCTGGCAGGCTGGGAGGGCCTGGGCATTTCGCTCCAGGCCTACCAGAAGCGCGGACGGGCTGTGATCGACTGGGTCATTGCGCTGGGGCGTGAAACCAAGCGGCGCATCTTCGTTCGTTTGGTCAAGGGCGCTTACTGGGACACGGAGATCAAACGTTGCCAAGCGGAAGGTAGCGCGGGCTATCCCGTGTTCACACGCAAGGTGCATTCGGATGTGAGCTATCTGGCGTGCACCAAGGCATTGTTCGCGGCTCCCGATGCGGTCTTCCCGCAGTTTGCCACCCACAACGCATTTTCCATCGCTGCCGTGCATACCTTGGGCGTAGGCAAGGCGTACGAATTCCAGTGTTTGCATGGGATGGGTGAATCGGTTTATGACCAGGTGGTCGGGGACCGTCGGCTAGGCCGCGCCTGTCGCGTTTACGCGCCCGTGGGCCGACACGCCACCCTGCTTGCCTACCTGGTGCGTCGGCTGCTGGAGAACGGGGCCAACTCTTCGTTTGTGAACCAGGTGGTGGATACCTCTATCTCGATCGAAGACATCGTGGCGGATCCTGTCGCAACATCTGCCCTCACGGGTGGACTATCGCACCCGGCGATTCCGATGCCCACCATGCTGTTGCCCTGGCGGTCGAGCGCATCCGCCGCCACGGCCACGGAAAAGGTGGGAGCGGGCATCGCGCAGGGCGATGCAGTGCCGTTGACATTTGGCCATGCTGACGCAGACAGCGTGATGCTGGTGGCAGCGCAGGCGGGCGGTGGATGGAGTGCGTTGCCCGTCCACGAGCGTGCGCAGATTCTCGTGAGGGTTGCCGAACGTCTGGAGCAAGGTGTGCCCGTTCTGCAATCGGTGCTCGTGCACGAAAGCGGAGTGACCCTTGCCAATGCGAGCGAGGAGCTCCGAAACGCGGCCGACCTTTGTCGTTTCTATGCTGCACAGGCGCTCTCGGACAAGAACCTGTCAACCGCCAAACCGCGCGGACCGGTGGTGGTACTCGCACCCATGACGTCCCCTCTGGCGTGGCCGGTCGGGCAGATTGCGGCCGCCCTGGTAACGGGCAATGCAGTCGTATTCAAGCCTACATCCCTGGCGAACCGTACGGGGTGGTGTCTGGTGGGACTCTTCCACGCCAACGGAGTCCCGCCCAAGGTGCTGCAGCTTGCGGTCGGTGATGGCCGTACCTTGGGTGCAGCCCTGGTTGCGCATCCCTACACGGCCGCAGTTTTACTGGCGGGTTCTCGTGGCACGGTGGCAGAGGTCGCGCGCAACGTGACGGCTTCAATACAGGTCCCGGTGCTGCTGGCCCGGTCGACTCCATGCAACGCCATGGTGGTCGATAGTTCGGCGCTCCCTGAGCAGGTCATTACCGATGCAGTCACTGGTGCGTTCGATGGTGCGGGCCGCCAAGCCGGAGCTCTCAAAATACTCTGTGTGCAGGATGTTGTGGCGCCCAAGGTTCTGGAGATGTTGTGCGCCATGCTCAACGAACGCGGTGTCGGCGACGCGCTGGCCAGCGCCAGTGACATTGGCCCGCTTCCCCATGCGGCGATGTGCCAGACATTCGAACAGTATCTCAATCGGCTGGCTGGAAAAGGCTATGCGGTAACGCGTGCGGGCCGTATGCCGTCCCGCGCAACGGGAGCCTTTGTGCAGCCTGCCATCGTCGACCTTGGTTCGTTCGATCAGCTGCACGGCATTGACATCGGTGTCGTCGGCCCGGTGCTGCACGTTGTTCGTTGGTCTTCGGACCAGCTGGAAGCGTTGATCTCAGCCTTGGAGCAGCACATCGCCCCGGCTACGCTGGGCCTGCACACGCGCATCCATGAGACCGCGGGACAGGTGTCGTCCCTGCATAAATTCGCAAGTATCTACGTCAACCGGGCGGTGCATGGCACCCGTACGGGCATGCAGGTGGATGGCGCATCCACCACGGACTTCGGCCCCAGTCCGACGGGCCCCCTGTACTTGCGGGAATTGGTACGTAACCTGTACGGCCCGGTGGGGCGGACCCAGGGACCCTTTGCGCAGTCTTCCGACCTGCAGAGCAGCAACTACCTGGAATACCCGGTTCTGGTAAACGGCCGCCTGAAAAGCCGTAGCGCCTTTGAGGCCCGCGGTTTGGCCCAACGTGTCGAGTTGCTTGAGCGTCTGTCTACCATCGCCACCTCGGGCGGTACGTCGCACGCTGAACGCCACCTCGGCGAATTGCGGGCATTGGCCAACAGCCTGGCATCCATGTCTTTGCCCTCTCTGTCCGGCGAAGAAAACACGTTGGTCTTTGTGCCGCGTGGACCCGTCTTGTGCAAAGGTCCTTCGAAGGATGGCGTACTTGCACAGGTGATGGTTGCCATTGCCTGTGGCGCGTCCGTGGTGCTTTCAAAGTCCGTCGAACATGAACGCTATCTGAAAATTCTGGGCGCGGAGTGGTGCCAGCTGGTCGACGCCGAGCGTGTTTTCCTGGACGCGCCATTGGCACCCGTGGCGGTGCTCGGCGAGGCAGAGGTCGATAGCAATCTGGTGACCGTACCGCGCCAGCACGCCAAAAGTAGCCCGGCGGGCGTGGCCATTCCTGTTTTGTCGGAAGATGCCAACGGGCGCTATCCATGGTGGCGGCTGGTGATCGAGCGCCAAATCACCATCAATGTGAGCGCATCGGGCGGTAACACCCAGTTGGCCGCTACAGGCCAGGCATAGGTTCAGCGGCTCCCACAGCGCCCACGAAGCCCTGTGGGGCGCATTCAAACCACCATGGCTTAGGCGCAGTGCAGCGCTTAAACCATGGTCCAATTTAACGGGTTCGGTCTGCTGCTACCTTCATATGCTGAAGTGCGGCATGGATCAGGTCGTGCAGCAGTGGCTGGATACGCCGGGCGCTATCTTCCTGGTATGCGTACGGGGGATTTTCGTCCATGTAGAGGCACTGGCCCATCTCCAGCTGGATCGCATCGATGCCTTTGGATGGCTCGCCGAAATGCCGGGTGATGTATCCACCCTTGAACCGCCCGTTGACCACATGCGAAACATTCTTGTGGTGCACCAAGGGCTGTAGGACGGCTTGCAGGAGCGCGGGGTCGCACGATTGGCCACTGTGGGTTCCAAAGTTCAAATCTGGGAGCTTGCCGTCAAACAGACGGGGCAATACGCTTCGAATGGAGTGCGCTTCCCAAAGCAGAACGCGTGGGTGCATGCCGCGCAGGCGGTCCAGTTCAGCGCGCAAGGCATGGTGGTAGGGCTGCCAGTAGGCGTCGATCCGCCGATGCATTTCCGGCTCTTCGGGTTCTTTTCCATCTTGGTAGATGGGTTCGCCTTTGAATGTCAGGGTAGGGAACAAACCGGTGGTGGTTTGGCCCGGATAGAGGCTCGCACCGTCTGGGGGACGATTGAGGTCGATCACATAGCGAGACACGTGCGCGCACAACACGCTTGCACCTAGGGTCTTGGCGAACTGGTAGAGGCGGTCCAGATGCCAGTCGGTGTCCCCCAGGTCCATGGCCTCGCTGCGGTACGAGGCATGCAAATCCGGTGGAATCTGGGTTCCGAGATGGGGA
Organism: Rhodoferax sp. WC2427; assembly: GCF_040822085.1. Classification (NCBI taxonomy): domain Bacteria; kingdom Pseudomonadati; phylum Pseudomonadota; class Betaproteobacteria; order Burkholderiales; family Comamonadaceae; genus Rhodoferax; species Rhodoferax sp. WC2427. The sequence goes on along the minus strand of NZ_CP162006.1, from coordinate 3,611,553 downwards.
ATCGAGATGAGGATAGGGCTGGTCCCCTGGATAAGCGAATAAGTTGGTGTATCCATCAGTTGGGCAAGATCCGTTGAAAATTTGAAATGGGCAGGCTGTGCCTATGTGCAAGCTCCGTCTGACCGGACTGTTGCGCTGAGGTGTCTGCCGCTACGGTTGGCACCGGCGATGTCAGAGCTTCTTTGCCGTGGGATAGAGCCATGAAACGCCATGAAATTCTTGCCGCTATCGCCTTGCACCGTTCCCGGGATCGAATTGTCTAAACCATAGCTTCAGCCATGTTGATGGTGCGAGTGTTTGGATCAGCGGCATTTACGCTGCATGCCATTCCAACCACATATTCAACTTAAACCATGGAAAACTACGATGCCATCGTGATTGGCGCAGGGGTTATCGGCTGTTCGGTCGCTTACCACTTGGCCCAGCTGGGTGCAAAGCGCGTCCTCGTGCTGGACCGGACCCAAATCGGTGCAGGTACGACATCGCAATCCAGCGGTATCTTGCGTACCCACTATTCCATTATTGAGAATGTCGAACTGGCGCAAAAGTCATGGGAGGTGTTCAGCCATTTTTCAGAATACCTGGGTGACGAGGAGGCCTCGGCCGGGCTGGTCCAATGTGGATACGTGATTGCCGCGCCCGACGGCCCGAAATTGGAGCCCCTTCGGGCCGCGTTGAAAGGGCAGGCGGACAAGGGTATCAACGTGCAGTTGCTGGACCAGACGCAAGCGCGATCGTTGCTGCCGATTTGCCGCTTCGACGATGCCGCGCTGATTGGCTATGAGCCGGATGCCGGTTTCGCGGATGCCTACCTGGTGGCTACCAGCTTTGCGCGCGCCGCCCGTAAACGCGGCGTGAAAATTATGGAGGGGGTCGAGGTGGAGGGCCTTGTGATGGACGGTCGCAAGGTCGTCGGTGTGAACACCTCGAAAGGGCGCTTTACGGCGGCTACGGTCATTAGTACGCAGAACATCTGGGCACGTGACATCGAGCGCTGGACGGGTGTGCCCACCCCGGTTTGCGCCGAGCGCCACACCGTGCTGGCCCTGGAAGGCCCTGAAGCCTATACCTTCAAGATGCCGGTCTACAAGGACCTGGGTTCGCCCGGGATGCTGTACTGCCGTAGCTATGGTGGCAATCAAATGCTGGTGAGCGAAGGCATCGTGGGTGAGACGCTGAAGTCCCCCGACAACGAGCAGGGCGACATCTCGATGGACTATGTTGTTGAAGTCGGTGCACAGGTGGCGGAGCGTTTTCCGTCTTTTGAAACTGCCGGCCTGGCTTCGTCGTGGACAGGCGTCTACGACGTCACTCCCGATTGGAATCCCGTGTTGGGGCGGCTACCCGACGTACCCGGATTGGTGGTTGGCTACGGTTTCTCCGGCCATGGGTTCAAGCTGTCGCCGGGCGTAGGCCGCGTGCTCGCGCAGTGTGCTCTAGGCCTGGAAACGGATGTTTCGCTGGTGCCCTACGCGCATGAGCGGTTCCGCACCGGCAATTTGCTGAGCGGAAAGTACGGCCTTGGTGCCGTTTCCTGAACCCGCCAACGGAATAATTTAAAAATGCACATACTCGTTCCTGTAAAACGTGTGGTTGATTACAACGTCAAAATCCGTGTCAAGTCCGACGGTTCAGGTGTTGATTCCACCGGACTCAAGATGTCGATCAACCCATTCGACGAGGTGGCGCTTGAACAGGCCATTCGTTTGCGTGACAAAGGCTTGGCGACAAAAGTGACCGTGGTGAGCTGCGGCCCGGTAGTCTGCCAAGACGTGCTTCGCACCGGACTGGCAATGGGTGCCGATGCCGCCATCCTCATAGACCCCGCCGATGCCACGCTGGACCCTCTCAACGTCGCGCGTTTGCTAAAGGCCGTGGTTGTCCGAGAGCACGCCACGCTGGTGCTGTGTGGCAAACAGGCGATCGACGATGATCTCGGAGCCACCGGCCCGATGCTCGCTGCGCTGCTTGACTGGCCTCAGGCCATTTCTGTTAACCGGCTCACGCTGGAGGCTGGCATCCTGGAGATCAGCTGTGACGGCGACCGGGGTATGGAGCAGTGGAAAGTGCCGCTGCCCGCCGTTCTCACGGTGGACCTGCGCCTCTGCGATGCACGCAGTATCACGCTGCCCAACATGATGAAGGCCAAGAAGGCGGGCATAACCACCATACCTGCGGCTGAGTTGGCCGTCCTGCCGACGGCCCACGCGCAATTGGTGTCGGCGGTCGAGCCGCCCGCCAGACCCGCTGGAGTGCGTGTGGCCGATGTCGCCGCACTCATCGAACAAATCAAGCGCCTGCCGCTTCTGAATGCCTGAGGTCTACGCCATGACTAAACCAACCTTGCTGCTTTCCATCCACGAATCCGAGGAACTGGACGCATCGACCGCTAGTGTCTTATCTGCCGCGAAGGCCCTTGGACAGCCTGTCCATGTCCTGGTTTTGGGGCCGGCCGCGGTTGCCGCTCAGGCTGCTCGCCTGGACGGTGTGGCGCGTGTCATCCACCACGATGTGGACTTTGCCAATGCCGAGACCGTCGCCAAGGCGATTGCGTTGGTGGCGGAGGGCTTTGACATGGTCATCGCCGCACACAGCATGCTTCCCCGCGCGGCGCTGCCGCGCGCAGCAGCCCTGTGCGATGCCGCCTATCTTGCCGATGTCACGGCGGTTCGCGGCGCGAATAGCTTTGTGCGGCCCATGTATGCAGGCAGCGTGTTATCCACCGTGCAGACACAGAGCCGGGTTTTCCTGACCGTTCGTGCTTCCGCCTTTGACGCTGCGACGGACTCTGCCGACGCTGCCGACATTGTCGCCCTTGACGGTCTGGTAGAGGACGGGCGCAGTTGCCTCGTGGGCAAGGAGCGCAGCTCAAGCGAGCGACCAGACCTGACGCGCGCCCGGGTCGTGGTCGCTGGTGGTCGCGGCTTGGGCTCGGCAGAAAACATGCAACTGGTGGAAGCATTGGCAGATCGCCTGGGCGGTGCCGTCGGTGCTTCGCGTGCGGCCGTGGACGCCGGCTTCGCGCCGAACTCCGTGCAAGTGGGACAGACCGGCAAGGTGGTTGCGCCAGCCCTATACATAGCCGTCGGTATCTCCGGAGCGATTCAGCATGTTGCGGGCATCAAGGACGCGAAGGTCATCGTTGCCATCAACAAGGACCCCGATGCGCCCATCTTCTCGTATGCCGATGTGGGTTTGGTCGGGGATCTGTTTGAGGTTCTACCTGCGCTGACCGCCGGTCTCCCGGCTCTTGGGGCCTGATGGTTGGCATGCGAACCCTGCAGCGAGGTTTACACCTCTTTGCGATCCAGGATCTGCCGCAGGAAACGTGGCGCAATGGCGGCGGGGTCGCCCGCACCCTGGTGCGCAGCGGGGTTGACGGCCAAACGCATTGGCGCATCAGCATTGCCGATATCGTGCGCGACGGCCCGTTCTCGGTCTTTGCTGGGCTCCAGCGCCAAGCGGTTCTTCTGCAGGGGAGTGGTGTGATTTTGCAAGGAGCAGAGACATCGTGGCGCTTGGAGCGGCTGGGAGCGTGGGCTGCATTCTCAGGTGATCTGCCTCTCCAGGCCGTACTTCATGGGAGCGAAAATGCAAGCCCGGGCGCACGGCTGTGGAACGTCATGTCGGACCCGCGCCATGTAGCCACCACGGTGGATGTCACGCGACACAGGCTCAGGACGGTGGATGCTTTGGCGCATGGTGCCTTGTGTGTACTGGAAGGTACGGCGGAAGTTCTGGTGGGCGGTGCCCTTATCGCTAGCTTGGGCCCCGGCGCTGGACTGCTGTTTGAGGGCTGGCCGGGAACGTTCTCGGTCCGATTTCACCCAGGACCAGCCTATTGGCTTATGACAAAAGTTGAAAAACGATGAATGACATGCACGTGTTGCTGGAAAAGTACGGCCCGCGCGAGACCATGGACTATGACGTGGTCGTAGTGGGCGCCGGACCTGGGGGGCTGGCGACGGCAATTCGACTCAAGCAGCTCGCTGCTGAAAACGGCCAGGATATTTCCGTAGTGGTGCTTGAAAAGGGTTCCGAGCCCGGTGCCCATATTCTGTCGGGCGCCATCATGGACCCCAGGGCGCTGACCGAGCTGGTTCCGGACTGGAAAGAACGTGGTGCTCCGCTGGACCAGGCTGTGACGGATGATGCCTACCTCTTTCTGGGGCGGAAGTGGTGCTTTCGGGTGCCTCGCATATTCTTGCCGCCGTTTGCACAAAACCATGGAAACTACATCGTCAGTTTGGGTGCCCTGACGCGGTGGCTTGCGGAACAGGCCGAGATGCTGGGTGTCGATATTTTTCCTGGCTTCACTGCTGCTGAAATTCTCTACGACGATGCGGGTGCCGTCAGGGGCGTTGCCACCGGCCATGTCGGCATGGGTAAGGATGGAAAACCGACTGACAGTTTTCAGCTCGGCATGGAGTTGGTGGGCAAGTACACGGTGTTTGCCGAAGGCGCTCGCGGCCACCTCGGCAAGCAGCTGGTGGCCCGCTACCAACTTGACAAGGGCCGTGACCCGCAAAGCTTCGGCCTGGGGGTGAAAGAGCTATGGGAAATAGATCCCCAAAGGCACCGGCCTGGTTTGGCGGTGCATACCGCGGGGTGGCCGATGAAAAACGATACCTATGGTGGCGCTTTTCTCTACCACTTGGACGACCGCAAAATGGCCGTGGGTTTCGTGACCGGCCTGGCATATTCCAACCCTTACCTCAGCCCCTTCGAGGAGTTGCAGCGTTGGAAGACCCATCCCAGCATTCGCCACTATTTTGAAAACGACCAGGGTGAAGTCACGGCCAAGCGGCTGTCGTATGGTGCGCGGGCCATCAATGCCAGCGGCATCCATGCATTGCCAAAAACCGTTTTCCCAGGCGGTGCCCTGGTGGGCTGTAATGCGGGCTACCTGAATGTCGGCCGCATCAAAGGCAGCCATGCCGCCATCAAAACCGGGATGTTGGCAGCCGAGGCGGCCTATGGCGCAATCCGGGCCGGACGCCAGCGCGATGAACTCGTTGCCTATCCTGCGGCATTCGAAAAGAGTTGGCTGTATACCGAGTTGTACAAGGACCGGAACTTTAAAAACTGGTTCAGGTACGGTCTTGCGATAGCCACGCTGATGAACGGTTTTGAACAGTGGGTTTTGCGCGGGCGTATGCCGTGGACTTTGCGGCGCAGCAAGCCGGACCACGCGTATCTGAAACCCGCTGCCGCATGCCAGCCGATCGCCTACCCGAAGCCAGATGGCAAGCTCACCTTTGACCGCTTGTCGAGCGTGTTCATCAGCAATACAAACCACGAAGAAAAGCAACCAGCGCACTTGACCCTCAGGGATGCGAGCGTGCCTGTGGACGTGAACCTGGCCTTGTATGCGGGCCCAGAGGCGCGCTATTGTCCTGCGGGCGTGTACGAGTTCGTGCCCGACGAAGCCAAGGGCGGCGGCAGCCAGCGCCTGCAGATCAATGCGCAGAACTGCGTGCACTGCAAGACCTGCGACATCAAGGATCCGATGCAAAACATCGTTTGGGTGGCACCTGAAGGCGGTGGAGGCCCCAACTACGCGGGCATGTGAAGGGCCTGCCCCTCCGCTGTGGGAGTGGGTTGGAACTTGCGTCAATTGGCAAGCGCAAGGCGACGGGCTCGGTTATGGTTCGCTACGCGGTGGTTCCAAGCATTTCCGCATCCGCAATTGACGAGAAAAATCCAAGATGAAAACGGCTCCAGAAGGCGTGAAAGGTTACAGAAGGCTGATCCCGTCGTTGACCGCGTTGGTTGATTTTGAGGCGGTAGCCCGCCTCAGCAGCTTTACGCTGGCGGCGGCGGAGCTGGGTGTCACGCAAGCAGCGGTGAGCCGCCAAATTCGCTTCCTTGAAGACACCTTGGGTGTGCGCTTGTTTTATCGTTTGCACCGATCCATCCAACTCACGAGTGAGGGCGAGCAGCTGTACCAAGTGATCTCCGACTCGATGCGGAGAATTGCCGGAACCTTCGACCGGCTCAGCATGGGAAGCCTGGAGCAAGAAGTCGTGCTGGCAAGTACCGCAGCGTTTTCCCATTTTCGCGTTCTGCCGCAGCTGTCGGCGCTTCAAAAAGCGCAGCCGCATTTGAGGCTCCGGCTGATCACGCAGATGTTTACCGCAGACTTGCGGCATAACGAAGTGGATCTCGCGGTGCGCTACGGAAACGGCAAATGGGGCGATGGCACGGCGACCTTTTTATTTGGCGAAGAGGTGTTTCCGGTATGTTCCCCCGCCTGGCTGGCTGCCCACCAGACACCGGCAACGCTGGAGGAGTTGGCGCAACTTCCGCTGATCGAGTCCGATGCGACTTCCGAGGGTTGGATGGGATGGGAAGGCTGGTTTCAAGCCGCTGGTTTCCGCGCTCCGCGGCTGAATTATGTTTTGCGTTGCAGTCTCTATACCGATGCCATCCAGGCTGTGTTACTAGGCCAGGGCGTGGTTCTCGGTTGGCGCCGCTTGGTAGACGCATTGCTGGATGCGGGCCAACTTGTCCGAGTGACCGCGGCAACTGTCAAAGTCCAGGATGCCTATTTCGCCGTGGTTCCGCATGGGCGCTCCGGCTCACCCGCGACAGAGCATCTGATCGAATGGCTGCGTGGTGCGCCTATTTGGACAGACTGAGCACTTTTGCACGCTGACTTTTGCCCCCCGCTCTCGGTGGCCTGGCCAAGCGTGCTGGTACGGGGACGGGGGCCCGCCGTGTTCATGTAATCCAGGGTAATGCGAACCAACGAATTAGTCGCGTTGACGCTCACATTTTGGACTGAGACACTGGGTTCACCGCAAAAAATACGCGTAAACCCCTTCATCCCAATTCGAGAATCCCATCATGTCTACACAGACGCTCATGCCACACGGTGCCCTGGTTCGCAGTCGTCAGGTCGGTTACGGAATGCCTGGCGGCCTATTTGGGCGACAGGATGTTTTCGATACCGATGTCGAAGTCTTCTTCAACAACCACTGGATTCTGGTGGGGGTGAGTGCGGACGTTCCCGAGTCGGGCGATGTGTCGACCATCGACATCGGAAAGTCGTCGATCCTGATCGTTCGCGACGACGACGAAAATATCCGCACCTACCGCAATGTGTGCCGACACCGTGGCGCTCGGTTAATGCCGGCAGGGAAGGCCATCGTGGGCAGGCTGGTATGCCCCTACCATTCGTGGACCTACGATCTGGATGGGAGCCTGCACCATGCTGCGCATATGGGGCTGGATTTTGACCCCACGTGCCGTAGTCTGATTCCTGTGCATACCCGTGTGGTGGGCGGACTCATTTTTGTGTGCCTCGGCGACACTCCCCCCGAAGATGTGGACGTGCTGGACCAGACCATGACACCCCGATTCGCCCCCTACGACCTGGCACACTGCAAAATTGCACACGAAACCGAAATCATCGAGAACGGCAACTGGAAACTCGTGATGGAAAACAATCGCGAGTGCTACCACTGCAGCGCAACGCATCCCGAGCTCACCGCGTCCTTCTTGCCGGAAGACTTTGGTTTCTGCCCGGATGGCCTGAGTGAAGAGTCGCAGCTGGCGCTGGACAAATACCATGCGCTCAATGCCTCCCGGGTGGCCGACTGGGAAAGTGAAGGCCACATTTGCAAGGCGGTGGAGCGGCTCGATGGGAGCGTCGCTACGATCTTTCGCACCCAGCGGCTGGTGATTGCCGGCCACGGAGAGTCGCAAACCATGGATACCAAGGTGGCCAGCACACGTTTGCTGGGCGGGCTGAAGCGCCGCGACCTCGGTGATACGCATCTCTGGACACACAGTTCGTGGACCCACGTGATGAGCGACCACGCGGTGGTCTCCTACGTGATTCCACTGGCACCGGACCGTACCCTGGTGCGTTCGAAGTGGCTGGTGCATCCCGAAGCGGTGGAAGGCGTGGACTACAGCCTGGACGGGCTCACTGCGGTATGGCGCGCCACGAACGCCCAGGATGCCAACCTGGTTTCCATCAACCACAACGGCACCCAAGACCCGGCCTACATCCCTGGCCCGTTCAGCCCCTTCACGGAAACCTATGTGGAAGGCTTTTCGAAGTGGTATGCCGCACGGCTCAGCACACACGGCATCTGATGCAGCGCCATGGCCATGGGTATATGGGTATGCCCGTGGCTGTATTTTTGACGTTGCGCCCTGACCGGGTGTTGGCGCTTTAGCCCCGCCCAAAACTACTCGACGTTCTGTACCTGCTCGCGCATCTGCTCGATCAGCACTTTCATGTCCACCGAAATGCGGGACAGCTCCAGCGCGGCCGATTTGGAGCCCATGGTGTTGGCCTCGCGGTGCAGCTCCTGGATCAGAAAGTCCAGGCGTTTGCCGACTTCGCCGCCTTTTTTGAGGATGCGCTCCATCTCGTCCAGGTGCGAATGCAGGCGGGTCAGCTCTTCGGCCACGTCGATGCGGATGGCGAAGGCCGTGGCTTCGGTCAGCGCGCGGTCCTGCGCGGCTTCGGGCAGGGTGGCGCCGTCGGCCAGGGCCATGGCTTCCTTCCAGCGCTCGATGAAGCGCTGGCGCTGCTGTTCCACCAACTGGGGCACCAGGGGCAGGGCTTTTTCGGCCAGGGTGCGCAATTGCTTCAGGTGCCCCAGCAGCATGGTCGTCAGGCGTTCGCCTTCGCGCTGGCGGGCGGCCACCAGGGATTGCAGCACCGTGTCGGCCAGCGGCAGTACATCGTCGGCCCAATCGTTGGCAGGGGCTTGCTCGTTGGAGGCCATGCGCAGGATGTCGGCCACGCTCAGCGACGCGGCCTGTGGCAGCCAGGCTTTGACCGAATCCTGCAAGGAGTTGACCCGCTGCAACAGGTGCGGGGAGGGCGCTGCCAGGCTGCCGGAGGCCGTGCTTTCAATTGCCGCGCGTACTTCTACCTTGCCACGTTTGAGCTGCGCCATGACGCGTTCGCGCAGTGCGGGCTCATGGCTGCGCAGCTCGTCGGGCAGGCGAAAGCTCAGGTCCAGAAAGCGGCTGTTGACGGACCGGATTTCGATTCCCAAGCGGCGCGCCGACGTGCTTTTGGATTCCGTATCCGGGGTGGCGGTGGCGCTGCTGTGCTGGGCACTGGCGTAGCCGGTCATGCTGTAAACTGGCATTGAGAAGGTACATATCGTTGCAATGGCCTGAGAATAACCGACGACCTGTTCAGCCTCTGATGTAAAGACCCCAGGCTTTTGCATCGGATGGGGGGCAGGTCTAAAAACTGCCTTTCCGCCGCTTCCGCGCTTCCCCTGCTATTTATGTCCAAAAACAAACCGGCCACGCTTCCGCCCGGCACCGCTATCGGGGGTTACCACATCGTTCGGCGGCTCTCGTCGGGCGGGTTTGGCGTGGTGTATCTGGCAGTGGGTGCCGACGGCGGCCAGGTGGCGGTCAAGGAATACCTGCCCAGCAGCTTGGCCACCCGCGAAGTCGGCGAACTGCTGCCGCAGGTGCAGCCCGAAAAACTGTCGCTGTACCGGCTGGGGCTGAAAAGCTTTTTTGAAGAAGGCCGTTCGCTGGCGCAGATCTCGCACCCGTCGGTGGTCAGCGTGCTCAACTTCTTCCGCGAGAACGAAACCGTCTACATGGTGATGAACTACCTGGAGGGCGCCACCCTGCAGGACTTCATCATCACCTCGCGGGACCAGCGCAAGCAGAAGGTATTCCGCGAATCCACCATTCGCAGCCTGTTTGACGAAATATTGCGCGGCTTGCGCATCGTGCACCAGCACAAGATGCTGCATTTGGACATCAAGCCCGCCAATATCTTCATCACCGACGACAACAAGGCGGTCTTGATCGACTTCGGCGCGGCCCGCGAGGTGCTCAACAAGGAAGGCAACTTCATCCGCCCCATGTATACCCCCGGCTTTGCCGCCCCCGAGATGTACCGGCGTGACGCGTCCATGGGGCCCTGGACCGACATCTACGCCATCGGCGCCTGCATCTACGCGTGCATGCAGGGTTTTCCGCCCAATGAGGCGCCGCAGCGGCTGGAAAAAGACCGCATCGGCCTGGCGCTGTCGCGGCTGCGCGGCATCTATTCGGACAACCTGATCGAGGTGGTCGAATGGTGCATGTCGATCGACCCCCTGTCGCGCCCACAGTCGGTGTTTGCGCTGCAAAAAGAACTCAGCCGCGAAGGCGAGCGCCGCTACACCAAGCTGACCGTGGCCGAGAAGCTGCGCCTGCAGTTCGACACCCTGGTGTCCGACACCAAGAAAAACGTGCAGAACGTGCGTGATGCCACCGGCATCGGGCCTACGCCCAAGTGAAGTTTTCGGTATTCCAGGTCAGCCGCAAGGGCGGCCGCGAAAAAAACGAAGACCGTATGGGCTATTGCTATACCAGCGGCTCGGGCCTGTTCCTGCTGGCCGACGGTATGGGCGGGCACCCAGAAGGCGAGGTGGCGGCCCAGATGGCGCTGCAAACCCTGTCTGCTCTGTACCAGAAGCAGGCCCGCCCGCTGCTGCCCCAGGCGGCCGATTTCTTGAGCGCCGCGCTGCTGTCGGCCCATGACCAGATCCTGCGCTACGCCGCCAAACACGGCATGCTGGACACCCCCCGCACCACGCTGGTGGCCGCCGTGGTGCAGGGCAATAGCGCTACCTGGGTGCACTGCGGCGATTCGCGCCTGTACGTGGTGCGCGACGGCGCGCTGCTGACCCGCACGCGCGACCACTCCTACGCCGAGCAGCACCGTTCAGAAGGGGGGGCGCAACTCCCCCACGCCATGAACCGTAACGTGCTCTACACCTGCCTGGGATCGCCGGTGAAGCCCCAGTTCGACATCACCGGCCCCATCGCGCTGCACCAGGGCGACAAGATCATGCTGTGCTCGGACGGCCTGTGGGACAGCCTGGACGATGCCGCCATCGTGCGCGGTCTGGCCAGCGCCCCGGTGTCGCAGGCCGTGCCCGACTTGGTCGAGCAGGCGCTGCGCAAGGCCGGTGCCCGCAGCGACAATGTCACCGTATTGGCGATCGAGTGGGAGACGCCGGACATGTTCGAGTCCACCCGGGGCATCTCCACCGAGGCAATCCAGCCGGGCGTGTTTGCGTCGTCCATCCAACCGCAGGGGCCGGAAAGCCTGATCGACGATCTGGACGATGCCGCCATCGAGCGATCGATCGCCGAGATCAACGAAGCCATCCGCAAAGCAGCCGCAAAGCGTATGTAACACCCCCAGGCGGGTGCACCTCGCGTTGCAGCGCCAACCTCCTTGCCGGGGGCACCACCAGCGGGTCGGCAATGCCGGTTCTGCGGTGCTCCTGGAACGCATCCCTCTTGTTTGAAACCTATTTGCTACCTAAGCTGCCACAGCGCAATTACAAAAATCCACACCATGACCGAATTCATCCGTAGCGGCGGCCGTGCCGCCCACCAGCTGCGCCCGGTGCGCATCACCCGGGGCTACACCATCCACGCCGAAGGCTCGGTGCTGATCGAGTTTGGCAATACCAAAGTGCTGTGCACCGCCTCGGTGGAAGAAAAGGTGCCCAGCCACAAGAAGGGCAGCGGCGAGGGCTGGGTCACCGCCGAATACGGCATGCTGCCGCGCGCCACCCACACCCGCAGCGACCGCGAGGCCGCCCGTGGCAAGCAAAGTGGGCGCACGCAGGAAATCCAGCGCCTGATCGGCCGCTCTCTGCGGGCCGTGTTCGATTTGAAGTTGCTGGGCGAGCGCACTATCCACCTGGACTGCGACGTGCTGCAGGCCGACGGCGGCACCCGCACCGCCGCCATCACCGGTGCGTTTGTGGCGGCGCAGGATGCCGTCAACGTGCTGCTCAAGTCGGGCAAGATCAGCACCACCCCCATCCTCCAGCCCGTGGCGGCCATCTCGGTGGGCATCGTGCAGGGCACGCCGCTGCTGGACCTGGAATACACCGAAGATGCCGCCTGCGACACCGACATGAACGTGGTGATGACCGGCGCGGGCCATTTCGTGGAAGTGCAGGGCACGGCCGAGGGCGTGGCCTTTACCCGCGCCGAGATGGACGCGCTGCTGGCGCTGGCCGAAAAAGGCATCATCGGCCTGATGGACCTGCAACAGCAGGCACTATCAAAATAAGAGCTGCTCACGCTCATGGAATAAGCGCTAGAGGCATATTTTTTATGAAAATCGTATTGGCATCCAATAACGCGGGCAAGCTGTTCGAGCTGCAAGCCCTGTTCGCCCCGCTGGGCGTGGAACTGGTGGCGCAGGGCACGTTGGGCATCCCCGAGGCCGACGAGCCTTTCCACACCTTCGTCGAAAACGCCCTGGCCAAAGCCCGGCACGCCAGCGCCCACAGCGGCCTGCCCGCAGTGGCCGACGACGCGGGCCTGTGCGTCGATGCCTTCGGCGGCCTGCCGGGCGTGCAAACCGCCTACTACGCCACCCAGTTCGGCTACCCCAAGAGCGACAGCAACAATGTGCGGGCGCTGCTGGAGCAGATGGCGCACATCGCCAACCGCCGCGCCGCCCTGGTCAGCACCCTGGTGGCCGTGCGCAGCCCGAATGACCCCGAGCCGCTGATTGCTGTGGGCCGCGCCGTGGGCGAGATCACCCGCGCGCCGCAGGGCGAGCACGGCTTTGGCTTTGACCCGGTGATGTTCCTCCCGCAGTTCGGCAAGACCTTTGCCGAACTGACCCCCGAGGTGAAGAACGCCAATAGCCACCGGGGCCAATCCTCCCGCGCCATGCTGGCCCTGATGCGCGAGCGCTGGCTGCCGTGAAGGATTTGCAACACCACATGCGCCCCGGCCTGCTGCAACTGGCCGCGCTGCCGCCGCTGTCGCTCTACGTGCACCTGCCCTGGTGCCTGAAGAAGTGCCCGTACTGCGACTTCAATTCGCACGAACTGCGGGCGGACGGCGCGCAGACCCTGCATCCGGCTGCCAATCTGGCCGCCCCCACGCCGACCAGCGAAGTGCCAGAGCAGCGCTACATCGACGCGCTGATGGCCGACCTGGAGGCTGCGCTGCCGCTGGTCTGGGGCCGCACGGTGCACAGCATTTTCATCGGTGGCGGCACGCCCAGCCTGTTTTCGCCGCAGGCCATCGACCGGCTGATCGGCGACATCCGCGCCCGCCTGAAGCTGGAGCCGGATTGCGAGATCACGCTGGAAGCCAACCCCGGTACCTTCGAAAAGAACCGCTTCCGTGCCTACCGCAGCGCCGGTGTGACGCGGCTGTCGGTCGGGGTACAGAGCTTCAACGATGACCACCTGAAAGCCTTGGGCCGGGTGCACGACAGCGCCCAGGCCATTGCGGCGGTGGAAGAAGCGGCCCAGTCGTTTGACACCTTCAACCTGGACATCATGTACGCGCTGCCCGGCCAGACGCTACAAAATCTAGAGCTGGATATGCGCACCGCTCTTGCGCTAGGGCCCAAACACATCAGCATTTACCAGCTGACCATCGAGCCCAATACCTACTTTGCCAAGTTCCCACCCGTGGTACCCGAGGAAGACCTGGGCTACGACATGCTGGACAAGATCACCGAAATGACCCTGGCCGCCGGCATGGACCGCTACGAGGTCTCGGCCTACGCGCTGCCCGGCCACGCCTGCGTGCACAACCAAAATTACTGGCAGTTTGGCGACTACCTGGGGATTGGCGCGGGCGCGCACAGCAAGCTCAGCTTTGCCCACCGCATCATCCGGCAGGTGCGCTTTCGCGAACCGAATCTGTACATGGCCAACGCTCTGGCGGGCAAGGCGGTGGCGCAGGACGACGACGTTGCGCGCGCCGAGTTGCCGTTCGAGTACATGCTCAACGCCCTGCGCCTGCGCGACGGCTTTGAACTGCCGAAGTTCACCGAACGCACCGGCTTGCCGCTGACCAGCATCCAGAAGGGTCTGGCCGAGGGCGAGCGCAAGGGTTTGCTGGAGCGCGAAGGTGTGCGCGTGCGGCCCACGGTGCGGGGCTTTGACTTCCTGAGCGATCTGCAGGCGTTGTTTTTGGCCGAGCCTAAAAACCAGTCTAAAACCTAGTTTTTCGCCCGGCGCAGGCTGCTCAGGCGCTCGGAAATGCTGTCCAGATCGAGCGCATCCTGTGAGCACAGCAGGTACTTTTCCAGGTCGATCACGGCAGGCCGGGTGTGGCCCAGGGCGGCGTGCGCCAGGCCGCGGTCGCGGTATTCGCTCCAGGCATCGGGCAGCAGCACCAGCAGGCGGTCCAGCACGGTGATCAGGCGCGGCCAGTCGCTTTGCGCGGTGTGGATGTCTTTGAGGTTGCGCAGCATGCGGGCCAGGATGTCGCGTGGCGGGCTGGCCTGCAAGTACAGGCCCAGTGGCACCTCGAAATCGTCAGACAGCGTATTGCGCCGCGTGTAGGGCTCCAGCCGCTCGGACAGCTCTTCGCGGCTCAGCGACTGGCCGGTGAACGGATCCATCACCACCTGGCCCTTGGGCAGGTTGATTTTGACCATGAAGTGCCCCGGAAACGCCACGCCCCGCACCACCAGGCCAATGCCCTGGGCCAGCTCCATCCACAGCACCGCCAGCGAGATCGGGATGCCCCGGCGGGTGCGCAGCACGGCGTTGAGGTAGCTGTTGTCGGGGTCGTAGTAGTCGTTGACGTTGCCGCCAAAGTTCAGGTCGCGGTAGAAGAACTGGTTCAGCGAGCGCAGGCGCTGCAGCGGCACCGCGTCGCGTGGCAGGCGACGCTTGAGGCGGGCCAGCAGCTGGTCGACATCGCCCAGCACCTGTTCGATGTCGAGTTCAGGGTATTCGTCTTGCGCCAGGCTGGTCACGGCCTCCAGCAGCGGAAAGTGTTCGTCGCTTTGCACCAGCGCCGCAAAATACTCCAGCGGGGTGGGGGGGTGGTAGGGGATGTGCATGGTCTAGTTTCTAGCGTGTCGTGGCGCAGCGTCAAGCCTAAATGCCGCCCGGATGCACCACTTTACGTAATTTCATTCCCGCTGCCCACAATGCTACAAAATAAATAGCTGCTGACGCAAGCAACACCAGCGCCATGTAGCCAACCCGTTCCAATTTTGCGCCCGCAAACTGGGTCCATGGCACGGCACTGGTCGCCCAGATCAAGAATACCGCCAGCAGGGCGCTGGCGGCCAGCACCTGCAAAATGAACTTCCACCAGCCGGGCACCGGCAGGTAGCTGCCGCGCCGCCGCAGGCCGATCAGCAGCCAGGTGGCGTTGATCAGGGCCCCCAGGCCCACCGACAGCGTCAGCGCGGCGTGTTGGAACAGCGGCACCAGCGCCAGATTCAGCAGCTGGGTGATGACCAGCACGGCCACGGCAATGCGCGCCGGGGTCTTCATGTTGTGGCTGGCGTAAAAGCCGGGGGCCAGCACCTTGATGGCCACCACACCCAGCAGGCCCACGCCCCAGCCCATCAGCGCCAGCGCAGTTTGTGCCACGTCGCGCTCGGTGAAAGCACCGTAGTGGAAGATCACCGCCACCAGCGGAGTGGCAAAGGTCAGCAGGGCTACCGAGCAGGGTACGGCCAGCAACACCACCAGGCGCAGGCCCCAGTCGAGCATGGCGGAATACTGTTTGGGGTCGTTGGCGGCCTTGGCACCGGCCAGTTGCGGCATCAGCACGACGCCCAGGGCCACGCCCAGCATGGCGGTGGGGAATTCCATCAGCCGGTCGGCCCCGCTGAGCCAGCTCACACTGCCGGGGGCCAGGCGCGAGGCGATCTGGGTATTGATGAACAGCGAGATCTGCGCCACGCCCACCCCCAGCAGAGCCGGAACCATCAGCTTTGCTACTTTTTTGGTAGCGTCATCGGCCCATGCGGTGCGCACAAGCGACCAAGTTAGTCCAATATTCGGAAACAGGCCCAGGCGCTTCAACGCCGGAATCTGCACCCCTAATTGCAAGAGGCCACCCAGCATCACACCAATGATCTGCGCATAGATGGGCTCAATGCCGTGGCTGCGGAACCAGGGCGTGGCCCACACGGTGGCGGCGATCATGGCGATGTTCAGCAGCACCGGCGTGGCGGCGGGTACCGCAAACACCCGCCAGGTGTTCAAAATGCCCGAGGCCATGGACACCAGCGAGATGAACAGGATGTAGGGGAACATCCAGCGCGTCATGGTGGTGGCCGCCGCATAGGCCTGCGGTTCCTGCTGCATGCCCCCGGCCATGGCCCAGACCAGCAGCGGCGTGCCCAGCACCCCCAGCACACAGGTCAGCACCAGCACCCAGGTCAGCAGGGTGGCTACGCGGTCGATCAGCAGCTTGGTGGCTTCCAGCCCGTGCGTAGCCTTGCTGGCGGCCAGCACTGGCACAAAGGCCTGGCTGAACGCGCCTTCGCCAAACAGGCGGCGAAACAGGTTGGGAATGCGAAACGCCACGTAGAACGCGTCTGTCATGGCGTTGGCGCCGAAGGTGGCAGCAAACAACTGGTCGCGGACCAGACCCGCCACGCGGGAAGCCAGGGTCAGCAGGGAGATGGTGGAAGCAGATTTGAAGAGACTCACCCACCCAGTGTAGCCCGGCTGGGTGGCATAAGCGCCCAACTGCTATACTCGTGGGCTTTGCTGGCATCATCCTCTAACAATCTCAAGGAAATTTATTATGGCAACCAAACCCAAGAAAAAGAACCCACGCCTTGCGTCGGGCCGTAAGCGCGTCCGCCAGGACATCAAGATCAACGCTGCGAACACCTCGCTGCGTTCCAAATACCGTACCGCTGTCAAGAACGTCGAAAAAGCCGTTCTGACCGGCGACAAAGCCAAAGCCACCGAACTGTTTGCCAAGATGCAAGCGGTGGTGGACACGGTTGCCGACAAGGGCATCTTCCACAAGAACAAGGCAGCTCGCGACAAGCGCCGTCTGAGCACCAAGGTGAAGGCACTCGTGGCCGCACCTGTCGCTGCTTAAATCTTTTAAGCAAACCGCCCGGACGGTGTCACCACTGTCCGCCGTTTTGTAGGGTGCGCTGCCAGCAAAAAATAAGAACCACCTTCGGGTGGTTTTTTCGTTTCTGGGCTCAGCTAGCCAGGCGGTCCTGCTTGGGCGGGCTGTGGAACCGGCTGCGGTAGGCCCGCGAGAAGTACGAGGGCGATTCAAATCCGCAGGCCACGCTGACCTCGATGATGCGCATTTCGGTCTGCTGCAGGAGCTGGCGCGCCCGGTCCAGCCGCAGGCCCAGGTAGAAGTGCGAGGGCGTGTCTTTCAGGTAGGTGGCAAACAGCCGCTCCAGCTGCCGCCGGGTCACGCCGATGCTGTCGGCCAGCGCATCGGGCGATAGCGGGTCTTCCATGTGGCGCTCCATTTCGCTCACCACCTGGATGGTTTTCTTGTTGTGGATGCCGTACCGTGCGGCAATCTGCATGCGCTGGTGGTCCGAAGGGTTACGGATGCGGCCCAACACAAACTGTTCCGACACCTTGGTGGCCAGCGCGTGGCCATGCTTGCGGGCAATCAGCGCCAGCAGCATGTCGATGGAGGCCGTGCCGCCCGCGCTGGTGATGCGTTGGCCGTCAATTTCAAACAGCTCCTGCGTCACCGAGGCGGCCAGCGCCGGGTAGCGCTCCACAAACGCCGATATCGCCTCCCAGTGCAGGGTCAGTTTCTGGCGCTGCAGCAGCCCGGCCTCGGCCAGCACAAAGCTACCGGTGTCGATGGCACCCAGCACCGTGCCCGCCCGGTCCAGCCGCCGCAGCCAGTTGCCCAGCGCTGGCGTGTAGTGCTCCAGCGGGTTGAAGCCGCCCACGATGAACAAGGTGGGGGCGCTGGCGACCGTGTCCAGCGAGCCTTCGGCATTCAGCGACATGCCGTTGCTGGCCGTCACCGGGCCGCCGTCCACGCTCAGGATGTGCCAGTGGTACAGGTCTTTGTGGTACCGGTTCGCCACCCGCAGCGGCTCGACCGCCGACACAAAGCCCAGCATCGAAAACGCGGGCAGCAGCAGAAAGTACAGGTCTTCGGTGGGCATGCCGGTTTTTAGCAGACTGGGGCAAACCCGCGTGGTCGCTGCTGGTCAATGACTGGTCGCAATGCGTCGTTTTTTGAGGGGTCCCCCCGGTAAATTCCTTCCATCGCAAGGCGGTGGGCGCTGTTTGCGGTGTTTATTCCAAAGGAAACATGATGAAGAAATTGCTCCAGGGTGTGGGGTTGGCGGTGGCGGCGATGTGCGTGGTGCCTGCGATGGCCCAGGATGCCGAAAGCTGCAAGAAGATCCGTTTTGTGGATATCGGCTGGAGCGACATCACCGCCACCACCGCGCTGGCCACCACAGTTTTTGAAGGCCTGGGCTACAGCCCCAGCACCACCATCGCCTCGGTGCCCATCTCTTTTGCGGGCTTGAAGAGCAAGCAGATCGACGTGTCGCTGGGCTACTGGAGCCCCATGCAAGACGGCATGGTCGATCCGCTGGCCAAGGCCAAAAGCCTGGTGGTGCTGCCCACCCCCAACCTCAGCGGTGCCAAGGCCACCCTGGCGGTTCCCGCCTATGTAGCCGAGGCGGGTCTGAAGAGCTTTGCCGACATTGCCAAGTTCCAGAAGGAGCTGGACGGCAAGATTTTCGGCATCGAAGCCGGTAGCAGCGCCAATGCCAAGGTGCAGCAGATGATCGACAAGAACGAGCTGGGCCTGGGCGGCTTCAAGCTGGTGCAGTCCAGCGAGGCCGGCATGCTGGCCGAGGTGCAGCGCGCCATTCGGCAGAAGAAGATGGTGGTGTTTCTGGGCTGGGAGCCGCACCCCATGAACATCCAGATGAAGCTGAACTACCTGACCGGCGGTGACGCCTACTTTGGGCCCAACTTTGGCGAGGCCTCGGTCAAAACCCTGGTGGCCACCGACTTCCAGGAGCGCTGCCCGAACGCAGGCAAGCTGGTGTCCAACCTGGTTTTCAGCACCGATGTGGAAAACCGCCTGATGGTGCCCATCATGGCCAAGGTCCTGCCCGCCACCGCCGCCAAAGCCTTCTTGAAGCAAAACCCCGAGCTGCTGACCCAATGGCTGGCGGGCGTTAAAACCTATGACGGCAAAGACGGCCTGCCCGCCGTGCGCACGTCCCTCGGTCTATAAAGAAAGCCACACATGAACCATGATGTCATCCTGACCTGTGCCGTGACCGGCGCGGGCGACACCGTTGGCCGCCACCCGGCCATTCCCGTCACCCCCAAGCAGATCGCCGAAGCCGCGGTAGAGGCCGCCAAAGCCGGGGCCACCGTAGTGCACTGCCATGTGCGCGACCCGGCCACTGGCAAAGGCAGCCGCGACCCGGCGCTGTACCGCGAGCTGGTGGACCGTATCCGCTCCAGCGGCGTGGACATGGTGCTGAACCTGACGGCCGGCATGGGCGGCGACCTGGAAATCGGCGCGGGCGAAAACCCCATGCAGTTCGGCCCCGGCACCGACCTGGTTGGCGGGCTGGCCCGGCTGATCCACATCGAAGAGTTACTGCCCGAAATTTGCACGCTGGACTGCGGCACGCTGAATTTTGGCGACGGCGACTACATCTACGTGTCCACCCCTGCCCAGTTACGCGCCGGTGCCAAGCGCATTCTGGAGCTGGGCGTGAAAGCCGAGCTGGAGGTGTTCGACACCGGCCACCTGTGGTTTGCCAAGCAGATGCTGAAAGAAGGCCTGCTGGGCGACGCGCCGCTGTTCCAGGTCTGCCTGGGCATCCCCTGGGGTGCGCCTGCCGACACCACCACCATGAAAGCCATGGCCGACAACATGCCGCCGGGTGCCACCTGGGCTGGCTTTGGCATTGGGCGCATGCAGATGCCCATGGTGGCGCAGGCCGTGCTGCTGGGCGGCAATGTGCGCGTGGGGCTGGAAGACAACCTCTGGCTGGACAAGGGCGTGCCCGCCAGCAACGGATCGCTGGTGGAGCGGGCCCGCAGCATCATCAGCATGATGGGTGCGCGCACGCTCACCCCGGAAGAAGGACGCCAGAAGCTGGGCCTGAAAAAGCGTGGCTGATCTGATCAACGACCACCGCATTTGCTTCGTCGGCGATTCGATGACGCAGGGCACCAGCGACCCGACCTGCCTGGGTTGGCCGGGCCGTGTCAGTGCCGCTGCGTGGAACCGGGGCTATGCGGTGACCGCCCATAACCTGGGCATCCGCGGCGATACCAGCCAGGGCATCGCGGCGCGCTGGCAGGCCGAGTCGGCAGTGCGCCTGCAGGTGCAGTGCCATAAATACCTGGTGTTTTCATTCGGTGCCAACGACATGACCCCGCAGGACGACGGCTTGCGGGTGCCGGTGGCGCAGAGTGTGGAATGCTTTACCCGCATCGTCTCCACGGCCCAGGCGCTGCACCCCACCGTGGTGCTGGGCCCGTTCCCGGTGGGCGAGGCGGCGCAGGATGCCCGCATCCTGGACCTGTGCCCGCTGTACGCCGACCGCGCCCGGGCCCTGGGCGTGCCGTATATGCCGGTGGCCCGATTCTTGGCCGACAGCGCACTCTGGCGGGCCGACGTGGCCGCCAGCGACGGCTGCCATCCGGGGGCGGCGGGCTACCAACTGGTGGCCGACCAGGTGCTGGCCTGGCCCGCCTGGTGGTTCAACTCATTAACAACTCTTTAAGCTTTCACCATGACCATCACCACCCACATCAAGACTTTCGCCGCCCTGGGCGTAGGCGTTATCGGCAGCGGCTGGGTCGCACGCGCACTGGCCCACGGGCTGGATGTCGTCGCCTGGGACCCGGCTGCCGGGGCCGAGCAGCAACTGCGCGCCAACGTGGCCAATGCCTGGCCTGCGCTGGAGCGGCAAGGTTTGGCGGCAGGGGCTTCCATGGAGCGCCTGCGTTTTGTCGCCACCATCGCCGAATGCGTGCAGCACGCCGACTTCATCCAGGAAAGCGCCCCCGAGCGGCAAGACCTCAAGCTGTCGCTGCACGCGCAGATCAGCGCGGCCGCCCGGCCCGATGCCATCATCGCCTCGTCCACCTCCGGCCTGTTGCCCACCGACTTTTACGCCAGTGCCACTCACCCCGAGCGCTGCGTGGTCGGTCACCCGTTCAACCCGGTGTACTTGCTGCCCCTGGTGGAAGTGGTGGGCGGCGAAAAGACCTCCGCCGAAGCCATTGCCGCGGCTATCAAAATCTATAGCGCACTTGGCATGCGGCCCCTGCATGTACGCAAGGAAATCCCCGGATTCATCGCCGACCGCCTGCTGGAGGCCGTGTGGCGCGAGGCCCTGCACCTGGTCAACGACGGCGTGGCCACTACCGGCGAGATCGACGATGCCATCCGCTATGGCGCAGGCATCCGCTGGTCCTTCATGGGCACGTTCCTGACCTACACCCTGGCAGGGGGCGATGCGGGCATGCGGCATTTCATGGCGCAGTTTGGCCCGGCCCTGGAGCTGCCCTGGACCAAGCTGGTGGCGCCTAAACTCACCGATGCGCTGATCGACAGCGTGGTGGAGGGCACCACTGCCCAGCTCGGCACCCACAGCATCAAGCAACTGGAGCGCTACCGCGACGATGCCATCCAGAGCGTGATGGCCGCCGTGGAAGCCGCCAAAGCCCGCCATGGCATCTGACCCCCTGTACATCGCCAAAGTGCCGCCCGAATGGGTGGACTACAACGGCCACCTGCGCGATGCCTACTACGGGCTGATTTGTAGCTACGCCACCGACGCACTGATGGACCAGATCGGCCTGGATGCCGCGGGCCGCGCCCGCACCCACGGCAGCCTGTTCACGCTGGAAAGCCATATCCACTACCTGCACGAGGTGAAGCTGGGGGCCGAAGTGCAGGTGCAACTGCAGGTGCTGGGCTTGGACGCCAAGCGGTTGCATATTTTTCTGCAGCTGCTGTTGCCGGGCCAGGCGGAGCCGGTGGCGGTGTGCGAGCAGATGCTGCTGCATGTGGACATGCGTGGCCCCCGTTCGGCGGCCTTTCCCGCCGAGGTGCTGGCCCGGGTGCAGCGCATCGCGGCGGCACACCATGCACTGCCCGTGCCCGCCCTGGTGGGGAAGGTGATGCAACTGCCCGGAGCACGGCCTACGAGCTAGCGGGGTTGGGGTGATGTGCGTATACTGTACGTATAAACAGTATATTGACGCCCATGCAAGCCCAACCCGCATGGTACGAAGCGCTCCCCGCAGCGCCCGTGCCAACTCCACGTCTCCCAAGTCCCCCACGGGGGCTCGGCCAGCTGCCTCCCGCTGTGGCGGCGGCGGTCTGGCGTGGTTCCGAGCTGGGCACGCCCGTGGCCTCGGTGGTTTCATCCGGGTGGGCACTGCTGGACCAGGAACTGCCCGGCGGCGGCTGGCCCTGCCATGCGCTGGCCGAGGTGCTGAGTCCGCAACCGGCGGTATTGGAATGGCGGCTGCTGGGGCCAGCGCTGCGCCAGGTGGTGGCCCGGGGCGGCCAGGTGGTGGTGGTGGCCCCGCCCCGGCAGCCGCACCTGCCGGGCCTGGTACATGCGGGGCTGGACCCGCGCCAACTGGTGTGGATCCAGGCCGATACCCCCGCAGAACGGCTGTGGGTGACCGAGCAGCTCATCAAATCTGGCTCGGCCGGTGCCCTGGTGGCCTGGGTGCCGCAGGCGCGGCAAGAGCAGATCCGCCGCCTGCAGGTGTGCGCGCAAAGCTGTGCGGGCCTGGTGTTCCTGTGCCGCCCCGAAGCCGCGCAGCATGAAGCCTCGGCGGCCCCGCTGCGGGTGCATGCCAGCCTGGGCCTGGACTGGGCGTTGCGCGTGCAGGTGTTCAAGCGCCGCGGCCCGGTGCACGCGGGGCAGGTCACGCTGCCCTCGGTGCCCGGTGGGCTGGCGTCGGTGCTGACACCGCGCCTGCTGCGCCCCAGCCAGTTTTTTCTTCCCCGCGAAAGTTCCCATGCTGTGGGCCGCCTTGCTCCCCGAAGCACCCCCACCCCCCAACCCGCCCCGCACTGAGGCGCTGCAGGGTCTGGCGGTGTGGTGTCTGCAATTCACCCCCCGCGTGGCCGTGCTGGAAGCCGCCGTGCTGATGGAAGTGGAGGGCAGCGAGCGCCTGTTTGGCGGCAGGCGCGCGCTGGCGGCGCAGGTGCGTACGGAATCTGCGGCGCTGGGCGTGGCTTTTCTGGCCTGGGCCCCCACCAGCCTGGCGGCGCTGGCCCTGGCGCGCTGCGGCGTGCGCAACGGCTTTGCCCAGCCGCTGGCGGTGCTGCTGGATGCCCTGCCGCTGGCATCTTTGGCGGCGGTGGCGGCCCATGCGCCGATGCTGGCGCGCCTGGGCTGCACCACCCTGGGCCAGGTCCGGGCGCTGCCACGCGGCGGGCTCAGCCGCCGCTTCGACAAGGAGTTGCTGGTGGCCCTGGACCAGGCCTATGGCCTGCGCCCCTGTGCCCATGCCTGGGTGGCGCTGCCCGAGCAGTTCCATGCCCGGCTGGAGCTGATGTCGCGGGTCGAGCATGCCCCGGCCATTCTGTTCGGTGCACGCCGCCTGCTGCTGCAGCTGTGCGGCTGGCTGGCAGCCCGGCGCTGCGGTGTCACGGCCGTCACCCTGCGCTGGTGCCACGATGCCATGCGCTCCAAAACCGCCGGTGACGGTGGTGAACTCACCATCCGCACCGCAGAGCCCACCCGCAGCGTCGAGCACCTGGCACGGTTGCTCGCAGAAAACCTGGCCAAAGTGCAGTTGCTGGCCCCGGTGGGGGATCTTGAGCTGCTGGCCGTGGAGGTGCGGGCCTTTGAAGCGCCCACCGCCTCCTTGCTGCCCGACAGCCAGCAAGACGGCGAGTCGCTGGCCCTGGTGCTGGAGCGCATTGCCGCCCGGCTGGGGCCGCAGCGGGTGCTGCGCCCGGTGCTGCAGGAAGACCACCGCCTGGAGTGGACCGTCCACTGGCAACCGGCCCCGGCACCGCTGCCACGCAAGAGCGCTGCCACCTCTCCGGCGCCGTACACGCTGCCCCAGCCCAGCTTTGTACTGCTGCAGCCCTTGCCCTTGGCGGTGCAGGACCATCGGCCGCTGTACCAGGGTTTGCTGCAGTTGCTGTCGGGCCCGCACCGGGTCGAAGGCGGCTGGTGGCACCGGCTCAGCGATGAGACGGGCACCCATGCCCAGACCGTGGTGCGCGACTACTGGGTCGCCCTGAGCGCACACGCCGGGGTGCTATGGATCTACCAGACCCGGCTGGCCGACGAGGACACCGCCTGGTTCCTGCACGGCATGTTCGCCTGAAGCCATGTTGTCCGACCGACCGACCGTTCCATCGACCATTCCGGCCTATGCCGAGCTGTGGTGCCTGAGTAATTTCTCTTTTCTGCGCGGTGCCAGCCAACCCGACGAGCTGGTGGAACGGGCCAAAAAACTGGGCTATGCCGCCCTGGCGGTCACCGACGAGTGTTCCATGGCGGGTATCGTGCGCGCCCACGTGGCCGCCAAGGAGCAGGGCCTGCCATTGCTGGTGGGCAGCCAGTTCCAGGTCGATGGCGAGGCGCCGTTCACCTTCATCGTGCTGGCCTGCAACCTCAACGGTTACGGCAATCTGTGCGAGTTCATCACCGGGCTGCGCCGGTCGGCGCACAAGGGCACGTACCACCTCAGCCGCGATGCCATCGCCCCGCAGGCCCTGGCCGACTGCGTGGTGCTGGCCGCACCGGACCGGCGCTCCACTGGCGCGCAGCTGGAATCCGTGGCCCGCTGGCTGCTCGGTGCCTTTACCGGCCGCTGCTGGCTGGCGGTGCAGATGCTGCGCGTGCTGGGCGACGAGATGTGGCTGCACCAGCTGCGCCAGGTCAGCGCGCTCACCGCCATTGCGCTGGTCGCCGCCGGGGACGTGCACATGCATGTGCGCTCCCGCAAGCCGCTGCAGGATGTACTTACCGCCACCCGGATCGGCCAACCCCTGACCGCCTGCGGCCTGGCCCTGCAGCCCAATGCAGAGCGGCATTTGCGCACCCGGCTGCGCCTGGCCCAGACCTACCCCCCGGACCTGCTGATGGAGACCCTGCAAGTGGCCGCCCGCTGCGACTTTTCTCTGGACGAGTTGCGCTACCGGTACCCGGACGAAGTGGTGCCGCCGGGCGAAACGCCTATGGGGTATCTGCGCCGCATCACCTACGAGGGGGCAGGGCGGCGCTGGCCGCAGGGCATGGCCGCCAAAGAGCAGGAGCAGATCGAGCACGAGCTGGCACTCATTGGCGATCTGCGCTTCGAACACTACTTTCTCACTGTCTACGACATCGTGCGTTTCGCCCGCAGCCAGCACATCCTCTGCCAGGGCCGGGGGTCGGCGGCCAACTCCGTGGTTTGCTACTGCCTGGGGGTGACCGAGGTGGACCCGGCGCGCATGCGCATGCTGTTTGAGCGCTTCATCAGCCGCGAGCGCAACGAGCCGCCCGACATCGATATCGACTTCGAGCACGAGCGGCGTGAAGAGGTGCTGCAGTACCTGTACGCCAAATACGGTCGGGACCGCGCGGCACTGACCGGCGTGGTCATCTGCTACCGACCCAAATCGGCCATCCGGGACGTGGGCAAGGCGCTGGGGTTCCCGCTGGAGACCCTGGAACTGCTGGCCAAGGGCCACCACTGGTGGGATGGCCAGACCGTGGACCCCGTGCGGCTGCAGGAAGCGGGCCTGCGCCTGGACGACCTGGCGGTGCAGCAACTGCTGGAGCTGACCACGGCCTTGCTGGGCTTTCCGCGCCACCTATCCCAGCACACCGGGGGCTTTGTGCTCACCCAGGGCCCGCTGGCGCGTATGGTGCCCATCGAAAACGCTGCCATGCCCAACCGCACCGTGATCGAATGGGACAAGGACGACCTGGATGCCGTGGGCCTGCTCAAGGTGGACTGCCTGGCGCTGGGCATGCTCACCGCCCTGCGCAAGTCGCTGGACTTCATTGGCCAGCGCACCGGCCAGACCATGACCATGCAGGACATCCCGCCCAAGTGTGTGGCCACCTACGACATGATTTGCCAAGCCGACACCGTGGGCGTGTTCCAGATCGAGAGCCGGGCGCAAATGGGCATGCTGCCCCGGCTCAAGCCCCGTTGCTTCTACGACCTGGTGGTGGAAGTGGCCATCGTGCGCCCCGGGCCCATCCAGGGTGGCATGGTGCACCCCTACCTGAACCGTCGGCAGGGCATCGAGCCCGTCACGTTCCCCAGCGCGGCGCTGGAAGAGGCCTTGGGCCGCACCTTGGGGGTGCCGATCTTCCAGGAGCAGGTGATGCAGATCTCCATCCTGGCCGCAGGTTTTACCGCGGGCGAGGCAGACGGGCTGCGGCGGGCCATGGCCGCCTGGAAACGCAAGGGCGGGCTGGAAAAATACTACGACAAGATTGTGGGTGGCATGACGGCGCGCGGCTACGACGAGGCGTTTGCCCAGAACATCTTCGAGCAGATCAAGGGCTTTGGCGAGTATGGCTTTCCAGAGAGCCATGCGGCATCGTTTGCCTTGCTGGTCTATGACAGTTGCTGGATCAAGCGGCACCACCCGGCCGAATTTTTGGCCGCCATGCTCAACAGCCAGCCGCTGGGTTTTTACTCGGCCTCGCAACTGGTGCAGGATGCCCAGCGCCACGGGGTGGAGGTGCGGTCCCCGGATGTGATGCACAGCCAGGTGGACTGCACCCTGGAAGACCTGCCGCACCCCCCGGCCGTGCGGCTGGGCCTGCGCCTCATCGACAAGCTGCAGAAAAAGTCCGCCCAGCGCATCGTGCAGGCCCGTGCCGAAGCACCGTTTGACAGCGCCGAAGACCTGGCCCGGCGTGCCCACCTGGAGCAGCACGAGATGCAGACCCTGGCCGCCGCCGATGCGCTGATGGGCCTGTCCGGCCACCGGCGGCAACAGGTCTGGGATGCCTCGGCGCTGCGTTCCACGCCGCTGCTGCTGCGGGATGCGCCGGTGGACGAGGATCTGCTGGAACTGCCCCCCGCACTGGAAGGGGAAGAGGTGGTGTGGGATTACGCGTCCCTGGGCCTGACCCTGCGCAGCCACCCGCTGGCGCTGCTGCGGCCCCAACTGGCCCGGCGCAGGCTCATGTCGGCCCAAGACCTGCGGGACGTACCCGATGGCCGCATGGTGCGCCACTGCGGCATCGTCACGCTGCGCCAGCAGCCGCCCACCGCCAAGGGCACCACCTTCATCACCCTGGAAGACGAAACCGGGGTGGTGCAGGTGATCTGCTGGAGGGCCGTGCGGGAGACGCAGCGTGCAGTGCTCCTGGGCGCCAGGCTGCTGGCGGTGTACGGCCGCTGGCAGCGCGAAGGCGATGTGATGAACCTGATCGCCCGGAAACTGGTGGACTTGACCCCCTTGCTGGGTAGCCTGCCTACCGCCAGCCGGGATTTCAAATAGCCCCTGCTAGGGGAAGTGCCGCATGGGGCGGAGGCCATTTGCTGCGGCGCAGCATGCTAGCATCGCCACCCCCTTCACCTCTGACAGCCGGGCACCGTATGCGCAAGACTTCTCTGGACAAAAGCAAGATCAAATTTCTTTTACTGGAAGGCGTGCACCCTTCGGCGCTGGAGGTGCTGCGCAGCGCGGGCTACACCCAGATCGAGAGCCTGCCCGGTGCGCTGCCCGAAGACCAGCTGAAAGAAAAAATCGCCGACGCGCATTTCATCGGCATCCGCTCGCGCACCCAATTGACCGCCGAAGTGTTTGCCCATGCCAGCAAACTGGTAGCCGTAGGCTGCTTTTGCATTGGCACCAACCAGGTAGACCTGGAGGCCGCCCGCGAACGCGGCATTGCGGTGTTCAACGCGCCGTTTTCCAACACCCGCTCGGTGGCCGAGCTGGTGCTGGCCGAAGCGATTTTGCTGCTGCGCGGTATCCCCGAGAAAAGCGCGGTGGCGCACCGCGGTGGCTGGCTTAAGTCGGCCGAAAATTCGTACGAGATCCGCGGCAAAACCCTGGGCATCGTGGGCTACGGCTCCATCGGCACGCAGTTGTCGGTGCTGGCTGAAGGCCTGGGCATGCAGGTCTGCTTTTACGACGTGGTGACCAAGCTGCTGCTGGGCAATGCGCGCCAGGTCGCTAACTTGCACGATTTACTGGGCCAAAGCGACATCGTCACCCTGCACGTACCCGAAACCCCCGCCACCCAGTGGATGATTGGCCCCCCAGAGTTCGCGGCCATGAAGCAGGACGCCATCTTCATCAACGCCGCACGCGGCACGGTGGTGGATATCGATGCGCTGGCCGCCGCCCTGCGGACCAAAAAGCTGCTGGGCGCCGCTATCGACGTGTTCCCCGAAGAGCCGCGCAGCAACAAGGACGAGTTCCAGTCGCCCCTGCGCGGCCTGGACAACGTGATCCTGACCCCGCACGTGGGCGGCTCCACCATCGAAGCCCAGGCCAATATCGGCCTGGA
Organism: Rhodoferax sp. WC2427; assembly: GCF_040822085.1. Lineage (NCBI taxonomy): Bacteria > Pseudomonadati > Pseudomonadota > Betaproteobacteria > Burkholderiales > Comamonadaceae > Rhodoferax > Rhodoferax sp. WC2427. The sequence goes on along the minus strand of NZ_CP162006.1, from coordinate 3,583,310 downwards.
AGTGGCAGAAAAACTGGTCAAGTACAGCGACAACGGCACCTCCACCTCGTCGGTCAACTTTCCCGAGGTGGCCCTCAGCAGCCATTTGGGCAAGCACCGCCTGCTGCACATCCACCACAACGTGCCCGGCGTGCTGTCGGCGGTGAACCAGGTGTTTACCGACAACCGCATCAATATTGCCGCGCAGTTCTTGCAGACCAACGAGAAAATTGGCTATGTGGTGATCGATATCGATGCGGAGTCCAGCGACTTGGCCCTGGAAAAGCTGGCAGCAGTGCCCGGCACCATCCGCAGCCGCGTGTTGTTCTGATTTCGCTGTCGTTTCCCGACAACCCGCTGTCGGCAGGGTGAAAGTCCGCTGCCCTAAAATCGCTATCCGACTGTCATCCCAGGCCCATGGGCGCTGTGCCCACCCCAGGTTTTCCCCCAATGAATGCTCCCACCGCTTTGTCCACCCTGCTGGCGCAGGCCCCTGAAGCCGTTCGCCTGCGCGAAATCCCGTACAACTACACCTCGTTTTCCGACCGCGAAATCGTCATCCGCCTGCTGGGCACGCGTGCCTGGGATGTCCTGAACGGGCTGCGCCAGGAGCGCCGCACCGGCCGCTCCGCCCGCATGCTGTACGAGGTGCTGGGCGATATCTGGGTGGTGCAGCGCAACCCCTACCTGCAAGACGACCTGCTGGACAACCCCAAGCGCCGCAAACAACTGGCCGACGCTTTGCACCACCGCCTGGACGAAGTGGGCAAACGCCGCACCCCCGAGCAGGACCAGGAGCGCGACGCGCTGGTCGGCGAGCTGTTGGTGTTGGCCAAGCAGGCGGTGGACACGTTCTACAAGACATTCGCCCAGACCTACGACCTGCGCCGCAAGACTGCGCGCGTGCTGGGCAAGCTCACGGCCCGCGACAACATCAAGTTCGACGGCCTGAGCCGCGTCAGCCACGTGACGGACGCCACCGACTGGCGCGTCGAATACCCGTTTGTGGTGCTCACCCCCGACACCGAGGCCGAGATGGCCGGGCTGGTCAAGGGCTGCATCGAACTCGGCCTGACCATCATTCCGCGCGGCGGCGGCACCGGCTACACCGGTGGCGCGATTCCGCTGACCTGGAACAGCGCGGTCATCAACACCGAAAAGTTGGAGGCCATGACCGAGGTGGAGATGCGCATGCTGCCCGGCGTGGACCACCCCGTGGCCACCATCTTCAGCGAAGCCGGTGTGGTCACGCAGCGCGTGGCCGATGCGGCCGAGCGCGGCGGCTATGTGTTTGCAGTGGATCCCACGTCGGCCGAGGCCTCGTGCATCGGCGGCAACATCGCCATGAACGCGGGTGGCAAGAAGGCCGTGCTCTGGGGCACGGCGCTGGACAACCTGGCCTCGTGGCGCATGGTCACGCCCGACGCGCAGTGGCTGGAAGTCACCCGCCTGAACCACAACCTGGGCAAGATCCACGACGTGGAAGTGGCCAGCTTCGAGCTGCAGTACTTCGAGGCCGACGGCAAAACCAAGATCCGCACCGAGCGCCTGGACATCCCCGGCCGCACTTTCCGCAAGGAGGGCCTGGGCAAGGACGTGACCGACAAGTTCTTGAGCGGCCTGCCCGGCATCCAGAAAGAGGGCTGCGACGGCCTGATCACCAGTGGCCGCTGGGTGGTGCACCGCATGCCCGCGCACACCCGCACCGTGTGCCTGGAGTTCTTTGGCGATGCCAAGAACGCCGTGCCCAGCATCGTCGAGATCAAGGACTTCATGTTTGCCGAGCAAAAGCGCACCGGCGTGCTGCTGGCCGGGCTGGAGCATCTGGACGACCGCTACCTGAAAGCCGTGGGCTACACCACCAAGTCCAAGCGCGGCGGCCTGCCCAAGATGGCCTTGTTTGGCGACATCGCGGGCGACAACGCCGACGACGTGGCCCGCGCCACCAGCGAAGTGGTGCGCATCGCCAATTCGCGCAGCGGCGAAGGCTTCATCGCCATCAGCCCCGAGGCGCGCAAGAAATTCTGGCTGGACCGCAAGAAAACCGCCGCCATCAGCCGCCACACCAACGCCTTCAAGATCAACGAAGACGTGGTGATCCCGCTGCCGCGCATGGCCGAGTACACCGATGGCATCGAGCGTATCAACATCGAACTCAGCCTGCAAAACAAGCTGGCCCTGTGCGACGCGCTGCAAGACTTCTTCCGCAAGGGCAACCTGCCGCTGGGCAAGGGGGACGAGGAGGGCGATATTCCCTCGCCCGAGCTGCTGGAAGAGCGGGTTACCCAGGCCCTGGCCCTGGTGGCCGAGACCCGTGCCCTGTGGCAGGGCTGGCTGGACGGGGTGGAAACCCTGTTCCCGCAGCTGCAAGACCACAGCCTGCGCGCCAGCTGGAAGACGCAGATTCGTGCGGGCCTGCAAAACATCTTCACCGGCGCGGCCTTCAAGGGCATCCTGGACGAGTGCACCGCCATCCATAAAACCGTGCTCAAGGGCCGGGTCTGGGTGGCCCTGCACATGCACGCGGGCGACGGCAATGTGCACACCAACCTTCCGGTCAACAGCGACAACTACGAGATGCTGCAAACCGCGCACGGTGCCGTCAAACGCATCATGGCGCTGGCGAGAGCCCTGGACGGCGTGATCTCGGGCGAGCACGGCATCGGCATCACCAAGCTGGAGTTTCTGAGCGATGCCGAGATGCAGCCGTTCACCGACTACAAGCAGCGCATCGACCCCGAAGGCCGCTTCAACAAAGGCAAGTTGCTACGAAAATCAGAGCTGCCAATGCTTGATGGGAAAGCGCTAGAGGCCGATTTGACCAATGCCTACACGCCCAGCTTCGGGCTGATGGGCCACGAGTCGCTGATCATGCAGCAAAGCGATATTGGCGCCATTGCCGACAGCATGAAGGACTGCCTGCGCTGCGGCAAATGCAAACCGGTGTGCGCCACCCACGTGCCGCGCGCCAACCTGCTGTACAGCCCGCGCAACAAGATTCTGGCCACCTCCTTGCTGGTGGAAGCTTTCTTGTACGAAGAGCAGACCCGCCGCGGCGTAAGCATCAAGCACTGGGAGCAGTTCGAGGACGTGGCCGACCACTGCACCGTGTGCCACAAATGCCTGACCCCTTGCCCGGTGAAGATCGATTTTGGCGACGTGACCATGAACATGCGCAACCTGCTGCGCAAGATGGGCAAAAAGACCTTCCGCCCCGGCAACGCCGCCGCCATGTTCTTCCTGAACGCCACCAACCCCGAAACCATCAAGCTGGCACGTGCCGCCATGGTGGGCGTGGGCTTCAAGGCCCAGCGCCTGGCCAACGACCTGCTGCGCAGCTTCGCCAAGAAGCAGACCGCTGCACCCCGCGCCACGGTGGGCGCCGCGCCCATCAAGGAGCAGGTGATCCACTTCATCAACAAGAAGATGCCGGGCAACCTGCCCAAAAAGACCGCCCGCGCCCTGCTGGACATCGAAGACAGCGACTACGTGCCCATCATCCGCAACCCGGTGGCCACCACCAGCGAATCCGAGGCGGTGTTCTATTTCCCCGGCTGCGGCTCCGAGCGCCTGTTCAGCCAGGTCGGCCTGGCCACCCAGGCCATGCTGTGGCACGCCGGGGTGCAAACCGTGCTGCCACCCGGCTACCTGTGCTGCGGCTATCCGCAAAAGGGCAGCGGCCAGTTCGACAAGGCCGACAAGATCATCACCGACAACCGGGTGCTGTTCCACCGCGTGGCCAATACGCTGAACTACCTGGACATCAAGACCGTGGTGGTCAGCTGCGGCACCTGCTACGACCAGTTGCAGGGCTACGAGTTCGACAAGATCTTCCCCGGCTGCCGCATCATCGACATCCACGAGTACCTGCTGGAAAAGGGCATTACGCTGGACAACGGCGGCAGCTATCTGTACCACGACCCCTGCCACACCCCCATGAAGCTGCAGGAGCCGATGAAGACGGTCAAGGCGCTGTTGGGCGACCAGGTGCTGGAGAGCAAGCGCTGCTGCGGGGAGTCCGGCACCCTGGGCGTGACCCGCCCCGACATTTCCACGCAGATCCGCTTCCGCAAGGAAGAAGAGCTGCGCAACGACGAAACCAAGCTGCGGGCCATGGGTAAACTGGCCGGAAATGACGTAAAGGACAACGTGAAAATCCTCACCAGCTGCCCCAGCTGCCTGCAGGGCCTGAGCCGCTACGGCAACGACCTGCAAAACGGCCTGTTGGAGGCCGACTACATCGTGGTCGAAATGGCCAACCAGATCCTGGGCAAGGACTGGCTGCCGACCTACGTGGCGCAAGCCAACCACGGCGGCATTGAGCGGGTTTTAGTCTGATGGCCGGCTTGAAGGCGGGCGCGCCTACCCCTAAAGATATTACCGTCCACGGCCTGTCGCGGGCGCTGGAAGTCACGTTCTCCGACGGCGCGGTGTTCCGCATTCCGTTCGAGCTGATGCGCGTGTACTCGCCGTCGGCCGAAGTGCAAGGCCACGGCCCGGGCCAGGAAACCCTGCAAACCGGCAAGCGCGAAGTCACCCTGGTCGGCCTGGAGCCGGTGGGCAACTACGGCGTGCAGCCCGCGTTCTCCGACGGCCACAGCACCGGCATCTTTACCTGGGAGTACCTGTACTTTCTGGGCCGGGAGCAAGACAAGCTATGGGCCGACTACGAAGCCCGCCTGGCCGCCGCCGGTGCCAGCCGCGATACGCCCATGCCCGGCAAAGTGGCCAAGGGTTGCGGCAGCCACTCCCATTGATTTGCTATAGTAACTATAGCTTGTCACGCTCATGGAATGGGCGGTAGAGGCCGATTTTCTTTAAATTCCCTGTGCAGCGCAGGGTTGTCGCTGTCCTGCGCCACCATTCTGATTTAGTATACAAACATGAGCACTACCCACTTCGGTTTCCAGTCGGTTGACGAGAGCGACAAGGCCCGCCATGTGCGCGGCGTGTTCGACTCCGTGGCCTCCAAATACGACCTGATGAACGACCTGATGTCGGCAGGCCTGCACCGCGCCTGGAAGGCCTACACCGTGCTGGTGGCCGATATCCGCGAAGGCCACCAGGTGCTGGACATCGCAGGCGGCACTGGCGACCTGGCCATGGCGTTTGCCAAAAAGGTCGGCGCCACCGGCCGGGTGGTGCACACCGACATCAACGAAGCCATGCTGCGCACCGGCCGCGACCGCCTGCTGGACGCGGGCGTGGTGCTGCCCACGATGGTCTGCGATGCCGAAAAACTGCCTTTCCCCGATGCCAGCTTCGACCGCGTGAGCGTGGCCTTTGGCCTGCGCAACATGACCCACAAAGACGTGGCCCTGGCGGAGATGTGCCGCGTGCTCAAGCCCGGCGGCAAGCTGCTGGTACTGGAGTTTTCCAAAGTGGCCCAGCCGCTGGAGAAGGTCTACGACTGGTATTCCTTCAAGGTGCTGCCGCAACTGGGCAAGCTGGTGGCAGGCGACGACGCCAGCTACCGGTATCTGGCCGAGTCCATCCGTATGCATCCCGGCCAGAAAGAGCTGAAAACCATGATGCAGGCCGCAGGCTTTGGCCATGTCGATTACCACAACCTTACCGGAGGCATGGTGGCATTGCATGTGGGGATCAAGTGTTAAGCGTAGTCCGGTCTAATCCATAACAATAAACGGAGTCAGTATGAAAGTTTGGGCATTGGTTTTGGCCGCCACAATGGTCATGGCCGCAGGCTTCGATGCCGAAGCTGCGCGTTTGGGCGGCGGCCGCTCGATGGGTCGACAGTCCAGCAATGTGACGCAGCGCCAGGCGGCCCCCGCGCCGGTGGCACCGTCGCAAAGTGCCACCAATGCCGCGCCTTCGGCACCAGCTGCCGCACCGGCTGCGGCCCCCCGGCGTCCATGGGGCGCCATGCTGGGTGGTTTGGCGGCCGGGGCCGGCCTGGCCTGGCTGGCGCATTCCATGGGGCTGGGCGCGGAGATGGGCCAGTTCCTGATGATTGGCCTGGTCGTGCTGGCAGGTATGCTGCTGTGGGGCTTCATCCGTTCGCGCAAGGCGGCCAGCAATGCGCCGCCACCCAGCCCGTTTGCCTTCCAGGGTGCCGCTGCACCTAGCGCCGCCCCGACCTATTCGCCCGACCATGTGGGCAACGATGCGTCGGCGCGGCCTTTTGAGCGCAGCAGCCACATGGCTCCGCTGGAATCCGGCGGCTCAATGATCGGCTCCGCGCTGGCCGGTCCGCAGGGATGGGGTGCCCCCGCCGGTTTTGATTCCGAAGGCTTTCTGCGCGCTGCCAAAAACAATTTCATCACCCTGCAATCGGCCTGGGACCGCTCGGACATTTCGTCCCTGCGCGCCATGATGACCGACACCATGCTGGGCGAAATCCAGTCGCAGCTGACCGAGCGGGAAACCCACACCGGCGGCAACACCAATAAGACAGACGTAGTGATGCTCGATGCCAAGTTGCTGGGCATCGAAGATCTGGGCAATGACTACATGGCCAGCGTCGAGTTCTCCGGCATGATCCGTGAAGAGCCATCGGCCGGCCCCAGCCCGTTCCGCGAGGTCTGGAACATGACCAAACCCAAGAGCGGCGCCAGCGGCTGGTTGGTGGCGGGCGTACAAGCCCTGCAATAGCGACAGGACTTACGCAGCGCCCCTTGTGTCGCCCGCCGGGCGCGCAAGGGGACTTGCGTAAGCCCTGCAATTGCGATTGGTCAAGGACGCTTGCGTCCTGGAGTCAAGTAACTATCCCGGATAATGGGGGACTATGGCAACACAGTCCCCCTTTTCTTTGCTCGAAAACCTCTTCACCCGCGCCAGCGCCACGCTGCAGCCACCCCCCTGGGTGGTCGATGAGGTGCAAAACCGCACCGTCCTGCTGCTCAACCACGTGCTGCAGCAAGAGCCCGAAGCCACCGCCCGCCTGGCCCGCCAAAAGGGCCGGGTAGTGCTGATGCAGTGGCGCAGTTTCCACATGGCCCTGGTGGCCACCCCGGCCGGCCTGCTGGACCGCGCCACGCCCGGCATGCGCGCCGACCTCACCCTCACCATTTCCGAGACCTCGCCCATCGCCCTGGCCCAGCAGGCGCTCAGCACCGGCAAGCCCGCCGTGCGTATCGAGGGCGATGTGCAACTGGCCGCCGAAGTCAACTGGCTGGTAGACCATGTGCGCTGGGATCTGGAAGAAGACCTGTCGCGCGTGGTGGGTGACACCGCCGCCCACACCCTGGGCAATGTGGTGCGCAGTGCGGTGGCGGCTTTGCGTGGCTTCATCGGCAAGCGCCCCGGTGCCGACAAGGCCTCTGCGTGAGCCGGATGTTTCGGGGCGCGTACATCGTCTGGATCGTCCTGCGCTACGGCCTGGACGAGCTGGTGCTGACCAGCTTCAATAAGCCCTGGTTGGCGATGGTGTCGCGGATTTTGTCGGTAGGCCGCAACCTGGATGCCCCGCGCGGGGAACGCCTGCGCGAGGCGCTGGAGCGGCTTGGCCCCATCTTTGTGAAGTTCGGCCAGGTGCTGTCCACCCGGCGCGACCTGCTGCCGCCCGATATCTCGGACGAACTGGCCCGCCTGCAAGACCGGGTGCCGCCATTTGCCTCGTCCATCGCGGTGGCCACCATCGAACGGGCGTTTCGCAAGCCCCTAGGTGAAATTTTCGAAAGCTTTGACCAGGAGCCGGTGGCCAGTGCGTCCATTGCCCAGGTGCACTTTGCAGTGTTGAAAGACCGCAACGGTCGGCTGCGCGACGTGGCGGTGAAGGTGTTGCGCCCGAATATGCTGCCCGCGATCGAAAAAGACCTGGGCCTGATGCGCATGATGGCGGGCTGGGTCAACGGCTTCTCGGAAGACGGCAAGCGCCTGAAACCGCTGGAAGTCGTGGCCGAGTTCGACAAATACCTGCACGACGAGCTGGACCTGGTGCGCGAGGCATCGAGCGCCGCCCAGTTGCGCCGCAACATGGAAGGCCTGGACCTGGTGCTGATCCCCGAGATGTTCTGGGACCTGTGCGCTACGGAAGCCATCGTGATGGAGCGCATGGTGGGCATCCCCATCAGCCACACCGAGCGGCTGCGCGCGGCGGGCGTGGACTTCCAGAAGCTGGCCCGCGACGGCGTGACGATCTTTTTCACCCAGGTGTTCCGTGACGGCTTCTTCCACGCCGATATGCACCCGGGCAACATCCAGGTGTCGGTCGATCCGGCCACCTTTGGCCGCTACATCTCGCTGGATTTCGGCATTGTCGGCACGCTCACCGAGTACGACAAGGAGTACCTGGCGCAAAACTTCACCGCCTTCTTCCGCCGCGACTACAAGCGCGTGGCCCAGCTGCACATCGAATCCGGCTGGGTGCCCGCCACCACCCGCGTGGACGAGCTCGAAGCCGCCATCCGCGCCGTCTGCGAACCGTACTTTGACCGGCCCCTGAAGGAAATCTCGCTGGGCATGGTGCTGATGCGCCTGTTCCAGACCTCGCGCCGCTTCCAGGTCGAGATCCAGCCGCAACTGGTGCTGCTGCAGAAAACCCTGCTCAATATCGAAGGCCTGGGCCGCGACCTCGACCCCGAACTGGACCTGTGGAACACCGCCAAACCCTTCCTGGAAAAGTGGATGCTGGAGCAGATCGGCCCCAAGGCCTTCATCGAACAGCTGAAAAACGAAGCCCCGCGCTACGCCAAGCTGCTGCCCGAACTGCCGCGCCTGCTGGTGGACTTTCTCAAGCAGGGCGGTAGCGACAACCGGGACCGGGGCACCGAGCAGCGCAAGCTGATGGAAGAGCTGCTGGCCGAGCACAAACGCACCAACCGCCTGCTGCACGGCCTGGTTTACGGGGCCATCGGTTTCGGCCTGGGCCTGCTGGCCATGCGCGTGCTGCTGGTATCGCCGTTCCTCTTCTAAGAACGTGAACAGGTTCGTACCCGGTCAGGGTTTTCACCCTGCCATCTTATAATCATAGGTTTTGCGACTTCAACCCGAGCTTTCTACGCCATGCCTATCTACGCTTACAAATGCGAGTCCTGCGGGCACGCATTCGACGTACTGCAAAAAATGTCCGACGCGGTGCTGACCGATTGCCCCAGCTGCCACGCGGCAGCCTTGCAAAAACAGGTCACCGCGGCCGGATTCCAGCTCAAGGGCTCGGGCTGGTACGTGACCGATTTCCGCAACGGCAGCGGTGGCGCGGCGGTTCCGCCCCCCAAAGTCGATGACGGCAAGCCTGCAGACAACAAACCTGCTGCCGATGCCCCGCCCGCCAAACCTGCCGACACGTCGGCTGCACCGGTTGCTGCGCCTTCGCCCGCCCCAGCGCCAGCTCCCACACCGTCCGGCGGCGGCACCCCGGCGGTCTGACATCCATGATGGCTTCTATCCGCAAATGGCTGCTGTCGGGCCTGTTGGTCATCGTGCCGCTGACCATCACCCTGCTGGTGCTGCAATGGGTGCTGAATTTTCTGGACCAGACCCTGCTGATCCTGCCCGACAGTTGGCAGCCCGACAAACTGCTGGGTTTTCACATACCCGGCTTTGGCGTGCTGCTGGCTTTGGGTTCGCTGCTGTTGGTGGGCGCCGTGGCCAGCAACTTTGTGGGCCGCAAACTGGTCGGCTGGTGGGACAACCTGCTGCACCGCATCCCCATCGTGCGCTCGATCTACTCGGGTGTGAAGCAGGTCTCGGACACGCTGTTTTCGGAAAGCGGCAACGCTTTTCGCAAGGCCGTGCTGATCCAGTGGCCGCGTGAAGGCGCCTGGACCATTGCCTTTGTGACCGGCGTGCCCGGTGGCGACGCGGCCAATTACCTGCAAGGCGAGTACCTCAGCATTTACGTGCCCACCACGCCCAACCCCACCGGCGGCTACTTCATCATGCTCAAGGCCAGCGACTGCATTGAGCTGAAAATGAGCGTGGACGAGGCGCTGAAATACATCGTCTCCATGGGTGTGGTCGTGCCCCACGGCGTGGCTCCGTCCGCACCCAAACCCGTCAACCCCATCCAATCCAGCTAGTACCCGCGGGTCCCTTTGGCCTGCGCATTTCCTTTCAACCCACGCGCCCCAAGAGGCGCCAGAAAAAAATAGCCATGCAATCTCAAATGCGCACCACTTACTGCGGTCTTGTGACCGAAGCCCTGCTGGGCCAGACCGTCACCCTGTGCGGCTGGGTGAACCGCCGCCGTGACCACGGTGGCGTGATCTTTGTCGATCTGCGCGACCGCGAAGGCTATGTGCAAATCGTTTGCGACCCCGACCGCGCCGAGATGTTTGCCGTCTCCGAGTCGCTGCGCAACGAGTTCTGCGTGCAGATCAAGGGCCTGGTGCGCGCGCGCCCCGAAGGCACCGTCAACGAGAACCTGAAAAGCGGCAAGATCGAGATCCTGTGCCACGAGCTGGTGGTGCTGAACCCCTCCGTCACCCCGCCGTTCCAGATCGACGACGAAAACCTCAGCGAAACCACGCGCCTCACGCACCGCGTGCTGGACCTGCGCCGTCCGTACATGCAAAACAACCTGATGCTGCGCTACCGCGTGTCCATGGAAGTGCGCAAGTTCCTCGACGCGCACGGCTTCATCGACATCGAAACCCCGATGCTGGGCAAGTCCACCCCCGAAGGCGCGCGCGACTATCTGGTGCCCAGCCGCGTGCACGAAGGCATGTTCTTTGCGCTGCCGCAAAGCCCGCAGCTGTTCAAGCAGCTGCTGATGGTGGCCGGCTACGACCGCTACTACCAGATCACCAAGTGCTTCCGCGACGAAGACCTGCGCGCCGACCGCCAGCCTGAATTCACCCAGATCGATATCGAAACCTCGTTCCTCACCGAGCAGGAAATCCGCGACATGTTCCAGGGCATGATCCTGACCGTGTTCAAGAACACCCTGGGCGTGGACCTGGGCGAGTTCCCGGTGATGACCTTCCAGGAAGCCGCCCACCGCTTTGGCTCCGACAAGCCCGACCTGCGCGTCAAGCTTGAATTCACCGAGCTCACCGACGTGATGGCCGACGTGGACTTCAAGGTGTTCTCGGGTGCGGCCACCATGAAGAATGGCCGCGTGGTGGGCCTGCGCGTGCCCGGTGGCTCGGCTGAAGGCGGCGGCATCAGCCGCAGCGAAATCGATGCCTACACCGAGTTCGTCAAGATCTACGGCGCCAAGGGCCTGGCCTACATCCGCGTCAACGACACGGCCTTGGGCCGCGACGGCCTGCAAAGCCCCATCGTCAAGAACATCCATGACAAGGCCCTGGCCGAAGTATTGGCGCGCACCGGCGCGCAAAACGGCGACCTGATTTTCTTTGGTGCCGACAAGGCCAAGATCGTCAACGATGCCATCGGTGCCCTGCGCATCAAGATCGGCCAGAGCGAGTTTGGCAAGAAGAACGGCCTGTTCGAAAAAGGCTGGAAACCCCTGTGGGTGGTGGACTTCCCGATGTTCGAATTCGACGAAGACGCGCAGCGCTACACCGCCACGCACCACCCCTTCACCGCGCCCAAGGACGGCCACGAAGACTGGATGGTTACGGCGCCTGAGAAATGCATCTCCAAGGGCTACGACATGGTGCTCAACGGCTGGGAAATGGGCGGCGGCTCGGTCCGTATCCACCGCGCCGACGTGCAGCAAAAGGTGTTCGATGCCCTGAAGATCACGCCCGAAGAAGCCCAAGACAAGTTCGGATTCCTGCTGGATGCCCTGCAATACGGCGCGCCCCCGCACGGCGGCCTGGCCTTTGGCCTGGACCGTGTGGTCACGCTGATGACCGGTGCCGAGTCCATCCGCGACGTGATCGCTTTCCCCAAAACCCAGCGCGCCCAGGACTTGCTCACGCAGGCACCGAGCACGGTGGACGAGAAGCAACTGCGCGAACTGCACATCCGCCTGCGCGCACCGGCGGCCTAAACGGTAACGGTCCGTAAGCTTCCCCAAAAGGGCTGGCGTTTGCCAGCCCTTTTTGCGTCTGGAACAGGCGAACGCATGCGGGCATCGGCTACCCTTGCGGCTCCCCAACCGGAGCCCGCGTGCGTATCCACACCCTCTTCACCGCCTGCTGCCTGCTCGCCAGCAGTGCTTTAGCCCAAGCCGCCCAGATCACCCGCGTCTCGCCCCAGGGCGAGGTGGCCCGCATCCGCCAGGTGGTGGTGCAGTTCGACACCAGTGCCGTCAACTTCGGCGACCCCAAGGCCCCGGCACCGGCCAGCCTGCAGTGCAACGACGCGCAGGCCAGCCAGGGCACGGGCCGCTGGACCAGCGACCGCGAATGGGCGTTTGAATTTGCCAACGACCTGCCGCCCGGCGTGCGCTGTACGCTGCAACCCGCTTTAGGCATCAAATCGGCACCCAGCGCTTATACCAAGGGCGTGAGCAGCTATAAATTCAATAGTGGCGGCCCGTTTGTGCAAAACATCCGGCCTTTTGAGGGCGGCGACCAGATCGACGAAGAGCAGTTCTTCACCCTCACGCTCAACGGCCCGGCCACGCTGGCCAGCGTGCAGGCGAACCTGTGGTGTGCGGTGGACGGCCTGGGCGAGCGCGTGGCCGTGCGCCTGCTGGACGGCAAGGACCGGACCGACCTGCTCAAAGCCCAGGGCCTGGACAAGGCCGCCGCCAAGGAGCCGTTGCGTTACCTCACCCTGGCCTGCAACCGCCGCCTGCCACCCAGTGCCACCGTGCAATTGGTCTACGGCAAGGGCGTGGCCACCCCCAGCGGCGTGCCCAACACGGTGGAAAAGCGCTTCGACTACACCGTGCGCGCGCCGTTTGCCGCCAGCTTCAGCTGCGAACGTGAAAACGCCCAAAGCGCCTGCCTGCCGATCCGCCCCATGCACCTGGCCTTCAACGCCCCCGTGGCCCGCAAGCTGCTGGAGGGCATCAAGCTCACCTCGGGCAAGGACACGGTTGCCCCCACCTTTGACGAAGAAGACAGCGACAGCGAGGCGGTGGTCAGCAGCATCACCTTCAAAAGCCCGTTTGCCGAGCAGGCCCAATACACGCTGGCCCTGCCTGCAGGCTTCAAAGATGCGTCGGGCCGCAGCCTGGCCAATGCCGCGAGTTTCCCCCTGCAGGTGGGCACGGGGGCCATGCCGCCGTTGGCCAAGTTTGCCGCGTCGCCGTTTGGCATTGTGGAACGCTTTGCCGAGCCCAACGGCGTGGCGCTGTTGCCGGTGACGCTGCGCAATGTCGAATCCAAGCTGCAAGTGCAAGCCCTGAACGCGGGCAAGGTCAGCACCCTGCAGCCTCGCAGCGACGCCGACATCATTGCCTGGTACGCCAAAGTGCAGCAGTTCGATGCCTACAACGTCAGCCGCAAGCTGGCCGCCGCCCAGGTCAAGGGCCCGCTGCCCAAGGTGCTGCCGGACGAAGGCAAGGGCTATGTGCAAAGCCGCATGCTGTCGCTGCTGCAAGGCCAGCCGGGCGTGAAGACGCTGGACCTGCCCCAGCCTGCCAGTGGAGACCCGCGCCCCTTTGAGGTGGTGGGCATCCCGCTCACCCCCGGCTTCCACGTGGTCGAAATCGCCTCGCAAAAGCTGGGTGCCTCGCTGCTGGACGAACGCCATGGCGGCAAACGCACCATGTTCGTCCGCACCTCGGCCCTGGTGACCAACCTGGGCGTGCACTTCAAGCTGGGCCGCGAGAACGCACTGGCCTGGGTTACCACGCTGGACAAGGGCCTGCCGGTGGCCAACGCCCAGGTGCAGGTGTCCGACTGCCGCGGCAATGCGCTGGGCCACGCCACCACCAACGCCCAGGGCATCGCCTATGTGGCCGACATCCCCCCCGAGGCCCCGAGTTGCCAGGACGAGGGCCATTACAACCAGGCCTATTTCATCAGCGCCCGCAGCATGCAGGCCGGCGCGGAAGACATGGCCTTCACCTGGAGCGACTGGAACCGGGGCATCGAACCCTGGCGCTTCAACCTGCCCACCAGCCGCAGCGCAGAGCCCGACGAGCGCGCCCACACCGTGTTCGACCGCATGCTGCTGCGCGCGGGCGAAACCGTGTCCATGAAGCACCTGCTGCGCACCGAAACCCGCAAAGGCTTTGGCCTGGCGGAGGTGCAGCCCGACACCCTGGTCATCACCCACATCGGCAGCGGCCAGCAGACCACCCAGCCCCTGGTCTGGCGCAAGACCGCCACCGGCGGCCAGAGCGCCGAGAGCACCTGGTCCATCCCGCCCGCCGCCAAGCTGGGCGTGTACAGCGTAGAACTCAAAGGGCCGGGCGACGACAAAACCTTCAGCACCGGCCAGTTCCGCGTCGAAGAATTCCGCCTGCCGGTGCTCGAAGGCCGCGTCACTCCCAGCGACAAAAAGCCGCTGGTCCATGCCACCAGCGTGCCGGTGGACGTGCAGATCAACTACGTGGCCGGGGGCGGCGCGGCCAATCTGCCGGTGCGCGTGTCGGCACTGGTGCGCGGCAAATATTTGAGTTATGGCGACTTCGAGGCCTTCAGCTTCGCCGCCCCCCGCGGCAAGCGCGAGGCCGCCGGGGAGGGCGATGAAGAAGAAAACACCGCCAGCGAAGACAGCCGCGTGGTGGCCGACAAGCTGCCGCTCACGCTGGACAAAAACGGCGCGGGCAAAACCACTATCGACAAACTCACGCCCAGCCCGCAGCCGCAGGATCTGCTGCTGGAAGCCAGCTACTCCGACCCCAACGGCGAGGTGCAAACCCTCCGCAGCACCCAAACGCTGTGGCCCGCCGCCGTGGTTGCAGGCATCAAGACCGAAGGCTGGGTGTCTACCAGCCAAAAGCTCAAGTTCCAGGCCCTGGCGCTGGATTTGACCGGCAAACCGCAGGCCGACGTGGCCCTGGAAGTGCGCGCCACCGCCCGCATCGTCACCACCAGCCGCAAGCGCATGGTGGGTGGCTTCTACACCTACGACAACAAGACCAGCACCAAGGACCTGGGCGTGGTGTGCAGCGGCAAGAGCGACAGCCGGGGCCTGCTGCTGTGCGAAGCCGCTTTGAACGAAGCGGGCGAGGTGGAGCTGGTGGTCACTGCCAAAGACGCTGCGGGCAACCGCATCCAGGCCGCCGCGTCGGTGTATGTGACCAAGCAGGGCGAGCTCTGGTTTGGCGGCGAGAACCACGACCGCATGGACCTGCTGCCCGAGAAAAAGAGCTACCAGCCCGGCGAGACCGCCCAGTTCCAGGTGCGCATGCCGTTCCGCTTTGCCACCGCCCTGGTGGCGGTGGAGCGCGAAGGCATCATCCAAACCCAGGTGGTGCAGCTCAACGGGCAGGACCCGACGGTGCGCGTGCAGATTAAGGAAGGCTGGGGCCCCAACGTGTATGTGAGTGTGCTGGCCCTGCGCGGCCGCCTGCGCGAGGTGCCCTGGTACAGCTTCTTCACCTGGGGCTACAAGGCCCCGCGCGAGTGGTGGACCAGCTTCTGGTACGAGGGACGTGAATACGTGGCCCCCACTTCGCTGGTAGACCTGAGCAAACCCGCCTTCCGCCTGGGCGTGGCCGAAATCCGCGTCGGCACCCAAGCCCACCAGCTGGCCGTGAGCGTCAAGGCCGACAAGGAAAGCTACCCCGTGCGCGGCCAGGCTAAGGTGACCATCAACGTCAAGCTGCCCAACGGCCAGCCCGCCGCCCATGCCGAAGTCGCCCTGGCCGCAGTCGACCAGGCGCTGCTGGAGCTCATGCCCAACAGCAGCTGGAACCTGCTCGATGCGATGCTGCAGCGCCGCGCCTGGGGCGTGGAAACCTCGACCGCGCAGATGGAAATCATCGGCCGCCGCCACTACGGCCGCAAAGCCGTGGCCGCAGGCGGCGGTGGGGGCCACAGCGGCACCCGCGAGCTGCTGGAAACACTGCTGCTGTGGAACCCCAAGGTGCAGCTGGATGCCAACGGCCAGGCTGTTGTTGCCGTGCCGCTGAACGACGCGCTCACCACCTTCAAGATCGTCGCTGTGGCCGATGCCTCCACCGGCCTGTTTGGCACCGGCTCCACCAGCATCCGCGCCACGCAAGACCTGCAAATCATCAGCGGCCTGCCGCCCCTGGTGCGCGAAGACGACCAGTTCCGCGCCCAGATCACCCTGCGCAACACCACCCAAAAAGCCATGAAGGTAGAGGTCGCCCCGCGCGCTACGCTACTAAATCTAGAGCAACAAACCGTGGACATACCAGCGGGAGAGGCCAAAGAGGTCGCATGGACCGTGACCGCCCCGGCGCAGCTCGCACAAACCCGCGCCGAGGCCATCCTGTGGGAGGTGGAAGCCAAAGACACCCTGGGCGGTGCCCGCGATGCCCTCAAGGTGCGCCAACGCATCATCCCCGCCGTGCCCCTGACGGTGCAGCAGGCCACCCTGGTGCAGGTGGACGGCACGTTCACGCTGCCGGTTGCGCCGCCCGCCGATGCGCTGCCGGGCCGGGGCGGTTTGCGCTTGGCCCTGCAGCCCACGCTGGCCGAGGGCCTACCCGGAGTACGCGACTGGTTTGCCAATTACCCGTTTGCCTGCCTGGAGCAAAAGACCAGCAAGGCCATCGGCCTGCGCGATGCCAAGCTGTGGCAAACCGTGGTCGCCCAGATCCCCAGCTACCTCGACAGCGACGGCCTGGCCAGCTACTTTCCGCCGCGCGACGGCGAGGCGAGCCGGGGCAGCGACACCCTCACGGCCTACCTGCTGGCGGCCTCGGACGAGGCGGGCGGCATCAACCCCGCCTTCGCCCTGAGCGACGAAGTGCGTGCGCCCATGGAGCGCGGCCTGATCGCGTTTGTGGAAGGCAAGATCCAGCGCGAATTCTGGAGCCCGCGCAAGGACCTGGACGTGCGCAAGCTCGCCGCCATCGAAGCCCTGTCGCGCTATGGCAAGGCCCAGGCCCGCATGCTGGGCAGCATCACCATCGCCCCGAACCAGTGGCCTACCCACGCGGTGATCGA
Source organism: Rhodoferax sp. WC2427 (assembly GCF_040822085.1). Lineage (NCBI taxonomy): Bacteria > Pseudomonadati > Pseudomonadota > Betaproteobacteria > Burkholderiales > Comamonadaceae > Rhodoferax > Rhodoferax sp. WC2427. Next base: position 3,566,475 of record NZ_CP162006.1, on the reverse strand, counting down.
CTGGCTCAACATCTTGAAGCGCGTGACCGATGTACCCAAGCGCGACGAGCGCCTGGCCGAGGCCCAGCAAATTCTGCGCGCCCGCCTGAGCTTCCAGGGCACCAAGATGGTCTTCAGCACCGAGCAAGAGGACTACTGGTGGTGGCTGATGCACAACGGCGACGACAACACCGCCCGCCTGATCCTGGCCGTGCTGACCGACCCGGCCTGGAAGCCCGACATGGGCCGCCTGGCCAACGGCTTCATCAGCCGCCAGCAGCATGGCGCCTGGAGCACCACCACCGCCAACCTCTGGGGTGGCATGGCGCTGGAGAAGTTCAGCGCCCAGTTTGAAGCCACCCCCGTGGCCGGGGTCACCAAAGCCGCCCTGGGTGCCGCCACCGCCAGCGTGGACTGGAGCAAGGTAGACCGCGTACCCGCCACCGACACCCCGCACCAAACCACCGCCTTCGGTGCGCCCGCATCCCCGGGCAACCTGCGCAACAACCGCATGTTCCTGCCGTGGAGCAAAGACACGCTCACAGTGACCCAGCAAGGCGCCGGCAAGCCCTGGCTCACCCTGCAATCCGTAGTGGCCATTGACCTGAAAGCCCCGTTCAACGCGGGCTACCAGATCAAGAAGACTATTCAACCGGTGGAGCAGGCCGTCAAAGGGCAATACACCCGTGGCGACGTGCTGCGCATCACCCTGGAAGTCAACGCCAGCGCCGACATGACCTGGGTCGCCATCACCGACCCCGTGCCCGGCGGTGCCACCATCCTTGGCAGCGGCCTGGGCCGCGACTCCGAAATAGCCACCCAGGGCGAAAAGCGCAGCGGCAGCGGCTGGCCCGCTTTTGAAGAACGCAGCTTCGAGTCCTTCCGCAGCTACTACGAGTATTTGCCCAAGGGCGTGGTCAAGATGGAATACACCATCCGGCTGAACAACGTGGGCGATTTTGCGTTGCCGCCCAGCCGCGTCGAGGCGATGTACGCACCCGAGATGTTTGGCGAGTGGCCGAATGCACGGGTGAAGGTGGTGGGGGTGAAGTGAGCAATCCCGGCCGTGTCTGGTGTATTGCTATATTTTTAATAGCTTCTTGCGCTGATGGAATAAGCGCTACAGCCACTTTTGACTCCATAAAATCCAGCTACCGCCCGTCCGACACCCAGGTGCTGGACCGCCAAGGTGCGCTGCTGCAGCGCCTGCGCACCGACACCACCGTGCGGCGCGGCCAGTGGGTGGCGCTGGCGGATGTGTCGCCCGCCTTGCGCACGGCCCTGGTGCTGAGCGAAGACAAGCGCTTTTTTGAACACAGCGGGGTGGACTGGCAGGCCGTGTCGGCTGCGGCCTGGGCCAATCTGTGGAACCGCAAAACCCGGGGCGCGTCGACCATCACCATGCAACTGGCGGGGCTGTTGGATGCCGATTTGCAGCCCGGTGCGGGCGGGCGCAGTGTGGTGCAGAAGATCGGCCAGACCGTGTCGGCCCAGCAACTGGACAGCCGCTGGCGCAAGGACCAGATTCTGGAGGCCTACCTGAACCTGGTGCCGTTCCGGGGCGAGCTGGTGGGCATCGACGCACTGAGCCGCACCCTGTTTGGCAAAGCCGCCCATGGGCTGGACGCGCGCGAGGCGGCAGTCGCCGTGGCCCTGGTGCGCGCACCCAATGCCAAATTGACCCCGCTCACCCAGCGGGCCTGCGGCGTGCTGCAGGCGGTGGAGCCCAAGGCGGATTGCATGGGCCTGGACATGTTCACCACCGCCGCCCTGCAGCGCAAGGCGTTTGACAGCAGCGAGGGCATTGCGCCGCACCTGTCCCGGCTGGTGGCGAAAGGCCCGAGCACCGTCACCACCAGCCTGCGCGCGCCACTACAGCGCTTTGCCGTGCAGACCCTGCAGCAGCAACTGCGCGAACTGCAAGGGCGGCACGTGGAAGACGGGGCCATCGTGGTGTTGGACAACGCCACCGGCGAGGTGCTGGCCTGGGTGGGCTCGTCCGGCACCCTGAGCGCCGCTGCCGAAGTGGACGGCGTCACGGCGCTGCGCCAGCCCGGCTCCACGTTGAAGCCTTTTCTGTACGCCGAGGCGATTGCCGAGCGCCGCATCACCGCCGCCTCGCTGCTGGAAGACGCCAGCACCCACATCCCCACCGCAGGCGGCCTGTACATCCCGCAAAACTACGACCACCAGTTCAAAGGCTGGGTGTCGGCCCGCACGGCGCTGGGCGCGTCGCTCAACGTACCGGCAGTGCGCACGCTGGTGATGGTGTCGCCCGATGCCTTCCATGACCAGCTGGTGGCGCTGGGCCTGCCGCTGAAGGAATCGGGCGGCTATTACGGCTACAGCCTGGCGCTGGGCAGCGCCGAGGTGTCGCTGTTGAACCTCACCAACGCCTACCGGGCGCTGGCCAACGGCGGGCGGGCCAGCGCCACCACGTTCACGCCGAATCCGAAACCCGAGTTCCGCCCCGCGCTGGACCCGCGTGCCGCCTTCATCACCACCGACATCCTGTCCGACCCCCTGGCCCGCGCCCGCACCTTCGGCAGCGACAGCGTGCTGGCCACGCGCTTCTGGACGGCGGTGAAAACCGGCACCAGCAAAGACATGCGCGACAACTGGGCGGTGGGCTACTCGCAGGCCTACACCGTGGGCGTGTGGGTGGGCAACGCCAGCGGCGCGCCCATGTGGGACGTGAGCGGCACCACGGGTGCTGCACCCGTCTGGGCCGCCGTGATGCACTTCCTGCACCGCACCCAGCCCAGCCGCGCGCCCGCACCGCCCCCCGGCGTGGTGCAGCAAACGGTGGCCTTCGGCGGCACCGAAGCGGCCCGCCGCGAGTGGTTCGTGCAGGGCACGCAGCAAAACCAGTTTGCTATGCATTCCGTAGCTTCTCACGCTGATGGAATAAGCGCTAGAGGCCAAAAAGACTTGAAAGACCACCCGGCCCGCATCACCAGCCCGGCCACCGGCACCATCTTCGCGCTGGACCCCGACATTCCGCCGAATCGCCAGCGGGTGGATCTGCAGGCCATCGGTGCCGGCCTGCGCTGGTGGATAGACGGCAAGCCTTTTGCCCAGGGTCCGTCCGCCCAATGGCTGCCCTGGCCGGGCCGCCACGTGGTGCAGATCCGCAATGCGCAAGGTACGGTGCTCGACAGCGTGCGGCTGGAGGTGCGGGGGGCCGGGCTGCGCTGAGGCGCTTGGGGGGACCGGGCGGACTGGGGGAATTGGGGGAATTGGGGGAATTGGGTCGGCTTCTGCACGCGGGCGGCGGGGCATTCGCGCAAGTTGCACTTTGTCTGCAGTTGGGACACCGCATTTGCGGTTTTTCCGGCATGCCGGGTATGCAAAATACCAGCGTGTCAAGCCTTGCGCGCACACGGATTCTTCTTTATTCCCCTGGAACGTTAAAAATACATGCTTTTTCTAAAAAATCTTTCCCTTGGTGCCTTGGCCGCATGCGTCCTGGGCCTGCATTGCGTGGCCGCGGTCGCGAGCCCTGTGACCCTGGATTTCGAGGGCGTGGTGAGTGACCTGAATGCCCTTCCGGGTTCGCCGTTCAGCACCCAGGGCTTCACGTTTTCCAGCACCGCGGGGAGCTACAGCGCGGTGGTGTACGGCGCCAGCACCCAGGCGCATGCCAATGGCAGCGCGGGCTATGCGTTTTGCAGCTTTGACAGCCCCAACTGCACCCCGGGCACGGCCATCAGCCTGGTGGGCCCGTCGCCTTTTTCCCTGTACCGGCTGGACCTGGCCAATGGCCTGGTGGGCGATGTGGCCGGACGGGTCGATCTGGTGGGCCATGTGCTGGGTGGTGGCACGGTGACGGCCTCGCTGGTGACCGGGGACGCGTGGACCACCGAGACGCTGGCCGGTTTTGCCGATTTGGACCGTCTGGACATCACGGGCTATGCGTCGTACGGCATGCTGATGGACAACCTGGTGCTGGAGGTGCCGCACGCGGTGCCCGAACCCGGTTCGCTGGCGCTGCTGGGCTGGGGTCTGGCGGGGCTGGCGGCGGCGCGCAAGCGCAGGCCCTGAGCGGGCCTTACACGCCCAGTGTGCTGCCCTGGAATTGGCTGGGCGACTGGCCCATGGCGGCTTTGAACATGGCGGCAAAGGCGCTGTCGCTGGCGTAGCCGCAGGCCACCGCCACCTGGCCTACCGAGGTGCCGCGCGCCAGCAGGGGCAGGGCATGGGCCAGCACCGCCTGCTGGCGCCACTGCAGGTAGGTGGTGCCCAGCTGCTCGCGGAACAGCCGGGCCACGGTGCGTTCGCTGGCACCGAAGTCGGCGGCCCAGGTGGCCAGCGTGGCCTGGCGGGCCGGGTCGCGCAATACCGCATCGCACAGGGCGCGCAGGCGTTTGTCGTGGGGCAGGCTGACGCGCAGGGTGTGGGTGTGGGCCAGGCGGATTTCTTCCAGGCTCAGCAGCATCAGCGCGTCTTCGCGGGGGCTGGGCTGGGTGTCTTCCAGTGCATGGATCAGCGCCCGCAGCAGCGGGGTGATGACCAGCATGCGGCAGCCTGTCCAGCCCGGCGGGGTGGCCGAGATGTCCATGTAGACGGTGCGCAGGTGGGCGCGCTCCAGCACGGTGACGGCGTGCGGCATGTTGGCCGGAATCCACACCGCCCGCGACGGCGGCACGATGAAGCTGTTGTGCTGGCCCGCATCGCTGGCGGTGACCTGCATCAGCCCGCTGTCGCAGTAGGCCAGTTGCGCCCAGGCGTGCTGGTGCGGCTCGAAATGCGCGTCCACCGGCAGGGTGCGGGCGCGGCTGCGCAGCGGGCGTTGCGGCGTGGGGGCGAAGCCGTTCACGTCGTCCAGATCGAGCGGTTTGATGGCGGGCTTGCGGGGCATGGTTGTCTGAAATTCGCTGGAATGTGTCTTTATGCAGTATTCCAGAAAATTACCGCCGCCTCTACGATAGCCGCATGACCACTGCCAGCACCCCCTTCGCCTCTGCCCCCAGCCTGCGCCAGGAGGCCGGTGTGATCGGCCTGGTGGGCGGGGCGCACATGATCAGCCATTTCAGCCAGCTGCTGTTGGCCCCGCTGTTTCCCTGGCTGAAGGACGACTTCCACGCCAGCTATGCCGAGCTGGGGCTGCTGATGAGCATCTTTTTTGTGGTGTCGTGCGCGGTGCAGATGGCTTCGGGCTTTGTGGTGGACCGGTTTGGCCCGCGGCCCATTTTGTTTGCCGGGCTGGCGCTGCTGGGGCTGGCGGCGTTTGGGTTTTCCATCAGCACCAGCTACGCGATGCTGGCGGCTTTTTCGGTGCTGGCGGGCATTGGCAACGGCGTGTTCCACCCGGTGGACTACACCTTGCTGAACCGCAAGATCAGCGCGCCGCGCCTGGGCCACGCCTACAGCGTGCACGGTATCACCGGCACCCTGGGCTGGGCCCTGGCCCCGGCCATGCTGGTGCCGCTGACGCTGGCGTTTGGCTGGCGTACCGCGCTGGTGTGCGCCGGTGCGCTGGCCTTTGCGGTGCTGGCGGTGTTGTGGATCTACCGCGACCGGCTGGCCTTGCCGGTGCTGTCGGCGGGCAAACCCGGTGCACCGCAGATGGAAGGCGGCAGCATGGGCTTCCTGCGTATCCCGGCGGTGTGGATGTGTTTTGGCTTCTTCTTTTGCTTTGCCATGGCGCTGAGCGTGGTGCAGGCCTTTGCCCCCGAGGCGGCGCGCCAGTTGCATAACGTGCCGCCGGACCTGGTGGCCCTGTGCCTGTCGGTCTACATGCTGTGCAGTGCCGGTGGCATGGTGTTGGGCGGCTTTCTGGCGGCCGACCCTGCGCGCTGCGAGCGGGTGATTGGCGTGGGCTTTGGCTTTGCCGCGTCGATTGCGCTGGCGCTGGGCTTTGCCGACGTGCCCGCCTGGAGCGTGCCGGTGCTGTTTGGGCTGATGGGGTTTGCGTCCGGTACGGGCGGGCCGTCGCGCGACCTGATCGTCAAGCGCGCGGCCCCTGCCAATGCCACCGGGCGGGTGTACGGCGTGGTGTATTCCGGGCTGGACATTGGCCAGGCGATTTCGCCGCTGCTGTTTGGCACCTTGATGGACCACCGGCAGTATGCGGGGGTGTTTATCGGCCTGGCTGTGGTGCAGGGCGTGCTGATTGCCAGCGCATTCAATGTGCGCAAAGTGCGGCGTACGGTTTTATTACCTGCATAAACGGGCCATTGCTAGCAGTAAAACCGTAAAAGTACTGACAAATAGTCGCAAATTGTTACAGAATGCTTGGCAGCAGCATAGCGCCAAGGTCCGCATCGGTGGTGCCTGGAAGCGCTGTAGTGCTGCGCCAAGGAGCCCACCATGTCTTTCATCCAGCGTCTACAGGTCGGTTTGTGTGCTTGGGGTCTTGCAACCGCCGCTTGCGCCCAGAATCCCACCATCACCATTGCCGCCGAGGACGACTGGGCACCGTACTCGTCCATGAAGGCCGACAAGTCGGGGCCGGAGGGGTTTTCGCCCGATCTGGTGCGGGCGGTCTTCAAGCTCAAAGGGGTCGATGTGAAGATGGTGGCGGTGCCGTTTGTGCGCTGCCTGCAAATGGTCAAGACCGCCAAGGCCGTGGCCTGCTTCGACACCACCATCACCGACGAGAACAAGGACGAGTTCTACTGGCACAAAACCCCGATCTTTGAAGAGGGCCTGGCGATTTTCGCCTTGGCGGACACCCCCCAGACCGGCTTGACCACGCTGGGGCTGGAAGGTGGCACCGTGGGCATCACCACCGGCTACACCTACCCCACCGACTTCATGCAGAACAAGAAGATCAAGAAGTTCGAAGCCAACTCGGACGAGCACCTGCTCAAGATGCTGCTGGCCAAGCGGGTGCAGTACGTCATCCTGAACACCATGCCCGGCATGCTGCGCATCAAGAACGACGCCAGCCTGAGCGGCAAGGTCAAGCAGGTGGGCCTGATCAGCAAAGACGGGTTTTGGCTCAACTTTTCCAAGACCCACCCCGACGGCAAGCGCATGGCCGATCTCTTTGAAGCGGGCTTGCTGGAACTCAAGGCCAGTGGCCGGTACGACAAGATGTACGCAGATTTCAAGCAACGCCTGGGGCTGCCGCGCTGATGGGATGACGGGCACACCCTCTTTCTGTTTTGCCAGGGCTACCAGCGCAGCAACCACGTGAATCGCCACAGCATCCGATTTCGGCTGAACCTGCTGTTCGCCCTGTTGGTCTCGGGCCTGCTGGGCGTGTTTGGCGTGCTGTCGTATACGGACAGCCGCACCCAGTTGCTGGAGCGCTACGAGGCCAACCGCACCCTGCTGCAACAGCGCCTGGAGATCAACCTGGCCTCGCCCATGTGGCGGCTGGACAAGGAAACCCTGGACCGCAACCTGGCCGCCGAGATCCACCCGCCGGTGCTGGGCATCGTGGTACGTGAAGACAAGGGGGCTGCGCCCTTTGCCAGTGCCGCGTCGCCCCAGGCGGGTAAGCAACCGGCCCTGGAAGACACCCTGGAGTTCCCCCTGTCCATCGACCGCGATGGCTCGTTGCAGGCCCTGGGTTTTGTGACCGTGGTGACCACCCATGAAGAAATCCAGACCGCCTTGCGCCGGCTGGTGTGGGCCCGGGTGCTGGAGATGGTGGTGTTGGTGCTGCTGCTGTTGCTGGCGTTGTCGTACGGCATGCAGGTGCTGGTGTTGCGGCCTATCGATGCGCTCAAGCAGGCCCTTACCCGGGCGGCGGGCAACCGCGATGCCAACACCCGGCTGGCCCTGCCCATCGACCGCAAGGACGAGTTCGGCGAAGTGGGCCAAAGCTTTGCGCTGATCGCCAACCGCCTGGCCGAAGACCTGGCGCGTGGCGAACAGTCGGCGGTCCAGCTGCGTGCCGCCTACGACCGGCAGCAGGAGATGATGGCCCAGGTCGAGCAGAGCAAACTTCTGGCCGAAGAGGGCTCCAAGGCCAAGTCGTCTTTTCTGGCCAACATGAGCCATGAAATCCGCACCCCGATGAACACCATCATCGGCCTGTCGCAACTGGCACTGCAGACCGAGCTCAATCCGCGCCAGTTCCAGTACATCGAGCGGGTGGCCACCTCCGCCCAGCACCTGCTGGGCATCATCAACGACATTCTGGATTTCTCGAAGATCGAGGCCGACAAGCTGGAGGTGGAGCAGGTGCCGTTTGTGCTCGACGTGCTGCTGGCCAATGTGTCCAATCTGGTCTCGGGCAAGGCCATCGACAAGGGGCTGGAGTTCCTGTTCGACGTGGCCCCCGAGGTGCCCCGGCAGTTGCTGGGCGACCCGCTGCGGCTGGGGCAGGTCATCATCAACTTTGCCAACAACGCCGTCAAATTTACCGAAACCGGCGACATCCGCGTGGTGGTGCGGGTGCAGGTACCGCCGCAGAATGGCCGCATCCAGCTGCACTTTGCGGTACAGGACACCGGCATCGGGTTGACCCCGCGCCAGATCGAGGGCCTGTTCCAAAGCTTCCACCAGGCCGATGCCTCCACCACCCGCAAGTACGGTGGCACCGGGCTGGGTTTGTCGATCTCCAAAAAACTGGCCGAACTGATGGGCGGCCAGGTGGGCGTGACCAGCACCCCCGGTGTGGGCAGCAGCTTTTGGTTTACCGCCGATCTGGGCACCTTGGAGGGCGCCCAGACCTTGCCGGACAGTGGCGTGTGGAACCCTGCCGTGCTGCAAGGCTGCCGGGTGCTGGTGGTAGACGACCACCCCCATGCCCGCAGCCTGCTGTGCGACATGCTGGCGGGCCTGCCGCTGCAGGTGGACAGCGCTGCATCGGGCGCCGAGGCGCTACAAAAAATAGAGCTTGCTGCGCTGAATGGACGGGCGATAGACCTGGTTTTTATTGATTGGAAAATGCCGGACATGGACGGGCTGGAAACCGCCCGCCGCATCCACGCCCTGCAGCTCTCGCCACGGCCCCGGCTGGTCATGGCAACGGCCTTTGGCCGCGACGAACTGGGCCAGCAAATGCAGGCGGGCGAGGTGGACGGCGTGCTGGTCAAGCCGATCTACAAGGCATCGCTGCTCGCCGTCCTGCGCACCGCACTGGAGGGCGAGACCGACCCTGCGATCCAGCGCCCGGACCACGCAGCCCCGCTGGCCGACAGCCTGGCCAGCATCCACGGAGCCCATGTGCTGCTGGTGGACGACAACGAGTTCAACCAGTATGTGGCCCGTGAACTGCTGGAATCGGCGGGCTTTGTGGTGGATGTGGCCGACAACGGCCAGATCGCGCTCGACAAGGTGCAGGCCAAAACCTTTGACGTGGTGCTGATGGACATGCAGATGCCGGTGATGGACGGCGTGACGGCCACCCGCGCCATCCGCCAACTGCCTGCGTTTGCCCAGTTGCCCATCATCGCCATGACCGCCAACGCCATGCAGCAGGACAAGGAGGCCTGCCTGGCTGCGGGCATGTGGGACGTGGTGACCAAGCCGATTGCCCCCGAGGCACTCTGGACCGCCTTGCTGCGCTGGGTGCCGCCGCACCAGCGGGGGGTGCCGCCCCAGGCTGAGCCCGGTCGCCCGCCCCTGCAGGAGTCTGCTTCCGCGCAGGGACTGCTGGCCCGCATGGAGGGGATTCCGGGGCTGGACACCGCCCTGGGCCTGCGCCGCGCCAATGGCAAGCCCCAGGTCTACCTGGAGATGCTGCGCCTGTTTGTGCGCAACCAGCACAACCTGGAAACCCAGCTGCAAGCCGCCCTGAACGCGGGCGACTACGCCCAGGCCGAGCGGCTGGCCCATACCTGCAAAGGCGTATCGGGCAGCCTGGGTGCGGCCGACCTGCAGGCCCACGCCGGCCAGCTGGAAGACGCCTTGCGCAAGCGCGTGGCGATGCACACGGTGCAACTGCTGGCGCTGGCCGTGGTGCAGCCGCTGCATGCACTTTTGACCCAGTTGCAGCGCCGCCTGCCTACCGTGGAGGTGCCGCCCCCGGTGGAAGTCGACCCGGCGCAGCTGCGCCGCGTGTGCAACCAGCTGGTGGCTCTGCTGGAGAACGACGAAGGCAAGGCCGTCGATCTGCTGGCCAGCCACGCCGGGCTGTTGCAGGCGGCTTTCCCGGGCAGCTTCACCGCGTTGCGCGATGCGGTGCAAGGCTTTGACTTTGAAACCGCCCTGGGGCTGCTGCGCGGCACTGAAGTCAGGTAGCGTCGGCCTGCGCTTCGGGCGCGGCCTGGGCAAACGCGGGCAGCGCCCGGCAGGCCGCGCCGATGCGGCGCACCTGGGGGTAGGCCTGCAGCGGCACGTGGAAGCGTTCGGCGTTGGTGAGCTGCGGCACCAGGCAGCAGTCGGCCAGCGTGGGGGTGTCGCCGTGGCAGAACGTGCCGGTGCGCGGATCCTGCAGCATCGCCTCCAGGGCTTGGAAGCCCAGCCCCACCCAGTGGGCGTACCAGGCGGATCGGGCCTCCTTGTCCAGTTTGAGCGGGCCTTCCAGGTACTGCAGCACGCGCAGGTTGTTCAGCGGGTGCATTTCGCAGGCGATAAGCTGGGCCAGGGCGCGCACCCGGGCGCGTCCTGCTGCATCGGCGGGCAGCAGGGGCGGGGCAGGGTGCAACTCGTCCAGGTACTCGATGGTGGCCAGCGACTGGGTCAGCGTGACACTGCCGTCCACCAGCACCGGCACCAGCTCCGCCGGGTTCAGGGCGGCAAACGCGGCGCTGTGCTGCTCGCCGCCACCGCGCAGCAAATGCACGGGCACCGACTGGTAGGCCAGCCCCTTGAGCGCCAGCGCAATCCGCACCCGGTAGGCCGCCGAGCTGCGAAAGTAGGTGTGCAGCACCAGCATGCCTACAGCTCCCGCGCGGGCAGCACCGTGCCCCGGCATTCGCCAAAGCCGATACGCCGATAGCCTGCGCGCTCGCAATACGCGCGCAGGATGACCGTATCGCCGTCTTCCAGGTAGCTGCGGGTTTCGCCGTTCGACAGGGTGATGGGCTGCTTGCCGCCTGCGCTCAGCTCCATCAGCGAGCCGCCTTGCTCGGGGCGGGGGCCGGACAGCGTGCCGGTGCCAAACAGGTCGCCCGCGCGCAGGTTGCAGCCGTTCACCGTGTGGTGCGCCACCAGTTGCGCCACGGTCCAGTACGCGTCGCGGTAGTTGGACTGCGACAGCCGGTCGCCCGCCTGGCCCGCGGCCTGCATCTGTGCCGTCTGAATCCACACCTCTAGTTCAATATTGATAGCACCTCTCGCCCTATTGGCGGGCGATAGCAGGTAATTCAAGGGTAAAGGGTCGCCTTCGGGGCGGACGTGCGGCTCGCGAAACGGCTCCAGGGCCTCCAGCGTCACCACCCAGGGCGAGAGCGTGCTGGCGAAGTTCTTGGCCAGAAACGGCCCCAGCGGCTGGTACTCCCAGCCCTGCACGTCGCGCGCGCTCCAATCGTTGAACAGCGCCACGCCAAACACATGCTCCTCGGCGCTGTCCATGCGGATGGGCTGGCCCAGCGGGTTGGGCTGGCCGATCACCAGGCCCAACTCCAGCTCGTAGTCCAGCTTGCGGCTGGGGCCCAGGGTGGGCGCGGCCTGGTCAGGGGCCTTGGTCTGGCCGTGGGGCCGGTGGAAGGGCGTGCCGCTGGGCACGATGCTGGAGGCGCGGCCGTGGTAGCCAATGGGCACCCATTTGTAGTTGGGCAGCAGTGGGTTGTCGGGCCGCAGCTGTTTGCCGATGGTGGTGGCGTGGTGGATGCTGGTGTAGAAGTCGGTGTAGTCGCCGATCTCGCAGGGCAGGCCAAGTTCCACCTCTGCCTGGGCGTGCAGCGCGGCCTGGAACTGCGCTTGCTGGGGGCTACCGAGCGTGAGGCCGTCCACCAGGGCCTGGCGCAGGCTGCGGCGGGCTTGCGCTGGCTGCGCCATCAGGTGCTGCATGTCGCCGTGGTCTATCAGCCCGGCGGCACGCAGGTCCAGCACCTGGTCGCCAATGGCCACAGCTATGCGCCAGTCGCCGTGCTGCCGGAAGCGGCCAAACGGCAAGTTCTGCAAGGGGAAGTCGCTGGCCGGGTCGTTGGCCGAGGCGACCCAGCTGCGCAGGTCCGCCGCCGTCATGCCGCGGTCTCCCGGTGGTGCAAAAAGGCGGCGTGGCGCGGGGCGCGCTTGGTTTGGGACCACTCTTCCAGCATCTCCCATTTCACCGCGTCGAGCCGGGCCAGCGTGGCGGCCTCTTCCGGGTCGGGACAGGCCAGTTCCAGCCGGTGGCCGTTGGGGTCGAAGAAGTAAATGGAGTGGAAGGCGCCGTGGTCGGTCACGCCCAGCACGTCCACGCCATTCGCCTCCAGATGGGCCTTGAACTCCAGCAGCTCGGCCCGGTCTTTGACCCGGAAGGCGATGTGCTGCACCCAGGCGGGGGTGTTGGGGTCGCGGCCCATGGGGGGCTGGGTGGGCAGCTCGAAGAACGCCAGCACATTGCCCTGGCCTGCGTCCAGAAACACGTGCATATAGGGGTCGGGGGCTTTGGTACTGGGCACAAAGTCTTCGGCAATCGCCAGCACAAAGTCCATGTGCAGCATTTTTTGGTACCACAGCACGGTTTCTTTGGCGTCCTTGCAGCGGTAGGCAACGTGGTGGATGCGGTCTATTTTCATGCGGTCTCCAATGCGCCACGGATAATTTGGTCGCGCTCCAGCGATTCAAACAGGGCCTTGAAATTGCCTTCGCCAAAGCCCTCGTCGCCCTTGCGCTGGATGAACTCGAAGAACACCGGGCCGAGCTGGGTTTGCGAGAAGATCTGCAGCAGCAGGCGGGGTGTGCCGCCCTCCGTCGATCCGTCCACCAGGATGCCGCGCGTTTGCAGCTCTGTCACCGGCTGGCCGTGGCCGGGCAGGCGGCCATCAAGCATCTCGTAGTAGCTGTCGCTGGGCGCCGTCATCAGCGGCACCCCGGCCAGGGCCAGGCGGTCTACCGTGGCCAGCAGGTCGTCGCAGATCAGCGCGATGTGCTGGATGCCTTCGCCGCTGAACTTCATCAAAAATTCTTCGATCTGCCCGCCACCCTGGCGGGCTTCTTCGTTCAGCGGAATACGGATCTTGCCGTCGGGGGCGGTCAGCGCCTTGGAGGTCAGGCCGGTGTACTCGCCCTGGATGTCGAAGAAGCGGATCTCGCGGAAGTTGAAGATGCGCTCGTAAAAGTGCGCCCAGAACGCCATGCGGCCCCGATAGACGTTGTGGGTCAGGTGGTCGATCAGCTGCAGGCCGTGGCCCACGGGGTGGCGGTCCACGCCGTCGATGAAGTCAAAGTCAATGTCGTAGATGGATTTGCCGTCTTCAAACCGGTCGATCAAATACAGCGGCGCGCCGCCAATGCCCTTGATGGCGGGCAGGTTCAGCTCCATGGGGCCGGGGTGCAGCTCGATGGGCTGGGCACCCAGCTCCAGCGCCCGGCGGTAGGCGTGGTGCGAGTCCTTCACCCGAAACGCCATGCCACAGGCGCTGGGGCCGTGCTCGGCGGCGAAGTACCCGGCCACGCTTTTGGGCTCGCGGTTGACGATGAAGTTGATGCCGCCCTGGCGGTACAACACCACGTCCTTGGAGCGGTGCTTGGCCACCAGGGTGAAGCCCATGCGCTCGAACACCGGCTCCAGCACGCCAGGGGCGGGCGATGCGAACTCCACAAATTCAAAGCCCATCAGGCCCATCGGGTTGTCGAACAAATCTGCCATGCTGTGTATCCTTGTGCTGCGATTGGGTAGGGCCATCATCCAATAGGCGGTGCGCAGTTTTCAATCAACTTACAGCGTCAACTATGCAAACAACACAGGATTTCAGCGCGGGAGTTAGCACCCACGCAATGCGTGGAGCTCTCGCGCCATGATGGCCCTGCGGGGGTTGGCCTATCTGCTGCTGCTGCAGGCTGCCGGGGAGGGGCTGGCGCACTTCTTTGCGCTGCCGTTTCCGGGGCCGGTGGTGGGTTTGGTGCTGCTGCTTCCGGCGCTGGGCCTGGCCTGGGTGCGCGAGCCGGTGGCGGCCGCGGCAGAGTTGTTGCTGGCGCATTTGTCGCTGCTGTTCATCCCGGTGGGGGTGGGCGTCATCACCCACATGGCGTTGGTGTCGCAGTACGGCGTGCAGTTGCTGGTGGTGATTGTGCTGTCCACCTGGATCGGCCTGGCGGTGACGGCGCTGGTGCTGCGGGCTTTGTTGCGGGACGACCCGGTGAACAAGGACGCCCATGGCTGATTTCGTCCAACTGTGGGTGTTTTTGTCGGCCACACCGCTGTTTGGCCTGACCGCCACGCTGTTGACCTACGCCGCCGCGCAGGCGGTGTACGACCGGTGTGGGCGGGCGCCCTGGGCCAACCCGGTGCTGTGGTCGGTGGTGGTGCTGGGCGGCGTGCTGGTAGCCACCCGCACGCCGTATCCGTCGTATTTTGCGGGTGCGCAGTTTGTGCATGTGCTGCTGGGCCCGGCGGTGGTGGCGCTGGCCTGGCCGCTGTGGCTGCGCCGTGCCGAATTGCGCCGACGCGGCGTGGCCTTGACGCTGGCCGCCCTGGCCGGGGGCACGGCGGCAGCGGGCAGCGCGGTCGCCATTGCCTGGGCGCTGGGCATGCCGGGGGATGTGGTGCGTTCGCTGGCCCCCAAATCCGTGACCGCCGCCGTGGCGATGGGCATTGCCGAACGCATCGGCGGTGTGCCCGCGCTGTCGGCGGTGTTTGCGGTGCTGACCGGGCTGGTGGGGGCCTTGTCGGGCAAGTACCTGTTCAACCTGCTGAAAATCGATGCCTGGTCGGTGCGCGGCTTTGCCTTGGGTACGGCGGCCCACGGCATCGGCGCGGCGCGGGCGCTGCAGGTGCACCCGGACGCCGGTGCCTACGCCGGCATCGCGCTGGGCATGCAGGCCGTGCTGTCGTCGTTGCTGATGCCCCTGCTGTTTGGCTGGTGGGGGTGACCTGGGTGGTCGGGGTGAGAGGATTCGAACCTCCGGTCTCTACGTCCCGAACGTAGCGCTTTACCTGACTAAGCTACACCCCGATAAAGCTGGTGGTTACGCCGCAGCGCTAGGAGCGGCGTTCCAATAATTGCGCGGCTAATTGTAGCAAGCCGTCGGTGTAGGCATTGGGCTGGAAGTGCTTTGTGGCCTCTACCGCGCGCTGCGCCTCGGCGGCGGCGGCTTGGCGCGTTACGTCCAGCGCGCCAGTGCTTTTGACAATCGCAATAATTTCGTCCAAGCGTTCGGTTTCACCGGTTTCAATAGCGCCGCGGATCAAGGCGCATTGCTCCGCACTGCCGCGCCGCATGGCTGCAATCAGTGGCAGGGTGGCCTTGCCTTCGCGCAGGTCGTCACCCAGGTTTTTGCCCATTTCGGCGGCATCGCCGTCGTAGTCGAGCACGTCGTCAATCACCTGGAATGCCGTGCCCAGTGCCTGGCCATAGGCGGCGCAGGCGGCCTCTACCTCGGGTGTGCTGTGGGACAGGATGGCGGCCAGCCGGGCACTGGCTTCAAACAGCTTGGCGGTTTTGGAGCGGATCACGCGCAGGTAGGCAGCTTCGTCGAGCGAAGCGTCGTGCATGTTGACCAGTTGCATCACCTCGCCCTCGGCGATCACATTGGTGGCGTCGGCCAGAATTTGCATGATGCGCATGTCTTTGGCATCGACCATCATCTGGAAGGCACGCGAGTACAGAAAGTCGCCCACCAGCACGCTGGCCGGGTTGCCAAAGGCCTCGTTGGCGGTGGGGCGGCCCCGGCGCAGGGTGGATTCGTCCACCACGTCGTCGTGCAGCAGGGTGGCGGTGTGGATGAATTCCACCACGGCGGCCATGTTGAAACGCTGCGCATCGGTATAGCCCAGGGCTCCGCACATCAACAGCAAAATTGCAGGCCGCAGGCGCTTGCCGCCAGCCGAAATGATGTACTGCGATACGGTGCCCACCAGCGGTACGCCAGAGGCCAGGCGCTGTGCAATCACTAGATCCACCTCGCGCATGTCATCGGCAATGAGGGCGAGGGCGGCGGCGGTTCGGGAGGAATTGACGGACAAGGTAAAAAACGGTTAGTTACGCAATTATAGGAAGTTCGCAGCTGCAAATTGCCCACCAAAACAACGCGATTAGTGGTAAGCGCCGGACAATGCTAGAATCTAAGGCTCTGTGGAAATCCGTCTGCAGATTTAGTGAAGAGGTCAAGTATGTACGCGGTCATAAAAACCGGAGGCAAACAGTATCGTGTTGCTTCTGGTGAAAAAATTAAAGTAGAACAGATTGCTGCGGACGTAGGCCAAGAGATTGTGTTTGATCAGGTTCTGGCAGTCGGCAACGGCAGCGAGATCAAGGTTGGCACCCCCTTGGTTTCCGGCGCAACGGTTACGGTCACGGTAGTGGCTCACGGCAAGCACGACAAAGTGGGCATTTTCAAAATGCGCCGTCGTAAGCACTACATGAAACGCCAAGGTCATCGCCAGCAGTTCACCGAACTGCAAATCGGCGTGATTGCAGCATAACGGGCACAGGTCATGGCACAGAAAAAAGGCGGCGGCTCTACGCGAAATGGGCGTGATTCAAACCCCAAGATGCTGGGTGTGAAGAAGTTCGGCGGTGAACTGGTGAGCGCAGGCGCGATCATCGTTCGCCAACGTGGCACCAAGTTCCATCCCGGCACCAATGTCGGTATTGGCAAGGACCACACCTTGTTTGCTTTGGTGGCGGGCCATGTGTCCTTCGCTATCAAGGGTTCGATGAACAAGCACCAAGTCGTCATTACACCTGCGGCCTAAGCCCTGGTTAAATAGATCGCTTGGATCCCCCCGAAGCCCCGCCTCGTCGGGGCTTCGGTGTTTCAGGGACACCCAAGAGGCTTCTGGAAATTTGATTTTGGGCTTGCAGAGATGCTGCCCGAGAATCATATTTCGAGAGGACTCGCAATTTTGATATTGGAATCGGTATGAAATTCGTTGACGAAGCCTTCATTGACATCTCCGCAGGCGATGGCGGGGCAGGGTGCGTGTCGTTTCGTCACGAGAAATACAAGGAATTCGGCGGCCCCAACGGTGGCGACGGTGGCCGGGGTGGCCACGTGTACGCGGTGGCCGACATCAACCTGAACACGCTGGTCGATTTCCGTTTCTCGCGCCGCCACGATGCCAAGCGTGGCGAGCACGGCATGGGCTCCGACATGTTTGGTGCTGCCGGTGACGACATCATTTTGAAAATGCCGGTCGGCACCATCATTTCCGATGCCGAAACCGGCGAGAAATTGTTTGAGCTGCTGGTCGAAGGTGAAGTCATCACCATCGCCAAGGGCGGCGACGGCGGGTTTGGCAACATGCGCTTCAAGAGCGCCGTGAACCGTGCGCCCCGCCAGAAGACGCCCGGTTGGCCTGGCGAAAAGCGCAGCCTGAAGCTGGAGCTGCGTGTGCTGGCCGACGTGGGCCTGCTGGGCATGCCCAACGCCGGTAAATCCACCTTCATCACCGCCATTTCCAACGCCCGTCCGCGCATTGCCGACTACCCGTTCACCACCTTGCACCCCAACCTGGGTGTGGTGCGTGTCGGCCCCGAGCAAAGCTTCGTGGTGGCCGATTTGCCGGGTCTGATCGAAGGTGCCGCGGAAGGTGCAGGTTTGGGCCATCTGTTCTTGCGCCACCTGCAGCGCACCCGCTTGCTGCTGCACATTGTGGACATGGTGCCGTTTGACGACTCCGTGGACCCGGTGGCGCAGGCCAAGGCCATTGTGGGTGAGCTCAAGAAGTACGACGATGGCCTGTACAAAAAGCCGCGCTGGTTGGTGCTGAACAAGCTGGACATGGCCGAGAGCGACAAGCGTGCGGCCCTGGTCAAAGACTTCGTGAAGCGCTTCAAGTTCAAGGGCCCGGTGTTCGAAATTTCGGCCCTGACCCGCGAAGGCTGCGAACCGCTGGTGAAAGCGATTTACCAACACGTCAAGGCGCAGCAACTGGCCGAGCAAACACCGGTGGAAATCGACCCCCGGTTTGTGGTGATGCCGTCCGATACCGCGGCCGAAGAGTAACTCCTAAAATCATAGCTGCTTGCGCTTTATTTATAAGCGCTACATGCCTAAATGACACCTATTTTTGCTTCAACGGTATTGCGGGATGCCCGGCGCATCGTGGTCAAGGTGGGCTCCAGCCTGGTCACCAACGAGGGCCGGGGTCTGGACGAACAGGCCATCGGTGAATGGTGCCGCCAGTTGGCGGTGCTGGTCAAAGGGCGGGAGACCGCAGACCAGCCAGTGCGCCCACGCGAGGTCATCATGGTCTCCAGCGGGGCCATTGCCGAGGGCATGAAGCGCCTGGGTTGGACCACCCGGCCCCGTGCCGTGCATGAACTGCAGGCGGCCGCAGCCGTAGGCCAGATGGGCCTGGCGCAGATGTATGAGACCAAGCTGCGCGAAAACGGCCTGGGCAGTGCCCAGGTGCTGCTGACCCACGCCGATCTGGCCGATCGCGAGCGCTACCTCAACGCCCGCTCCACCTTGCTGACCCTGCTGCAGCACGGAGTGGTGCCGGTTATCAACGAAAACGACACCGTCGTCAACGACGAAATCAAGTTTGGCGACAACGACACCCTCGGTGCGCTGGTGGCCAACCTGGTCGAGGCCGATGCGCTGGTGATCCTGACCGACCAAAAAGGCCTTTTCACCGCCGACCCGCGCAAAGATGCCACCGCCACCTTTGTGCACGAGGCCCATGCGGGCAACCCGGCACTGGAGGCCATGGCAGGCGGTGCCGGCTCCAGCCTGGGGCGCGGCGGCATGATCACCAAAATTTTGGCGGCCAAGCGGGCTGCCGGTTCGGGAGCCTCTACCGTGATTGCCTGGGGCCGTGAGCCTGACGCGCTGGTGCGTTTGTCGCGCGGCGAAGCCATCGGCACTTTGCTGGTGGCGCAGACCCAGAAAACCCAGGCCCGCAAACAGTGGATGGCCGACCATCTGCAGATGCGTGGTGCAGTAACGGTGGACGCCGGTGCTGCCGCCAAGGTGCGCGACGGCGGCAAGAGTTTGCTGCCCATCGGCATGACACAGGTGGAAGGTGATTTCTCGCGTGGCGACGTGATCGCCATCCGTGACACCCATGGCATCGCCATCGGCCGCGGTCTGGCCAACTACGCCAGCGCCGAGGCGCGGCTGATTTGCCGCAAGCCGTCGAGCGAGATTGAAAGCCTGCTGGGTTATGTGGCCGAAGCCGAGATGGTGCACCGCGACAACCTGGTGCTGTCGCGGTAGCTCCTAGGCGGTAACCACGTTGCTAAGGATGGCTGAGCTGCGGGTCCGGGTCGAAGGTGGCACCCGGCGGCAGCTCGAAATGCGCACCTTGCGACTCTTCAAAGCAGCCTTCGCCATCGCGGCCCCGCATATTGCTGCGCAAGAAGCGGTTGCGGTAGTCGCAGCGCGGCAGAAAGCGCGATAACTCGGTCAGCGCCATCTCGTACACGCCGCGTTTGAATTCCACCACCACATCCAGCGGAACCCAGTAGTCGTTCCAACGCCATGCGTCGAACTCCGGGTGGGTGGTGGCGCGCAGGTTCAGGTCCCAGTCGTGGCCAACCAATTGCAGTAGATACCAGATCTGTTTCTGGCCTTTGTAGTGGCCGCGTGCATCCCGGCGGATGAAGCGGTCCGGCACCTCGTAGCGCAACCAGTCACGGGTGCGGGCCACAACGCGTACATGCTCAGGATGTAGACCTACTTCCTCGTGCAGTTCGCGGAACATGGCCTGCTCGGGGGTTTCACCCCGGTCAATGCCACCTTGCGGAAACTGCCAAGAATGGGTCCGTATGCGTTTGCCCCAAAATACCTGATTTCTCTGGTTGAGCAGGATGATGCCGACGTTAGGCCTAAAGCCTTCGCGGTCAAGCATAATCAAACCCCAATTTTTAAACTGTATCCATTATGCACAGCGATACCTGTGTATCAAGCGATACAGCCTGTTTTCCCGACCCCACTAGCCCTGAAACTCGCCCATGAAAGCCTCCCAGTTCCTCATTTCCACGCTCAAAGAAGCGCCATCCGATGCCGAGGTGGTCAGCCACCAGCTCATGACGCGGGCGGGCATGGTCAAAAAACTGGGCGCAGGCATCTACAGCTACATGCCCATGGGCCTGCGGGTCATTCGCAAGGTGGAGGCCATCGTGCGTGAAGAGATGAACCGCGCCGGTGCCATCGAGCTGGCCATGCCCGTGGTGCAGCCCGCCGAGCTGTGGCAAGAGACGGGCCGCTTCGAGAAGATGGGCCCCGAGATGCTGCGCTTCAAGGACCGCCATGAGCGCGACTACGTGATGCAGCCCACCAGCGAAGAGGTGGTCACTGACATTGCCCGGCAAGAATTCCGCAGCTACAAGCAGTTGCCGAAAAATCTGTACCAGATCCAGACCAAGTTCCGGGACGAACGCCGCCCCCGCTTCGGCCTGATGCGGGGCCGCGAATTCACCATGAAAGATGCCTACAGCTTCGACCGCGACCCAGATGCCGCCAAAGCCAGCTACCAGAACATGGCGCAGGCCTACCGCAAGATCTTTGACCGCTTTGGCCTGACCTACCGCGCCGTGGCCGCCGACAGCGGTGCGATCGGTGGTGATCTGAGCGAAGAGTTCCAGGTGATTGCCGCCACCGGCGAAGACGCCATCGTCTACTGCCCCACCAGCGATTACGCCGCCAACATGGAAAAAGCCGAGGCGCTGGCCCCCCAGGCCGCGCGGCCCGACCCCAGCCAGGCCTTGACCAAAACGCTCACGCCCGACAAAAGTACGTGCGCCGCCGTGGCCGAGTTTCTGGGCCTGCCGCTGAAGAATTCCGTCAAGTCGCTGGTGCTGGCCACCGAGCAACTCGACGACCAGGGCGCGGTGGTCAAGGTGCAGGTGTGGCTGCTGCTGCTGCGCGGCGACCATTCCATGAACGAGATCAAGGTGGCCAAGGTGCCCGGCCTGGGCGACGGCTTCCGCTTTGCCTCCATCCCCGAGATCGACGCGCATTTTGGCTGCCTGCCCGGCTACCTGGGCCCGCTGAATTCCAAGTTGCCCATCAAGCTGGTGGTCGACCGCGAAGTGGCCGTGATGGCCGACTGGGTCTGCGGTGCCAACGAGGCCGACTACCACTACACCGGCGTGAACTGGGGCCGCGACCTGCCCGAGCCCGATGCGATTGCGGACTTGCGCAACATCGTTGAGGGCGACCCTTCGCCCGACGGCAAGGGCGTGCTGGCCATTGAGCGCGGCATTGAAATCGGCCACGTGTTCTACCTGGGCACGAAGTACAGCCAGGCCATGAACGCCACCTTCCTGGACGTGAACGGCAAACCCCAGTTCATGGAAATGGGCTGCTACGGCATCGGCATCACCCGCCTGCCTGCGGCGGCCATCGAACAGAACCACGACGCGCGCGGCATCATCTGGCCCGACGCGCTGGCCCCGTTCACCGTGGTGGTCTGCCCCATCAGCCCCGACCGCAGCCCCGACGTGAAGGCCGCTGCCGACACGCTCTACGCCCAATTGCTGGCCGCGGGCGTGGACGTGATCCTGGACGACCGTGGCGAGCGCCCGGGGGCCATGTTTGCCGACTGGGAGTTGATCGGTGTGCCGCACCGCATCACCGTGGGCGACAAGGGCCTGAAAGACGGCCAGGTGGAATACCAGCACCGCCGCGATGCCGCCGCCACCAAGGTCGCGGTGGGTGACGTATTCGCTTTTGTGCAAGCGCGGTTGGCACCCGCTACCGGAGCCTGATGCTTTGGACCCGCGCAGGATTACCAGAAGAAATGCAGTCCTGCGCTCTTGTGGCCTGCTTGGGCTGCTATCAAAAATAGAATTGGCCCAGGCTGGGAGCCAAATTGAAGAGCCCCTGGCCGATGCCGTGCGCGGGGCCCTGAGTTCGGCGGTGCACAACGCTGCGCCGCCCGTGCCCGAGTTTTCCAATACCGAAGCCCGCCTGGCCTATTTGCGCTGGCTGGCGGCCATGAGCGACCGCCTGCGGTCCAAAAAGCCCGATTGGGCGGTGCGCAGGGAGTTTCTGGAAACCGTCTGGTACGAAAGCCACCGGGCCGGCCTGGAGCCAGCCCTGGTGCTGGGCCTGGTCCAGGTGGAAAGCAATTTCCGCAAATTTGCCGTCAGCAGCGTGGGTGCGCGCGGCTACACCCAGGTCATGCCTTTCTGGACCCGGGTGCTGGGCGATGGCGATCCGGCCAAACTGTTCCACATGCAGACCAACTTGCGCTTTGGCTGCGTGATCTTGCGCCACTACCTGGACCGGGAGGGCGGCGACCTGTTCATGGGTCTGGGCCGCTACAACGGCTCGCGGGGAAAAGCACCATACCCCGGCGCGGTACTGTCCGCACGCAAGAACTGGGTTCTCACCCCTTAACGGGCCGACGAGGCCATACAACCCTCCACAGTCGTCGGAGATTGTGCACAAAATCGCGCTTTTTTGTGCCATTGTGTGTACAGTAGTTTCCAAATATTACAAGACAAATGGCCGCGACACCGGTGGCCTGGCGGCGCCTGTTCTTCGCTCTCGCTTCTCGGGTTCCTCCAAATAACTGCGAATGCCGCAAACAATAAATTTGAATATGCAGCAGATATGCCCATGGTTTATTGTTTCGCTGGTGGCCAGCCTCGTGTGCCCGGTGCGGGCCCAAGGCTTGCCGACGGGCCCTGTCGGGGCGGGTACTTTGCTGGAGCAGCAGCGCCGCCTGGCGCCAGCCGTTCCCGCGCAAACGCCAGAGTTCGGCGTACTGCCGGTCGCGCCTGCATCGCCAGCGCCCGACCTCCCGGTCCATTCGTCCCAACGTACCACCGTGCGCACCTTCGTCGTTACGGGCAACACCCTGCTAGACCCCGCTGAGGTGCAGGCTGCGCTCGCCCCCTGGGTGGATCGCCCGGTCGGCATGGCCGATCTGCGCCAGGCGGTTGCGGCAGTGGAAGATGTGTACCGTCGGCGGGGCTGGCTGGTCCGGGCGGGCCTGCCAGGCCAGGACATCACGGACGGTACGGTCCAGATCACGGTGACCGAGTCCCGTGTCGGCCAGGTACGGCTGCAGGCATCGGAAACGCCTGTGGGTGCTGCCCTGGCCAGCCGAGTCCAGGCGGTGCTTGCGCACTATCTGCCCGCAGGCCAACCGCTGAACCTTTTGGCGCTGGAGCGGGCTCTGCTGCTGGCCGACGACCTGCCCGGTGTGCGCGTGACCGGCAGCCTGCAGGCCAGCGACACCCCGGGCAGCACCGACGTGGTGGTCGCCTTGAGCTCCAGCGTGGCCTACCGGGGCGAAGCCAGCCTGGACAACGGCGGCAACCGCGCCACGGGCAGCGAACGTGCCACGGCCCAGCTCAGCCTACTCTCGCCCCTGGGCCAGGGCGAGCAAATCAACCTCTACGGCAGCGCCAGCCGGGGTAGCCAATACCTCAGCCTGGGAGGCAGCCTGCCCGTAGGCAACCAAGGCTGGCGCATCGTCGGCGCCGCCAGCGTACTGGCCTACAAAGTGCAGGAGTCGCAAAACACCACCACCGGCCTGCCCCCCGAAGGCGGTAGCACCACCCTGGGTGCCAGTGTGCAATACCCCCTGGTACGGACCGCCGTGGCCAGTGGGCTGGTCTCCGCGGGCTATGCGCAAACCCGGCTGTTGAACCGCGACGACAACCAGACCCTGGGCACGCTGGAGCCCACCAGCCGCGCGCGCAGCCGGGCACTCATCTTGGGGTGGGTCGGCAACCAGTTTGACCGCTGGCAAGGCGGCGGAGCCACCAGCGCCAGCCTGACCCTGGGCACCGGCCGCCTCAGCCTGGACGGCTCGCCGGCCAGCACCATCGCTGGCGATACGCAAACCGTTGCCACCCAGGGCCGCTACAGCAAACTGCGCTGGACTGCCAGCCGCCTGCAAACCCTGAACCCCGGCCTGTCGCTAATGGCATCGGCCACCGGCCAATTCGCCAGCACCAACCTCGACCCCTCCGAGAAACTGTACCTGGGCGGCATCAACGGCGTGCGCGCCTACCCCAATGCCGAAGGCGGCGGCAGCACCGGCACCCAGGCCAGCCTGGAGCTGCGCCAGGACCTCAGCGCCCAGTGGCAGGCCAGCGCCCTCTACGACTGGGGCCAGGTCCAGCAGTACAAACACAACCATTACGCCAGCGCCACCACCACGCCGCTACTGGCCCGCAACCGCATCACCCTGCAAGGCGCAGGCCTGGCCCTCACCTGGCACGGCGCGCACGGCACCCAGATCCAGGGCACCTGGGCCCACCGCATCGGCAGCAACCCGCTGGCCACCCCCAGCGGGACCGACACCGACGGCAGCCTGTCCACCAACCGCCTTTGGCTCACCGCCAGCATCGCTTTCTGAGGAGGTCCTTCCGTGAACCACATCTACCAACTCGTCTGGAGCGCGCTGCACCGAGCCTGGGTGGTGGTGTCCGAAGTGGCCAGTGGCCTGGGCAGCCGCCGCACCACCGACCAGCGGCGCAGGCCGGGTGCAGCGCCACAGCCATTTACTCTTAAAAACATAGCTGCTTGCGCCTATGCCATGGGCGCTGGAGCCTTATTTCTTATAAATTCCCAGCAGGTGTCCGCCCAGACCATAGCCCCCACCACCGTGCCCCAGGGCGGCGTGGTCACCCAAGGCGCGGCCACCCTGCAGGGCGCAGGCAGCGCCAGCGCCCCGGTGTTGAACATCAACCAGACCAGCCAGCGTGCGGTGATCAACTGGAACAGCTTCAACCTTGGCGCGGCCAGCACCGTCAACTTCCACCAGCCCAACGCCCAGTCGGCCACCTTGAACCGGGTGCAGGACATGCAGCCCAGCCAGATCCTGGGCCACATCCACGCCCCCGGCCAGGTCACCCTCATCAACCCCGCCGGGGTTTACTTCAGCCCCAGCGCGGTCCTTGACGTGGGCGCCCTCACCGCCACCACCCTGAACCAGACCGACGTCGACTTCATGGCCGGCCAGGCCCGGTTCCAACGACAGGGGGCTACCGGCAGCGTGGTCAATGAAGGCACCCTCAAAGCCACCGACTACATCGCTCTGCTGGCTCCCGAGGTGCGCAACCAGGGCACCATCACCGCCAACGCCGTGGTGCTGGCCGCAGGCGAGAGCATCCAGCTGAACTTTGACGCCTTCAGCCGCCTGTCCAGCATCAGCGTCACACCCAGCCAGATCGCCGCACTGGTGGAGAACCGCACGGCGGTGTTGGCCCCGGGCGGCACCATCCTCCTGAGCGCCACGGCCCTGAGCGGGCTGCAGGCCAGCGTCATCCACAGCGGGCAGCTCGATGCCAGCAGCCTGAGTGCCCGGGGCGGGCGCATCGTGCTCGAAGGCGACAGCATTGCCTTGAAGACGGGCAGCAGCCTCAACGCTAGCGGGGCCACGGGCGGCGGCACGGTGCTGGTGGGAGGGGACTGGCAGGGCAGCGGCAGCCTGCGCCAGGCCACCACGGTGGCGATGGAGCAGGGTGCCCGCATTGACGCCAGCGCCACGCACAGTGGTGACGGCGGCAAGGTGGTGCTGTGGAGCGATGTGCACAACGCCAGTAGCCAGACCTCGGTCCAGGGGCGTATCACGGCCCAGGGGGTGGGCGCCGGTGGGCAGGTGGAAACGTCGGGCCACACGGTGGTATTGGACACGGCGCAGGTTCACGCGGGCGGGCAAGCGCGTGCGGGGCTGTGGCTGATTGACCCGTTCAGCTACACGATAGGCGCCTCCCAGGCCGCCACCATCAGCAGCAGCCTGAGCAGCGGCACCAGTGTGACCGTGGACACCTCGGCCAATGTGGGATCGCTCGGCTCCAGTGGCAACAGCGGCGATGTGGGCAACGTCACTCTGGATGCCAACATCAGCAAAACCGGCGGCGTGGATACCACGCTGACCTTTAAGGCGCACCAAAGCATCCGCATCGCCAACGCCAATGACGCCGCGATCACGTCGACGTCTGGCAAGCTCAACCTGGTCTTTTGGGCTGACCAGGACAACGTTGGCGCCGGTGCGGTGTTTATGGGCATGAATTTGAATTCGGTCAGTATCAATACCAATGGGGGGCACTTTTGGGTGGGTGGCGGCAGTGGCTCAACCACCTGGAACGGCCTGACGGTGGGCGACGGTTACGCCAACTCCAATACGCTGACCGCCTCCTGGAGTGGCGTGGAGTTGCGCTCCACCACCATCAACACGGGCGGCGGCAACCTGCTTTTCAAAGGCATCAATGACCGCGTGAGTGGAACCGACGATCGGGTCGGCATCTACATCCGAGACAGTGCCATCAGCACCGGCACGGGCAGCTTGTCGCTGGACGGACAAAGCTCTCTGCGGGGCGGTTCTGTGCCTGTCAACAACGGCGGTGTCATCATCGACGGCGGTACCCTGGCCAGCACCCACGGCAACATCGACATCACCGGCAGCCAGAACGGCTTGGGCACCGAGGCCGAAGGGGTAAAGCTGATCAACACCAGCGTGTCGGCCACGGGTACCGGCAACATCACCCTGCTGGGCACGGCAGACGCCGACAACGGCCAGTCGGCCACCAAGAGCGCCATCGTGCTTTTGGCGGACAGCAGCAACCAGACCACGCGCATCGCCACCAATAGCGGCAACATCACGCTCACCGGCACGGTCAACACGACCAACAAGGCCGACAGCGCGGGTGTCTTGCTGATGGCCAACAACAGCTCCGCCACCGACGCCAACTGGGCCAAGGTCAAGGTGGTGTCCTCTTCGGGCAACATCACCATTGCGGGCGACAACCCCGCCAACACCAACGCCAGCACGCTCAACCAGGCGGTGCGCTTCAATGGCAGCAATTTTGGCAAGGTGTATCTGGGCCAGGACGAGTCGGGCACATATACGGGTAATCTGGCCATCCAGGGTCGGCAGATCGGCGTAGACGGATTCGCCAGTGGCTATCTGCAAGCCAGGGGCACGGGTGCCATGGCGATAGAGCCCAAAACCAGCGCGGCAGGCTTCAACCGTGCATTCACGCTGGACTCTACCTGGGACTTGGGCAGCGCCCACAGCAGCCTGGCGCTGGGAAATGCCAATAACGTCCAGGCGGTGACGGTCAGCGCCGCGCAGACCGCAGCCGGGCCGATCAGTATCTATGGGGGAGACGTGGCGCTGAACGCCAACCTGACCAGCACCTTGGCCGGTGCCGCCATGCTGGTCAAGGCCAGTGGCAACATCAGCACGGCGGCCAACACCAGCCTGAAAACCAGTAATGGCAACCTCACGCTGTGGAGCGACAGCGACAGCAGCGGCGTGGGCAGCATGGCGCTGGGTAACAGCAACACCTTCAACACGTCGCTCAATGGCGCATCCACCAGCCAGGCTACCGGCGGCGGCAAGATCACGCTGGCGGGCGGGGCGGACAGCAACGCGGACGGCCTGCCCGATGGCTACGCCTTCAGTGCCACCGGCCATGGCTTGGCTATTGGCACTACGGGTGCCAGCAACACGGCGGTCTATTCCGGCGGCGGCGACGTGCTCTTCAAAGGCAAGACCAGCGTGACCACAACGGGAAACCGCGGTGTTCAAAGTGCCGGCCTGTTGACGGTCAACAGTGGCCAAGGCGCCATCACCATGGTGGGCGAAAGTGCCGGCTCCTACGGCATGGAGTTCAGCAACAGTGTGGCCGGAACCAGCACCGGACTCAGCCTGACTTCGGCCAAAGCCAGCGGCACGGCGATTGCACTGACGGGCATCACCACCGCAGCCAGCACGCACGGCCTGGTGTTGAACAACGACGCGGTGGAAGACGTGCTCGCCACCGGCGGCGGCGGCATTGCGCTCACCGGCACGGGAACCGGATCGGGCTACGGCGTATGGCTGCAAAACAGCAATGTGCTGGCCTCGGCGGGTGCGATCACCGTGGACGGTGGCACCAAGGGCATCAATGTTGTTACCGGTGCCAAGCTGGGCAAATCAACCACGGGCGTGACCAGCAGTACCAGCAACATCAGCTTGACCGGCGATGTGGTCAACCTCGGCGCGGCAACCACGGTCGACACCACGGGCACGCTGACGGTGCAGCCCTACAGCGCCAGCTTCAGCAGCGCCCTGGCCTATCCGCTGAGTAACCTGACCGTGGCCTCCACCCTGACCGGGCTGACCTTGGGCAAAACAGGCAACGCGGCCAATATCACCGTGGGCAGCAACCAAAGCATCAACGGGCCGATCAACATTTATGGCGGCAACGTGGCGCTCAATGCCAGCCTGGCCGCCACCGCCGCGGGCGCGGCGGTGCGGGTACTTGCCTCGGGGGACATCACGCTGGCGGCCAGCCAGTCGGTGACCACCCAAAGCGGGGCGGTACTGTTCAATGCCGACAGTGACGGCAGCGGTGCAGGCGCCATTGTGCTCAACACGGGCTCCGGCATTACCAGCAACGGCGGCAACATCACGCTGGGCGGCGGCGCCGCAGGCACCGGTGCCGCAAATGCGATAGGCAGCAGCACCAACATCAGTGGCGTGGATCTGAGCGGTGCCACGCTCAGTGCCGGTGGTGGCAATATCGCGATCAGCGGCAAGGGCTATGGCGGCTCCAGCGACAACCAGTACGGCGTGTTCGTCAACGCGTCGAGCGCCATCACTACCAGCGGGACGGGCACGACGACCATCACCGGTACCGGCGGTGCTGGCACGGGCAACAACGCCAATGCCAGTTCGTTCAACATAGGGGTCAGTATCTCCAGCAGCAGCGTCACGGGCGCTGCGGCTACGACCATCACCGGCACGGGCGGTGCAGCCTCTGGGGGGCAGTCCAACAAGGGCGTATTTGTCGGCAACGGGAGCACCGTGCAGTCGGGTGGCACCGGAAGCCTCACCATTACGGGCACCGGAGGCACGTCCATCGGTGGGAATGACTACGGGGTGCAATTAATGGGCACCGGCACCACGGTAGGCAGCAGCGGCGGCAATGTGGGCGTGACGGGCACCGGAGGCAGCGGCCCCGGGGACTTCGAAGAAGGGGTTTATGTGGGCACCGCTGCCACCCTGTCCGCAGGGGGGAGTGGCACGGTCACGGTGCAAGGTACAGGGGGGTCGGGGGGCGGCAACTACGGCATCGGTGTCGGCATTTTTGATGCCAACACCCTGGTGACCAGCAGTGGCGGCAGCGTTACGGTTAGCGGTACCGGTGCGGGCAGCGGCAGCGGCAACAGCCATTACGGTGTCAGCATGGCCGGTGGGGCCACCGTCACCAGCGGGGGCACCGGCAGCGTGACGGTGCAGGGGACCAGCGCAAACATGGCGACCAACTTCAACCGCGGGACGCTGCTGGATTCGGCCGCGACGATTACCTCGGCCGGTGGCAATGTATCGGTTACCGGACAGGGCCGGGGAACCGGCACGAGTACCGACGGCGAGGGCGTGCTGGTGCGCACCGGCGGCAGAATATCCGCGGGTGGCACCGGCTCCACCACGGTCACCGGTACGGGCTCCGGCGCATCGGGCTCCAACAACCAGGGGATTTTGGTCACCGACAGTTCCAGTGCCATTGGCAGCAACAATGGCACCGTCACCCTCACGGGCTCCACTGGCGGTACCACCAATGCGGGCATTGCCATACTCAGCAGCGGTGCGGTCCAGAGCGGCGGCAACAATGCCGTCTTTCTCTCCACCGATAGCTATACCGGCGATGCCACCGGGTCTATTTCTGCGGGCACGGGAACCGTGACGCTGCAAAACCGCACGGTCGGCACCAAGATCGACCTGGGCGGCGCGGACGTGCTTTCGGGCAGCCCGCTGACGCTGGGCTTGGGTAGCGCCGAGCTCAACCGCATCACCGCAGGTACCCTGGTGGTGGGCCGCAACGATGCCACTGCCGCCGGGGCCATCACGGTCTCCAGCGCCATCGCGCCCAGTTTGGCCACCGATCTGACCCTCAAAACCGGCGCCACCATCGCCATCAACGCCCCCGTCACCAGCAGCACCCTGACCCTGACGGCGGCGGGCACCGTGGGCCAAACGGTGGCCGGTAACCTCACCGCGACGAACCTGCTGCTCAATGGCTCTGGAAACTACGCGTTGGCCACTGCCAGCTCTAACGTCGTAAGTGCCCTTGCCGCCGGTGGGACGGGCACAACAAGCTACAAAAATAATAGCGAACTGCAAATCGGCACGGTCAACGGCATCAGCGGTATCAGCGCCAGCGGACCGGTCTCCATTGGCACTGCCAGCGGGGACCTGACTGTGGCGCAAACTGTGGCCAGCACCGACACCGGCAGCGCGGCGGTGCTGCTCAATGCCGGTGTCAGCAGCAACGCTGGCACCAGCACCGGCGGCAACATCGTCCTCAGCGGCAGCCCCGGCATCACCACCGGCAGCGGCGGGCGCGCCACGCTGATGACCGGCTCGGTCAGCGGCAGCACGGGGCTTACGGCGTTCATCGGCTCCGGCTCCGGGCGCTTTCGCTACAACAGCGACGAGGCCACCACCAACTACAGCACCGGCTTGGGCAGCGGCAGCTACGCCGTCTACCGCGAAGCACCCAGCATCACGGTCACCGTCAACAACGCCAGCAAAACCTACGATGGCAATGCCTACAGCGGCGGCAATGGTTACGCCACCAGCGCTTTGGTCAATGGCGACAGCCTTAGTGGAAGCATCGTGTATGGCGGCAGCAGCCAGGGCGCGCTCAATGTGGCGGGTAGCCCCTATGCCATCAGCGCCAGCGGATTCAGCAGTGGCCAGGGCTATGCGATCAGCTATACCAGCGGCAGCCTCACGGTCAACCCCTACGCCGTCAGCCTGAGCGGTAGCCGCAGCTTTGATGGCACGGCCAATGTGGCCGCAAGTATCTTCACCTTGGGTTCTCTGGTGGGTGGCCAGACGCTCACCCTGGGCGGCACCGGTACCGTGGCCAGCAAAAACGTGGGCTCAGGTCAAACCGTCACGCTGGGCAGCCTGGCGCTTGGCAACGGCACCGGGTTGGCCAGCAACTACACCTTGGCTGGTGGCACGGCCACGGCCAACATCACCCAGGCCAGCCTGACGGTGGCCACCAGCAATGTCAGCAAAACCTATGACACCACCACCAGCGCCAGTGGTACGGCAGTGGTGACCAGCGGCACCCTGTTTGGCACCGATACGCTCAGCGGCGGCAGCTTTGCTTTTTCCAATAAAAATGCGGGTACAGGCAACAAAACCGTAACCACCTCGGGGGTGACGGTGAACGATGGCAATGGCGGTGGCAACTACGCTGTGGCCTATGCCAATAACACCACCAGCACCATCACCCCTGCGGGTTTGGCCGTCAGCGGCGTGGGCGCAAACAACAAAACCTACGATGCCGGCACGGGTGCCACACTGAATGGAAGCGCCAGCATCGCCCCCTTGGGCGGCGACTCGGTGACCCTGGGCGGTACGGCGGTCGGCAGCTTTACCAACAAGAATGTGGGTACTGGCAAAACTGTCACGGTGAGCGGATACACCCTCAGCGGTACCGATGCCGCCAACTACACCGTGGTGCAGCCCGCCAGCGTAACCGCCAATATCACCCAGGCCAGCCTGGTGGTGGGCGGGGTGGGAGCGGCCAACAAGGTCTATGACACGACCACCACCGCGACGTTGACCGGGACGGCGGCGGTGGCGGCGCTTGGCAGCGACGTGGTCACCGTGGGGGGTACTGGGGCTGGCAGTTTCGCCAGCAAGAACGTGGGCACGGCTAAGGCCGTCACCGTCAGCGGCTATACGCTCGGCGGGGCCGATGCTGCCAATTACGCCGTCGTGCAGCCCACAGGGTTGGCCGCCAATATCACGCAAGCCAACCTGGCGGTGACCGGTGTGGGGGCCGCCAACAAGGTTTACGATGCCACGACGACGGCATCCCTGACTGGGACGGCGGCAGTGACCGCCCTGGGCGGTGATGTTGTTACCGTGGGCGGCATTGGAGCCGGCAACTTTGCCAACAAGAACGTGGGCACCGGCAAGGCGGTGGCCATCAGTGGCTACACCCTCAGCGGGGCGGATGCGGCCAATTACACGGTGGTGCAACCGGCCGGAGTCACCGCCAATATCACCCAAGCCACTCTCGGGGTGACCGGCGTGGCGGCGGCCAACAAAGTCTACGACGCAACCACTACCGCCACCTTGAGCGGCACAGCAGTCGTCACTGCGCAGGCCGGTGACGTGGTGGCGGTCGGCGGTGGCGTGGGTAGCTTCGCCGACAAGAACGTCGGCACGGGCAAGGCGGTAACAGTCAGTGGCTACACCCTCAGCGGTGCCGACGCGGCCAACTACACCGTGGTGCAGCCCACCGGCATCACGGCCAATATCACCGCCGCCAACTTGCATGTCACAGGTGTGGCGGCCGCCAACAAGGTCTACGACGCCACCACCGGCGCGGCCTTGACCGGTACCGCGGTGGTGTCCGCCCTGGGCAGTGACGCCGTGACGCTCGGCGGCACAGGCTCGGGTAGCTTTGCCGACAAGCAGGTGGGCACGGGCAAGGCCGTCACGGCCAGCGGCTACACCTTGGGTGGCACCGATGCCGCCAATTACGCCTTGGTGCAGCCCACTGGTCTGGCGGCCAGCATCACCCCAGCCCCTCTGTTGGTCACGGGCGTGGGTGCTGTCAGCAAAGTCTACGACGCAACCACCAGCGCCACCTTGACCGGTACCGCAAGTACCACGGCCCTGGGCACTGATGTTGTGGCGGTAGGCGGCACGGGCGTGGGCAACTTTGCGGACAAGAACGTCGGTACCGGCAAGGCGGTGGCCGTCACCGGCTATACCCTCAGCGGGGCGGATGCGGCCAACTACGCCGTCATGCAGCCCACGGGTGTGGCGGCCAACATCACGCAAGCGAACCTGGTGGTTACCGGAGTGGGTGCGGCCAACAAGGTGTACGACACGACGACGGGTGCCAGCTTGACAGGGACGGCCACGGTTGCGGCACTGGGCAGTGATGTGGTGGCGGTCGGTGGCTCTGGCACAGGAAGTTTTGCGGACAAGAACGTCGGAATCGGCAAGACCGTGACCGTCAACGGCTTCACCCTTGGTGGTGCCGACGCGGGCAACTACGCCATGGTGCAGCCTACAGGTGTCACGGCCAACATCACCCCAGCCAGCCTTAACGTGGCGGGCTTGGGGGCCAACAGCAAGGTCTACGATACGACCACGACCGCCACCCTGACAGGCACCGCCGTAGTCGCCGCCCAGGGCAGCGACGTGGTGACCGTGGTGGGTACCGGTATCGGCAGCTTCGTCAACAAGAGCGTGGGTACGGGCAAGGTGGTGAACGTCAACGGCTACGCCCTGGGTGGCGCAGATGCTGCCAACTATGCGGTGGTGCAGCCCGTGGGTGTGACGGCCAACATCACCCAGGCCCCGCTTGCCGTCACCGGTGTTGGAGCCGCCAACAAGGTGTACGACGCGGCCACGGCAGCCACCTTGACGGGCGCTGCGGTCGTGTCGGCGCTGGGCAGCGATGTTGTCGCAGTGGTAGGTGCGGGTGTTGGCAGTTTTGCCGACAAGAATGTGGGTGCTGGCAAGACCGTGGCGGTGTCTGGCTACAGCCTCAGTGGCGCGGATGCCGCCAACTACGCGGTGGTGCAACCCACGGGTGTGGCGGCGAATATCACGCAAGCCAATCTGGCGGTGACCGGTGTGGGGGCCGCCAACACGGTCTACGATGCCACCACGGCCGCGACCCTGGCGGGCGTGGCGGCGGTGACCGCGCTGGGTAGCGACACGGTGTCGGTGCTGGGCACGGGAACCGGCAGCTTTGCCAACAAAAATGTGGGTACCGGTAAAACCGTCAGCGTCAGCGGCTACACCCTCAGCGGTACGGACGCCGCGAACTACACCGTGGTGCAGCCCACGGGTGTGACGGCCAACATCACCCCTGCCAGCGTGGCGGTCACCGGCGTTGGCGCGGCCAGCAAGGTGTACGACGCGACGACAAATGCGGTCTTGACCGGATCGGCCACCGTGGCGGTACTGGGCAGTGATGTGGTGACTGTTGCAGGCGCCGCCACAGGAAGCTTTGCCGACCGGCATGTTGGCACCGGCAAGGCCGTGGCGGTGACGGGCTATATGCTTGGCGGTGCAGACGCTGCGAACTACGCACTGGTGCAGCCCACCGGTATCACGGCCGATATCACCCAAGCCAACCTGGCCGTGACAGGCATCGCTGCGGCCAACAAGGTCTACGACGCAAGCACCGCGGCCACCCTCACGGGCACGGCGGCAGTGGCTGCTTTGGGCAGCGATGCCGTCTCGCTCGGTGGCACCGGTGTGGGCAGCTTTACCGATAAAAATGCGGGCACGGGCAAAACAGTAGCGGTCTCGGGCTACACCCTCAGCGGCGCCGATGCGGCCAATTACGCGTTGCTGCAGCCCGTCGGGGTCACGGCCAGCATCACGCCCGCTCCTTTGCTGGTCACGGCCCATGCCGATGCCCGGTTCGTGACCCAAGCCGACACGCCGGGCTACTTTGGTGCCAGCTACAGCGGGTTGGTGGGGGGCGAGACCAGTAGCGTACTCGGTGGCACCCTGGCCATCAACCGACCGAATGCCGTCACCGACGTCGCCGCAGGCAGCTATGCCGGTGCCCTGGTACCCAGCGGTCTGGCTTCCAGCAACTACACCATCGGCTACGCCAACGGCCTCTACACCATCTTGCCCGCCAACCAACTGCTGGTGCGCGTGGCCAACACCGGCAGTGTGTACGGCGGTACGCCAACCTTGGCGGTCACCAGCGTGCAGTACCTGGACAGCAACAATTCCACTATCTACAACCTGGCCGGCAGCGGCACGGGCAATAGCTTTTCCTACTCAGACGGCTCCAATGGCGGTATCCAGTTCACCCTGAGCCCCCAGGGTGCTGTCACCAGCAGCGCAGGCAAGACCGCGGTGGGCAACTATGCACTGACCGATACCAACCCCGGGGTGGTCGGGGCCAACTTTGTGGGTAACCCCGTCTTTGTGGGCAATTTGGCTGTGGCGCAAAAGGCCGTCAGCGCCAGCCTGCCCACGGTGACCAAGACCTACGACGGCACGGCCAGCCTGGCCGGTGTCAACCTGGGCCTGATCGGGCAGGAGGCCGGTGATTCCTTGTTGGTGAACGGCACCGGTACCTTTGCACAAAAGAACGTGGGCAACAACCAACACTACGCTTTTGCCAATATCGCGCTGACCGGCGCCGACGTGGGCAACTACTATCTGGCGGGCGGCAACAGCCTGGGTGGCAGCGACGGCAGCATCACGCCCGCCAGCCTCACCGTCTCCACCGCCAACGTGGTCAAAACCTACGACGGCACGACGTCCGCTGCCGGGTCGGCCATGGTGACCCGTGGCACGCTGTTTGGCAGCGATAGCCTCAGTGGTGGCAGCTTTGCCTTTACCGACAAGAACGTGGGCATCGGCAACAAGGTGGTGACGGCCTCGGGCGTGACCCTGTCCGACGGCAACGGCGGCGGCAATTACGCGGTGGCTTACGCCAACAACACCACCAGCACTATCAATCCTGCCGCCATCACGGTGGCTACCGCCAATGTGGTCAAAGCTTACGACGGCACCACGTCCGCTGCCGGTACCGCCTTGATTGCCAATGGCACGCTGTTTGGCGGCGACAGCCTCAGCGGTGGCAGCTTTGCGTTTACAGACCCTGGTGTCGGGCTGGGCAGCAAAACCGTAACCACGGTGGGTGTGGTCGTCAACGATGGCAACGGTGGCAACAACTACCGGGTTTCCTATGCTAACAATACGACCAGTACGATCCGTCCGGTACCGGTCACGCCGGTTACGCCCGTCACGCCAATCAATCCAAGCACGCCTGTGGTTCCCGTGACACCACTGCCCGCCTTGACCCCGTCCCCTGCGCTGACCAGCGAGGTGCTGGTGCCCCAGACCCGCATCCCCGTGGCGGCAAGTCCGGCTGTGCGTACCAGCCGTGCATCCGACAGTGCATCGGACAGCGCACAGACGGGTGTGGAAGCAGCGCTCCCAAGCCGTGCGGTGGTGTCGGGCTGCATAGGGACATCCCAGAACGCGCAGGAATGCGGGCGCGGGGACCGACAGAATGGCTTTGTGATAGTGACGCCTATGCGCAACGTCTCGCCGACGCTGGCGGGCCAGGTGATGGTGCAGGTCAGCGAGCAGGTGCTGCGTAGCGGCAGGTTCGAGGCCGCATTGCCGCTGCAAACCAGCGTGGCGCTGCGTGCACGCAACGCAACGACCGTGGCTACGCGGCCTGATGGCCAGGCGCTGCCGGATTGGCTGCAGTGGGATCCTCAGAGCCTGGTGCTGATGGCCAAAGCCATGCCTGTCGGGGCACTGCCCAGCACGGTGGTGGTCGGCACAGGGGACGAGCGGGTCGAGGTCGAGATGACGGCCCTGCCCTGAGGCAGCGCAGGCCGCCAACGGGCATATATATTGTTAATTTGGCCGTTTGCGCTTGCTGGATAGGCGTGAGAAGCTATTAAAATAATAGCGTATTCTTGGGCCGCTTACACCAGGCTCTCGTGGTGCAAACCAAACTGGCCTGTCTTGCGGTCGGCAAAATAGTGCTTCAGGGTCTGCGATACCGTGCGGAAGGCAATTTCGTCCCAGGGAATTTCGGCCTCGGTGAACAGCCGGGCTTCGATGGTCTCAAAACCAGGGTCGAACACATCGCTGAGCAGCTCGGCGCGGTAGTACAGGTGCACCTGCCCGACGTGGATGACGCTCATCACGCTGAACAGCTCCTGCATTTCAAACTGCGCACCGGCTTCTTCCACGGTTTCGCGGGCGGCGCCTTCGGCGGTGCTTTCGCCCAGCTCCATGAAGCCTGCAGGCAGGGTCCATTTGCCGAAGCGCGGCTCGATGTTGCGCTTGCACAGCAGGACTTTGTCGCCCCAGTGCGGCACGGTGCCGACCACATTGATCGGGTTCTCGTAATGCACGGCGTGGCAGGCGGGGCAGACTGCCCGCAGCTTGGTGTCGCCGTCGTCGGGCAGGCGGTACACCACGGCTGCGCCGCAGTCTTTGCAGAATTTGATGGGGCTGCGGTGCATGTCGATGCCTAAACGATGCGTACGGTCAAGGGCTCCAGTCCGGCCACGCTGCCGACCAGCGTGTCGCCACGTACCACGGCCCCGACGCCTTCGGGCGTACCCGAGTAAATCAGGTCACCGGCCTGCAGCTCCCAGGCGGCAGACAGGTGTTCGATGGTCTCGGCGATGCTCCAGATCAGCTGGGCCACGTTGCTACGCTGGCGCTCCTGGCCGTTGACCTGCAGGGCAATCTCGGCATGCTCCACGTCGCCAGCCTGTCCCACCGGGCTGATGGGGCCAATCGGGGCCGACTGCTCAAACGCCTTGCCGATACACCAGGGGCGGCCTTGCTTTTTCATCTCGTTTTGCAGGTCGCGCCGGGTCATGTCCAGGCCCACGGCGTAGCCGTAGATGTGCTGGTG
Source organism: Rhodoferax sp. WC2427 (assembly GCF_040822085.1). NCBI lineage: Bacteria > Pseudomonadati > Pseudomonadota > Betaproteobacteria > Burkholderiales > Comamonadaceae > Rhodoferax > Rhodoferax sp. WC2427. The sequence continues at coordinate 3,529,192 of NZ_CP162006.1, read as the reverse complement.
CGCCTCGGCCGCCGTGATGTTCCTGCCGCCCTTGCCAATCGCCACCACCAGCTCGATCTCGTGGTGCAGGTTGCCAGTCAGTGTGGGGTAGGCCACGGAGCCGGTCTGGCCCGCTTCGACGGCCACCACGGCATCGGCGGGCTTCATGAAAAAGAACGGTGGCTCGCGCCCGGTGAAGCCCATTTCCTTGGCGTGTTCGGCGTAGTTGCGGCCCACGCAGTAGATGCGGTGTACGGGGAAGCGGGCCGCCTGGCCGACGACGGGGATGGAGACAACAGCAGGGGGCGAAACAACGTAGTCCATGGTTTTCCTGGGGTTAAAAATCGCGGGGCTTGAAGCCGATGATCATGGACGAAGGCACCCGGCCATCGGTGTCGCGGGGCATGGTTTGGGTTTTGTCGATGGCCTTGAGCACGGCATCGTCCCAAGCCTTGTTGCCACTGGGTTTGGCCAGTTTGCTGCTCAGGATGGTGCCGTCGGGGGATAGCCGAATTTCTACTTCGGCTTTCGGGTTGCCCTCGAAATCGTCGGGAAATACGATGTTGGGCTTGACCTTGGCCACCACCTTGCCGCCGTAGCCCGCCGAGGGCGCAGAGGACTGCAGCGCGCTGCCGGTGGCATTGGCCCCACCCGTGGCCCCGGCCATGCCGGCGATGCGCTTCAGGTTGTCGGCGCGTTGGGCGGCCAGGGCCTTGGCATCGGCCTGGGCGCTGGCTTTTTCGGCGGCGGCTTTGGCCGCATCTTTCGCGTCCTGGGTGGCCTTGGCTTTTTTGTCCAGCGCGTCCTGCTTGTCCTGCTTTTCCTGGGCGGCCTTTTTGTCTTTCAGACGCTTGTCTTCGGCGGCCTTTTTCTCGGCAGCTTCTGCCGCCTTTTCCTCGGCTTTTTGGGCCTTGAGGGCCTTGTCCTTTTCGAGCTTCTCGCGCTTGGCCTTTTCGGCTTTATCGGCCTTGTCTTGCTGGGCCTGTTCCAGCTTTTCGGCCTCGCGCTTCTTTTTGGCGCGCTCCAGGGCGATGTCGGCATCTTTCACATCGGGGGCGGGAGGAGGGGGCTGGACCTTGGCCACGGGTGGGGGCGGAGGTGTGGGGCGCGGCGTTTCTACGGGTGGGGGCGGCGGCACATCCACCGCTTTTGGGGCCGCCATTTGCACCGAGGAGGACCAGAGTTCGGCTTCCACGGAGGCACTCTCTGTCTGCTTCCACTGCACGTTGATCACCAGGGCCACCAGCAGCAGCGCGTGGGCCAGCAGGGCCAGGCCCAGCGCCCGCACCATGCCAGGGGGCTGGGGGGGCGTGAGGTTGAGCGTGTCCTGGGCGGCGTGCATAGGGTTGTGTGCGGAGGGCTCGGGTGGCTTACTTGCCGAGCTGGACCGACAGGCCCACGCGCTGTATGCCTGCGCGCTGCAAGGTGTCCATGACCTTCACCACCGACTCGTATTTGACATTGCGGTCGGCACTGATGACCACGGGCACGCTGGCATCGCCGTCTTGCGCGGTTTTTACGGCGCTGGCGACATCACTTTTGCCGAGCTTGGTGGTTTTGCTTTTTTGGGTGAGCTCCAGTGACTCGTCCTTGGCGATGACGATCTGGATCACCCGGTCGGGCTGTTTGCTGGCCTTGCCCACGCTGGGCAGGTTGACCACGCTGGGGGTGATCATGGGCGCGGTGACCATGAAGATGATCAGCAGCACCAGCATCACGTCGATGAAGGGCACCATGTTGATCTCGTTGATGGTGCGCCGTCCGCGCCCCCGTGACACCATACTGGCCATGGCTTACTTCCCCGCGGGCACCGCAGGCGACTGGGCCGCCACGTTGCGCTGCAAGATGTTGGAGAACTCCTCCATGAAGGTCTCGAGGCGGATGGCGGTGCGGTCGATTTCGCGGGCAAAGCGGTTGTAGGCGACCACGGCGGGGATGGCCGAGAACAGGCCAATGGCGGTGGCCACCAGCGCCTCGGCAATGCCGGGGGCCACGGTGGCCAGGGTCACTTGCTGCATGCTGGCCAGCCCGGTGAAGGCGTGCATGATGCCCCAGACCGTGCCGAACAGGCCCACATACGGCGATACCGAGCCGACGGAGGCCAGGAAGGATAGGCTGGACTCGATCACGTCCATCTCGCGCTGGTAGCTGGCGCGCATGGCCCGGCGGGCGCCGTCCATGAGGGTGCCGGGGTCGGCAATGCGGCGCTCGCGCAGTTTTTGGTATTCGCGCATGCCGCTGGCAAAAATGCGCTCCATCGGGCCGGTATCCTGGCCGTTTTGGGCATTGCGGGCGGCGGTATTGAACAGGTCGTTCAGGCTGGTTCCCGACCAGAAATCGCGCTCAAAGCTTTCGTTGTGGGCCTGGACCTTGCGCAACGCAAACAGTTTGCGAAAAATCGCCGCCCAGCTGGAGATGGAGACCACCACCAGCAGCAGCATCACCAGTTGCACCACGATGCTGGCATTCAGCACCATGGTCCAGATCGACAGGTCTTGGGTCATTGCAAAACTTCTAAAAGAGGGGCCGGAATGCGGTCGGATTTGAGGGTGTCGTAGCGTACCCAGCACAGGCGGATGCTGCCTTCGCACAGCACGGTGCCATCCAGGATGGCTTGTTGTGTGATTGTGAGTGTGGATCGGCCGATTTGTTCCAACCGGGCGGTAACCATCAGTTGGTCGTCCAGCCGGGCCGAGCGCAGGTATTTCACCGTGGTTTCGGCCACCACAAACATGCCGCCGCTGGTTTCCTTCAAGCTGCTTTGGTGGATGTCCAGCGAGCGCAGCCATTCGGTGCGGGCGCGTTCAAAGAACTTCAGGTAGTTGGCGTAGAAGACGATGCCACCGGCGTCGGTGTCTTCCCAGTAGACGCGGATGGGGTGGGTGAAGGTGGTGTTAAGCATGGGGGTGAACGTTGAGCATGTCGCGCAGGCGGGCGATGGCGGTGTGCAGGTTGTCCATCGAGCTGGCGGTGGAAAAGCGCAGAAATTTGTGGGTTTCGGCGGTGCCGAAATCGCGCCCTGGGGTCACGGCGACGTGGGCGCGGTGCAGGATTTCATAGGCCAGGTCCCAGCTGTCCTTGATACCCAGTTTGCTACAAATTAAAGAGCAGTCTGCCCAGGCGTAGAAAGCACCATCTGGCATTGCAGGCACGATAAACCCAAGCGCGTTCAGGGCCGGAATGAAGTAGTCGCGCCGGGCTTTGAACTCGGCACGGCGGCGTTCAAATTCGGCGATGCTGGCCTCTTCAAAGCAGGCCAGCGCCGCATGCTGGGCGATGGTGCTGGGGCAGATGAACAGGTTTTGCGCAATGCGTTCCACCACCGGCACCAGCGCCTCGGGCACCACCAGCCAGCCGAGTCGCCAGCCGGTCATGTGGAAGTATTTGCTGAAGCTGTTGATGCTGATGATCTGGTCGTCAATGGCCAGCGCGGTCTGGCCAAAGCGGTCGTCGTGGCTCAAGCCCAGGTAGATCTCGTCCACCAGCGTGATGCCGCCGCGGGCCTGCACCACGCTGTGGATACGGCGCAATTCCGCCGGGTCGATGGAGGTGCCGGTGGGGTTGGAGGGGGACGCCAGCAGCACGCCACGGGTCTTGTCGGTCCAGGCGGTGGCCACCATGTCTGCGTTGAGCTGGTAGCGGTCGGCAGCGGTAGTGGGCAGTAGCACAGCCTTGCCATCGGCAGCCGATACGAAATGCCGGTTGCAGGGGTAGCTGGGGTCGGGCATCAAGATTTCGTCGCCCGCGTCGATCAGCGCCAGGCAGGCGAGTTGCAGTGCAGCCGATGCCCCAGCGGTGACCACGATGCGGCTGGCGGGCACATCCACACCAAAGCGGCTGGCGTACCAGGCGCTGATGCGTTCGCGCAGGGCCAGCAGGCCGGTGGCCTGGGTGTACTGGGTGGTGCCGTTGTGGATGGCCTGGACTGCGGCGGCCTGCACCTGCGCCGTGGCGGTGAAGTCGGGCTCGCCGATGTTCAAGAACACCATGGGCCGGTCGGTGTGGGCGACCTTCTGGGCCAGCTCGGACGCGGCCTTGGCCACTTCCATCACGTAAAACGGCTCGATGGCCTGGGCGCGCCGGGATATCCGCATGCGGTGGGGCCTTATTCGGTTGCGTTGTTGGCCGGGGCTGTGTTGGTTTTACCCGCCTTGTCGGCTTGCACTTCGGCGGCGCGCAGGCTGGGGGCCAGGCCGTTCAAGATGCCGTTGACATATTTGTGGCCGTCGGTACCGCCAAATTCCTTGGCCAGTTCGATGCATTCGTTCAATACCACGCGCCACGGCACGTCCAGGCAGTTGCGCATCTCGTACACGCCGATCCACATCACCGAGCGCTCGACCGGCGAGATTTCGTCCAGCTTGCGGTCCAGCAGGGGGATGATCAGCGCGTCCAGTTCGGCCGATTGCTCGATGCAGCCGTGCAGCAGGGCGTCGTAGTGCACCGAGTCGGCCTTGTGGAAACCGGCCAGGTCGCGGGTGAAGTGGTCGATGGCTTCGGCATCGTTGCGGCCCACCAGGTGCTGGTAGAGCGCTTGCAGGGCAAATTCGCGGGCGCGGCTGCGGTCGGACTTGGCGGCGGCTTTGCGCACACCGGTGTCGGTCAGGCCGCTGCGGGTTTGGCGCGGGCGCTTGGGTGTGGACGAGGAAGGGGTATCGGGGTTGGTCATGCCAATTGCTCTAGTAAATTGGCCATTTCCACCGCGACGCGGGCAGCGTCTGTGCCCTTGTCGGTTTGGCGGGCCACGGCTTGCGCCAGGTTTTCGGTAGTGATGATGGCGTTGGCGATCGGGATTTGGTAGTCCAGCCCGATGCGGGTCACGGCGCTGCCGGATTCGTTGGCGACCAGCTCAAAGTGGTAGGTTTCGCCGCGGATGATGCAGCCCAGAGCAACCATCGCGTCGAACTGCTCGGTTTCGGCCAGGGCTTGCAGGGCCAGCGGCACCTCCAGGGCACCGGGCACTTGTATGTGTTGGATGTTGTCGGCCTGCACACCTAGTGCGGCCAGCTCGGCCTTGCAGGCATCGGCCAGGGCGTTGGTGATGCTTTCGTTGAAGCGGGCCTGCACGATGGCAATGCGCAGCTTGCTGCCGTCCATGCGGGAGTCAGCGGCGGATAGTGCGCCTTGGTCTGCGTGCTGCATGTTTATTCCTTGTGTACGTGGAAGGACTCAGGCGGCGCCTGCGTCGTGTTGTGAGGGGGCGACAGGTAGCCAGTGGTCTCCAGCCCGTAGCCGGTCAGGCCGGGGCTGCGGCGCGGGCTGCCCATGAGCTGCATTTTGTGCACACCGCAAGCCAACAGGATTTGCGCGCCGATGCCGTAGGTGCGCAGGTCCATTTGGCCGCGCTCGGGGGCCTGGGCCGGGCGGGCGGTGCCGTCAAACTGGGCCAGCAGGTCGGCGGCACTTTCGCCGCAATTGAGCAGCACGGCCACGCCCTGGCCCTGGGCGGCAATGTGGCGCAGGCTGGCATCCAGGCTCCAGGAGTGCAGGCTGCGGTTGACTTCCAGCACGTCCAGCACCGACAGCGGCTCGTGCACGCGGGCGGGGACGGTGTCGTCGGGCTGCCAGCTGCCTTTGACCAACGCCAGGTGCACGCCCTGGCTGGGTTTGTCGCGGAAGGCGTGGGCGGTGAAGCTGCCAAAGGCGGTTTCGATCTGGCGGCTGCCCATTTTCTCGATCAGCGACTCGTTGCGGCTGCGGTATTCGATCAGGTCGGCAATGGTGCCGATCTTCAGGCCGTGCACGGCGGCAAAGATTTGCAGATCCGGCAGGCGGGCCATGGTGCCGTCGTCGTTCATCACTTCGCAAATGACCGACGCGGCGCTGCAACCGGCCATCACCGACAGGTCGCAACCGGCTTCGGTATGGCCCGCGCGCATGAGCACGCCGCCATCGACGGCTTGCAATGGAAAGATGTGGCCGGGTTGCACCAGGTCGGCTGCGGTGGCGTTGGGGGCCACGGCAGCTTGCACGGTGCGGGCACGGTCGGCGGCTGAGATGCCGGTGGTTACACCCTCGGCGGCTTCGATGGAGACGGTAAACGCGGTGGCGTGTTTGGCCCCGTTGCGGGCCACCATGGGCGGCAGTTGCAGGCGCTCGCAGAGTGCGCGCGACAGGGTCAGGCAGATCAGGCCACGGGCGTGGCGGGCCATGAAGTTGATGGCCTCCGGCGTGATGTGGTCGGCGGCGATGACCAGGTCGCCTTCGTTTTCGCGGTCTTCTTCATCGACCAGGATCACGATGCGGCCCGCACGCATGTCGGCCACGATGTCTTCGACGGAGGAAATGGATACCGGCTGGAGGGGGGAGGGCGATGTCATAGGGTGCAGTTCTGAAAGCTGCAGCGTCGGGGTCCGCGCTGCGTGGAGCTTGTGGCCCGCGCGGGTGTGCGGGCAACGCTCTACAAAGCCGGTCATTATCGCCGCAATTGCCCGCAGCCACCCCTCGGGGGCGTGGCTGGGTCAGAACTGGTCGCGGCCAGGGATGCGTGCGGTAATGCGGATATCCGGGCCGACCCGATCCACCGCGGTGAACTGCAGCGGCACGGCATTGGACAGCTGGGCCAGCGGCAGCAGCTGGGCCATGTCCAGGCCCGGCCCCACCAGCTTGGGGGCCAGATAGACCAAAAATTCGTCTACCAGCCCGGCCTGGATGAGCGCGCCATTGAGGGTGCGGCCGGCTTCCACATGCACTTCGTTGATTTCGCGCCGGGCCAGTTCCTGCAGCAGGGCGGCCAGGTCCACCCGGCCCTCTGCGCCTGGCAGGTACAGCACCGTGGCTCCGGCAGCTTCCAGGGCCTGTTTTTTAGTATCATTTTGGCCGCTAGCGCTTATGAATAAAGCACGACCAGCTATAAAAATAGAAGCGTTGGGTGGTGTCTCGAGTCGGCTGTCCACCACGACCAGATGGGGTTGCCGGGGGGTGTTGGCCAGCCTGGCATCGAGTGTGGGCCGGTCTTTTAGCACGGTGCCGATGCCGGTCAGGATGGCGCATGCGCGGGCACGGGAGGTGTGGCCGTCGGCGCGGGCAGCGGGCGACGTGATCCACTGGCTGTCGCCATTGGCCAGGGCGGTACGGCCATCGAGCGAAGCGGCAATTTTCATGCGGACCCAGGGTGTCTTGCGGACCATGCGGCTGAAAAAGCCGAGGTTGAGTTCGCGCGCCTCGGCCGCACCGGGGCCGACTTCGACCTCCACCCCGGCCGCGCGCAGGCGGGCGAAGCCGTTGCCTGCCACCAGCGGGTTGGGGTCGGCGAGCGACGCTACCACTTTGCGGATGCCGGCTGCCACCAAGGCATCGCAGCAGGGGCCTGTACGGCCCTGGTGGGAGCAGGGCTCCAGGGTGACGTAGGCGGTAGCCCCCTGGGTGCTCCGGCCCTGGGCGGCGGCATCGCGCAGGGCCATGACTTCGGCATGCGGGCCGCCCACGCGCTGGGTGTGGCCTTGGCCCAGGATCTGGCCGTGGGCATCGACGATGACGCAGCCCACCGCCGGATTGGGGGGGGCGAGCAGGCGGGCTTGGGCGGCCTGGTCCAGCGCTTGGCGCATCCAGCTTGGGTGGGGTGTTTCGGTCACGGGGGCATTTCTAAAGTGGGGACGTATACGGTGACTGCATTATTCACGGCTGATGACGAGCTCCAATCTGCGCACGCTGGGCACTGCCACGTGGTTGAGCAGTGCAGGTTGCAGGCGGGTGCGCTGCAAGTTGGTCAAGGCGGCATCTACCAAACCGCTATCGGCCAGCGATGCATCCAGCAGGTCCCATTGGTCGATGGTGCCTTGTGCCGATATCCAGAGCTGGATATTGACCCGCAAGGCCGTGTTCCGGGGCAGTTCGTCGGGGTTGATTTCCCAGTCGCCCAGAGGGGTTGCGGGCTGGTCCACGGCCTCGATGGGCAGATAGCCTGGCGGGGATGGATTGGCAGGTAGCGGGGGCGGGTCTTCTGTGGAGGGGGGCTTTGGTGGCTCAATTGCGGTCGGAGGCGGCAGTGGCTTGGCCGGTATTCCGGGTGGTGCGGACGCTGTTGGTGCCGGGCCAGGAACCGCTGCGGAGGCGGTAACGTGGATATCCGCAGATGGGATCAGCCGGGCGTGGACCAGCGACTGCTGGCGGTGCGGTGAGATGTGCTTCTCAGGTGTGGAGGGTGCCAACACAGCCAGGGCTACCCAATGGAGTGCCACCGATCCCAAGCAGGCCCCCACCCATCGGCGCAGGGCCTGGCGCTGGCAAAGGGGCTGCGGTGCCAGCCTTTATCTCCAGCAGTATGCAATGGCGGAGCTGAGGTCGGCTCCGACTTTGGCCGTGTCGTAGGTGCCTGTGGCAATGCTGCGCCGACCCAGGTTGTCTACCGTCATGTTGCCGCAACGGTCTGCGGCCATGCTGGAGCCGGTTTTGCGCGTGGCCGTAATGGTGTAGGCGGTGCGAGGGCTGGAGGCCGCCACGGCGACGGCAATGTCGTAGTACTTGGCCGAGGGCAGCGAAGCCACCCGGGCGGGAAATTGGCTGCTGTCGGTAACAGCTACGCCGCCGCTGTTTTGGTCGTAGCGGAAATTTTCCGAATAGAAACGCTCCATCCATTGTTGCCCACCCATCAGAGCGGTTTGCGCATCAGCCCGGCGGCCACGTGCGGCTTGCTCTGTGTAGCTGGGCAGCGCAATCGCAACCAATATCCCAATGACCGCAACGGTGATCATCAGCTCGATCAGGGTAAAGCCCCGTTGGGTCTTCAATTGCCTCATTTGTCGGTCCTTAGTCCTGGGATTTCACGCCACTGCACGCGGCCCAATGGGTTGTAACACAGGGCGCGGCTGTCGTCGCCACTGACCACCGATAGTGCTTTGCTGCCCGGCGGGCAGGTGGCATCAACTTTGCAAATGCCATTGGTGCAGTCCGTACTGGTACAGCCTGCCGCACCTTGAACGCAGGTGGTCGGCTGGAAGGTGGAGGAGGAACGGTTGCTCACCGTAACCCACTTTTGGCTCAGCACCGCAGTGCCCGCGACCAAAGTGCCGTCCGATGTCAGGCCTTGGGCCTTGCGCGTGGGTATCCCTGCGATAGGGTCAATGATGTAGTAGGTGATATCGGGAGTGTCGTAGCAACTCGCCGTACCCGATTTCTTGCGGATGGTGGGAAACATCAGGTAGCCCGCTTGCACATCGGGGTCGGCGACCAGCATTTCGGACAGGTTGGGGGTGCTAGGCGGTGCCGAAGCACCGGGGAAGTTGAAATACCAGCCGTCTTTGGCGGTCCAGTCGATGGCGGTGTAGGTGGAGACTCCGTTCGTGGTGGTGTTGGGAGTTGCCGTTACTTGCCCCGCAGAGTCGCGGGCATAGGAGCGGGTCACCATAGTGGATAGATCGGCTTTGACCATGGGGCCGGTGCCGGTGGGAGCGGTGGAGGCAAAGGATGGGCGATCCCATACACCGAAGAAGCGTTGTGGTACCGATGTGTTGGGGTAGTCGGTGGACTCCAATGAGCTGCCGGTTCCGAAGTTGATGACAACACCATCAAAGGCCGGGTACACATATTCAGGCGCTGCCACGATCGGCAGGGGGGTCACGGTTGTGGTGTTGCCCGATGTGGCGCTGTATTGCGCGGTAAAAAGTGGCCGGTTGACCCCCCCTGTGCCTTTGTAGGCCACTTTCCAATCGGTGATGAGTTCACTACTGATATCGAACTTCCACAGGTTACCTTTGATATCACCTGCATACACCACGTCGGCTGTGCCGTTGTTGTCGCGGTCTAGCCAGGTCACGCCCATCAGCCCGTTTTTGTCGGTGCCTGTGCGGACCGTGTTGTCAGATACCAACTTGACGTACCGGGTCGTCCAGAGACCTGTGCCGCTGACGGGGCCATCTACAAACAAAATGAACAGCGCAGCCTTTCCATCGGCCGATTGGTAGCCGTTGCCCAAAAGCAGGCCAAATTGACCGTTGTTCAGTTTCACGACTGGCATGGCTTGGCGGGTGTTGGCGTTGATGCTGATGTCGTTGATCAGGTATCCGAGGTCGCGGTCGTCATCGCTGGTAAATTGCCACTGGAAAATGCTGCTTGGGTTGCTTTCGCCAGCGACCAGGACGCTGGTGTCGGTGACATCCAGCCCATACACGCCGCGCCCTCCGCGGCCCAGGCTACCAAACAACATAGTCTTCCAGGTGCCAGTTTCAGCGGTGACACCTACCGCTGGCACGATGTTGGTTTTGACGTCTGCGGTAAAAGGGTTGCCATCCACGTAGGCCCACACGGTGCTGGTGGGCTGCACCTCAGGGGTGTTGCTGGTGAAGTTGGCATTGAGCACGCGGGTTCTAGCGGTGGTGCCGCGCTGCATGGGTATTTCGTTTAGGCGGTTAGCCAACATGCCTGGCACGTAGGCAAAAATTTCCTTGCCGCCCGAGCCTGCGGGGCAGACGCCACCTGTTTCCTCCGCACAAAACGCATGCAGCATGCCGTCATTGGCGGACACCCATAGCAGTTTCTCGCGATCCAGGTTCTTCTGCAGGTTAGCGAATGTGGTGTAACCGGGGCTTTGGTATTCCAGAAAATTAGCCGCGGGTGGACTTTGTACCCAGGGCGTGGCATTGACCACAGGGCCCAACAGGTTATCGCCCCGGGCGCGCAGGCCCGTAGACGCACCTTCCAGAGATTGGTCACCTCGCATGTAGTTCAGCACACGCTCTGCGTTGGTAGCGCTGAGCGTATTGGTGCCACTGGATGTCATTTGGGTTACGTAACCGGTGGGAAGATCGGCCCAGCGAAAGCGCATTGCTGCCGTGGTGTTGGTAGTGCTGGTGTTGCCAAAGTTGGTAATGATCTGGCGTGAATTGCCCGGCAGATTTGGAGACACGTAGTCCGAGCTGGCGCGTGTTTTCAGCTTGCTTCCCGCGTCCCAGGCGGGGGTTGTGCTGAAGGCTCCGTTGGTTTGCAGCATGTACGCCACGACATCGCCCGTCACTGTGGTGGAGTCAAATTTGGCCACATATTTAAAGCTGCCGTCGGTCAATTGCCCGGAGGTGGTCGCAGGTGCCGCGTTGGCATTTTTGGCCAAACTGTCCAGTGCCTTGCGCAATTGCGCTTCGAGCAGGTCCGGGCGGCGGGCCAAAAAGTAGCCATCAGGCATGCCATCTGCACCAGCGGTGCCGTCCACATTGGTTTTGTCCCAAGAATCTACCGACGGTGGCATAGCTACATCGGTATAGGTGTTGTCATTGTTCTTGGTACTAGAGTCAAATGCCCCGTACTTGGCGGCATACAACAGGGGGTCTTTGATCAAGGCATCCGCTGCGCCTTCCATACGGAAGGTCAAAGATACGGGATAGTCTGCATCTTTGACGCTGCAGTAGTTATTAACGGTGGGAATGCCTGGGTCGCCCGTATTTCCGTCACCAGTGACATTGCAGACGTTTCCCGCGTAAGTGCCCGCGAATCCAGGGCTGGATAAGGCGAGATTTTTATAGGTGGTGTTCAACGGGCAGGCTACGCCAGAGCCGGCAGGGCATTGGGTCAGAACGATATTGCCGTTTTTCGTGGTCTGTGGGCTGGCTAGGTTGCGATAGGTATCGTCACCGCAGAGGTAATCGTTGGCGGGCATTCCATTTAATTTGCTTCCACTGAAATGCTGGTGTGTCAGGTAGCGGCCATTAGCATTGCTGCCCAAGGTGTTCTTTACGCCAATAATACTGAAACCATGGGTGGCTGCACCGCCGCCACATACACCTGGAATATCGGTAGTTATTTTAATGTCGTAAGTGACGGGTGTGGTGGCGTTGGTAATGATGTCGTAACGCAAAAATCCAACCACATCCATGTCGTAATCACCCCCCATCAAGATATCGTTCCACGTGACAATAAATGCGCCATGGGTATTGCTTGCACTGATGGAAGCAAAGGTTAGTGGCGCGCTTATGCCGCCGCCAGATTGAATGCTTTCGGGAGTGATATAAACATATTTTGCAGGGTTTGTGACGGCGTCGGTGCCTGTGCCGGGCACCACTACATCAATGCGCGGCGCACCACCAGTCAGTGATGCTGCCATGGTCTTTACCTTAAGCGCATTTTTGACGTACTTTAAATCGCTGGGTGGACTGGTAATGGTGCGGATTTTGGAAGTATTCCCATATAAGGCTGCGCCCGCCACATGGTAGGTGCCGCCCATGGCCGGAGTTTCGGGGCAAATACCCGTCACGTCGGATAAATTTCCTACCCGTTTTGCAGAGCACGATGTACCGTAGTCCAGTGTATTTGAGCCGACCGATCTGTCAGTGTTGTTGATATTCTCTGCCACACCAATAGCATCTGTATATCCTGCAAGTGTATTTGTTTTGTTGGGTAAGGTATTAAATGCGGCGTTGGCTTCCATGTCAAAACTCAAGCTGCTGCTGGCGAGTAGCAGAGTATTGAGTGGGCGACAAATAGAGTTTCCGTATAAATTGTTTCGTGTGGAGTTACTCGTAGATAAGGGGTCGCTCCAAGTTTTTATGGGCAGACCCAAGTTGGTATCTTTTGTGGTGGAACTGGGGTTGCTTGACGCTGGCGTGGTGCCGTTGTAGGCGTAGTATTGCAGCGCCTGCACCAGCATCTCCCCGATGGGGTTGCCCCACGACGATAGAACGCCTTGTGACACAGTATTGGTGCCATACGCCCCATTGGGTGTACCTGATGCTCCGTAGGAGCGCGATACACGGTCGTTAAGCAACAGAGCGTCAAACGCTTTGATGGCTCCTTGGCCGGTCGTCCGGCCGTCGGGAGATGCTAAATTGGTAACGCAACCAGAAGAAGCCGCGTGGCAAAACACACCGGTGCTAGGGTTGATTTCATCTGCGAAATCCCCCATGTTCTTACGAAGTGCTCCCGCAGTGTAGTTTTCACTGTAGTTGCCGGTAATGACACCAAATTCAGCCCGGGCGGCAGTACCTGTAGTGGCATAACCGAATTCCTGAAATAACCCATAGGGCTTCAAATTGGTAGTGGAGTCGGATGGAAAAGCTTGGCAACGTTCTTCGCCAATCAAAGTCGGATCACACACTTTAACTCGCACCGTAAGTTCGGGGCCAATGCTTCCATATGTGGCGCCGTCAGTCCCGATAGATGGAATGGTGACTTCGTGGGAAATATTATCGGCGTCAGAATTTTTATAATATCTGGCCAGTTTTGGTCCGAAAGTGCCGGAACTGTAAGTGCCTCGCCATTGGCATACTTCATATTCCACAGTGGCCCAAAATCGCACGTTTCCACGAACCATACGCATGATGGGCGGATTAGATGCGGCACTCGCACTATCACTCGTGCCTAAATTGCAGATACTTAAACCTGCATATATATTGGCGTTGGTTCCTGTTGTTTTTGTCAAATATGCAACTGTAAATGGCGTGTAGTCGCGGACATCGGTTCCTTTGTAGAACTTAACAAAAGAATGGGCGTCCCAGTTCAAGAGGGTGCGCTCCAATACAGTACTGCCGTTAGAGTCGGTGCTCCGTTTGCCGCCATAAAGCATTTTTCGCACAATATCCATGCGAGTCATGCTGGACCAATTGAGGAAATTTCCACTCCAGTAACTTTGGCTGGAGCTGCAACTAAATTTCTCTAAAGTTTTGGTGCTGGCAATCCCATTTGCCGTAACGGTGACTGTGGAAGTTGTAATAGTAGCTAGCGCTGCAGGGTTGAATTGCTTGGCGGTATTGTCGTAAGCGTAACATTTGGTTGGATCAAAATACCCATAATATTTGAATGTGGGCTTAAATGTGGTGTCGATGGTGCCGTCACCATCCAGATCTTCAAAGTCGGTGTACACCGGGCCAAACATGCTGTGGTCTTTGGATGCCGCCAGCACGATCATTGGGCGGTTAGAGGCCGTGGTCACATTGGGGGGAATCAAGGGGCGCGGGGTGGACACCTCTATGGGGGTTGCATTCGCGGGCAAGAGTCCTAGCAGGGTCGCCGCCACAAAAACGCATTTGGACAGGGTGCGGGCTATTTGGTGCATAAAAACTCCAGAAGATCGTTCAAGTTGGTCGGCATGCGCCGCACCCGGATACATGTGCGCCGTTAAGGCAGATAAATGGACTGCACTACCACTTGGGTACGTGGGGTATATCCAAAGCCCCGTGCCGTGATGCGGTACATATCTCTTTCCTGTTGGCCAGCAACTGCGCGCTTGAAGTACTCAATCAGGTATTCGGGCTGTACCGAGACACCTTTGATTGCGACAGCGCCGGTGTAGGTGCCTAGGGGGACGCCCCCTTTGAAACTTGCACAGTTGGCTTGGTCCACGGGAGTTCTGCCAGGCTTGGTGACCGTGCTTCCATTGAAGTCATTCACCCATTGCCCGCCTTTGCCGGTAGGCCACCAAGGTTCACCTCCGTTGGACGCGCTAGCAGAACTCCATTGGTAGTTGGCATATTGCGCGTCGGTACGAATACATAATCCTTTGGCGCAGTCAGTAGTAAAGTCGATTGCTATCAATTTGCGTGAACGTATGCAGGAGTCAGTAGCTAGATCATCGGGTTTTACAGCCCAATTGGCATGCTTGAGTCCTGCGTTTTCTATATCCCGTTCTGCATCACGTAATGCAGACTCTGCCGCCTGCCGCGCAACTTCCATATCTTGCTGGTTGCGGGCCATGCCTTCTCCCAGCATGGATTGGCGAGCCGCCCACACTGTGATGCCGGTTATAGCTACCAAAAAAAGTAGCACCATGACCAGAGCGACCCCTTTTTGAGAAGCAGGGGTAGCCGGGTTCAATGTGAATTTGAGAGGCCGTGTCATGTCGGGGGCCTAATATGCTTGGTTCAGTCGGTTGCGTACTGCAAACTCTTGAACAAAGCGTTTGCGCAAGCTGTAGTCGCTGGCGGCTTGGGTTTGCTCCACACCTTTGCAGTCGAGGTATTTCCGTTCTGCATCGGTTGGCGCGGCGACTTTAGGGCTGGCTCCAATACTTCTGGCCATCACGCATATACGCACGGAAACCACCCTTGACCACGGCGGTAGTGGCACTATGCCCAATGCGCCAAACTCTACCGACACGGTGGACAGGGCACTGACTTGGGTGGCAGTTAGGTATTTGTCAGGTGTTCGGCGCGCCATGTTGTCCGAACTTGGGGCAGTAGTTGCAAAAACCCCATACGTGATCTGCATGTCTTCAATGCCTGCAATCATGGGCTGATAGGGGATTCCAGAACTACCAGCGTTGTCGCCGCTGCCGTTGCCGACACAAGCAAAGCTGCGTGTAGTGACCTCTTGCTTGTCTATCTCGGTTTTTTTGAAGTCAGAAATGGCGTATCGGTTAGATACAAACAGCGGCTGCAAAGGGGGCAGGTTGGGTTGAGCGGTGTTTCGCCGGTTGTTGTTGCTGGTGCTCACAGTGTTAGTTACGTCAGCTCCTGTGCAGTCGAATCGGTCGCCCACATTGACATCCATGGTGTCATTGGTGAAGAAATTCACAACCAGCGAGTCGGGTTCTGTGTCGGATGGTGTGCCGCAGGGTGGGGTGGCCGTAGGGTCGTAGCGGGCTCCATCGCAGCCAAACAGGCCGGATAGGTAGACTGCCTGGGGCGTCGGAGGTGTCCAGTCGGTTGCGAGTGCGCTGTTTTCTGCGAGTCTGACAGGCGGATAACTTGTGAGCTTTGGGAAGCCTTCGTCGGGAGTAATTCGCGAGATATTGGCCGGGTAGTAACCAGCTTTCATGATGTCTCGTCCGATCAACTGCAGCACGAAAGTGCCGGTTTCTGCGTTGCTGCCGTTGCGATCGATGGCCCGCTGTGTTTCGCGGGTTCCCAGGTAGACATAGGCAGCAGCGGCTATCAAGAACAGGGTGATAGCAATCGTCACCATCAGTTCTACCAGCGAAACCCCACGCTGGCGGACGAAGTGGATAGATGATGAAGTCATGGCGAGAATGAAAAACGGCTACAACGTACGCCTGCAGGTACTTCTGCGGCATCGGGACAACAGGTTTGTCGGGCCAGGCCGATAGTTGTGCTGGCGAGTGTGCTGCATTGCGTGGCTGTCACTAAACTGGACTGGGTGGCGCTGGTGCCGTCGTTGGTAGAAGCTGTTTTGTCGGTGTTGTCCTTGTCCATCCACATCAACGTGACGACGATGCCGGTGCTGCGGTCTCCCGTTACAAAAACCGCGCCCTGTGGCAGGCTATTGCGCACCCGCTGGCGCCAGGTCAGCATCTCATAGACCGCGCGCGCGTCTGGTGCGCATATGTTGCTTCCGCTTTCGCAGTAGGCTGTGGATATTTGGCTTGCTAGGCTTGCATCGGTTATGGCCTGTTGGGTCGCCCATTTACTGCCACTGGGATAGCTGATGCCAACGGCATCCGGGTTTTGGGCATAGGTGGTCGTGTCTGTGTAAGCTGGAAATGCGTAAAGCGAGCTGTAACCCGTATGGGTAGGAATGGCTTTGTTCGACCCGCCGTCTATCCAATTTTTTCCCAGCATATCGGGGTTGAGGCGCGCCATATCTGTGTATTCAGCATATAGCGATGCAGTGATGGCCCGGGTCTGGCTGCCAAGTTTGAATTTGGCCGTGGCTACTTGCAGACCAGCAATGCCAAGCAGGCCTATGGACAAAATCACGATGGCAATCAGCACCTCGATCAGTGTGACGCCTCTGGCCTGGTTGAGGTATGGGGTCGAAATGGGCCATTGAGTCTGCACGGTATTCGCCTGTTAGTAGGTGTTGCACGTGGCTGCAGCCGGTACTGGCCGAGTGCGCCCCATCTTGTCCAGACAGATGCTGGAAGCATAGGCGTTGGACAGCGTGTTGTCGGTGTAAGTCAGATCGAATCTGCCTGCAGCACTTAATGTTGCGTTGCCTCGGGGGTTGAAAAGGATTTTCTGGGTACTGCTTTGGGACATCAGACTGTAGTCAGTCTTTCCCTGGCGTCGAACGAGAAGCATGTTCTCGGGCGCATTTACCAGGTTTCCTGCAGCATTCGTTTCGCGGGGTCGGTCTATACTGGCGTTGCATTCAGGATTTAAAAAAACAATCCAGCCCACTTGCCAGTCTTGTCCACTGGTAACGCACGTAGGGCCATTGCCAGTCGTCGTGTCCACTGTGGTACTCATACACATAGTGACGCACATATTTTTGCTAACCGCCTCGTTACGTGCTCGCAAAACACTGGAACTGAATTCGTTGCCAATGGTTGAAAAAGTATTTCGAACGATGAAGGTACGCAACGAAGGCGCTGCTAATGCTGCCAAAACTCCCAGTATGGCCATAGCGACCAACAACTCTATGAGCGTGAAGCCACGTAGGCGGGGCTGGCGTACAAAGGGTGAGTTGACAAACATGAGCGGGATTGTGCCGTCAACCCTGGTTCGGTGGAAAGCCGTCTGTCTTGGCAAATTGACCGTTGGTAGTATTTAAACGGCCTTTTCCACTTTTATCAGATGTCTTTGATAAGTCGGCTGAACTCATCCACATCTTCGAAACTGCGGTACACCGAGGCGAAGCGCACGTAGGCTACCTTGTCGAGGGCTTTAAGTTCGCGCATTACCAACTCGCCGAGTTTGGACGTGGCCATTTCCTTGGCACCGCTGGACAGCAGGGTGCGCTCGATACGGTCCATTGCGGCATCGACTTGCTCTATGCCGACCGGGCGCTTGCGCAGCGCCAAGCGCATGGATGCGTGCAGCTTTTTGCGGTCGAAATCGGTGCGGCTACCATCTTTCTTGACCACTGTGGGCATTGCCACCTCGGCACGTTCGTAGGTGGTGAAACGTTGCTCACAGCCCCCACAGCGACGCCGACGGCGTACCAGGTCGCCGTCGTCGGATTCGCGGGTTTCGACCACTTGGGTCTCACCATGGCCGCAAAAGGGGCACTTCATGGGGGCTGTGTTTCCGTGCTTACCGGTAGACGGGGAAGCGACTGGTCAATGCAGCGACCTTGGCGCGCACGATATCCAGGTTGGCTGCATCACGTGGATTGTCCAGCACGTCAGCAACCAGATGGGCTGTGGCGCGGGCTTCTTCGTCTTGGAAGCCGCGCGTGGTCATGGCCGGGGTGCCTATGCGCACGCCGCTGGTGACCATGGGCTTTTCGGGGTCGTTAGGGATCGCATTCTTGTTGATGGTCATATGGGCGCTGCCCAACACGGCTTCAGCCTCTTTGCCGGTGATACCTTTGGCGCGCAAATCCACCAACATCACGTGGCTTTGGGTTCCGCCGCTGACGATGCGCAGACCGCGCTGGGTCAGGGTTTCAGCGACGATCTGGGCGTTCTTCAAAACCTGTTGCTGGTAAATTTTGAATTCCGGGGCAAGGGCTTCCTTGAATGCAACCGCCTTGGCCGCAATGACATGCATCAATGGGCCGCCTTGCAGGCCGGGGAAGATGGCGCTGTTGATGGCTTTTTCAAACTGCGACTTCATCAGGATGATGCCGCCACGTGGGCCGCGCAGACTCTTGTGGGTGGTCGATGTGACGATGTCGGCATGAGGAACAGGGTTAGGGTATATGCCTGCAGCAATCAATCCAGCGTAATGGGCCATGTCTACCATGAAAATGGCCCCCACGTCTTTGGCGACTTTGGCGAAACGCTCAAAATCAATAGCCAAAGAATAAGCACTGGCACCCGCAATGATGAGTTTAGGCTTGGATTCGTGGGCCTTGCGCTCCATCGCATCGTAGTCAATGGCTTCGTTGGCATCAAGGCCGTAGCTGACCACATTGAACCACTTGCCACTCATGTTCAGTGCCATGCCGTGGGTGAGGTGGCCGCCTTCGGCCAGGCTCATGCCCATGATGGTATCGCCAGGCTTCAGGAACGCCAGGAAAACCGCTTCGTTGGCCGATGCGCCACAGTGCGGTTGTACGTTGGCGGCTTCGGCTCCGAAGATTTGCTTGACGCGGTCAATCGCCAGTTGCTCTGCCACGTCGACGTATTCGCAGCCGCCGTAGTAGCGGCGACCGGGGTAGCCTTCGGCGTATTTGTTGGTGAGCTGCGAACCTTGAGCGGCCATCACGGCGGGAGAGGCGTAGTTTTCGCTGGCGATCAGCTCAATGTGGTGTTCCTGGCGGGCGTTTTCGGCCTGGATGGCTGCAAACAACTCGGGATCGGTTTGCTCTACGAGAATCGTACGGTCGTACATGGCAGTCCTTTAACCTGGTAGTCAATACGTGGTCCTTGCGATGAAGCAAGTGCTGCCCAGGCGAACGGCTGAACACCAAGGATCTGGAGATCCTGGCGGTACGCTTCCCAGTGGTTGCCCGACGAGCCCTGTGAAAAAGGCCGCAGCGGTAGTCCACGTCAGCGTGAGCACCCCAGGGGGTCACGCCTATCGCCAGTTGCGTACGGCGCTAGTGTAACGGAGGCTTGGCGGTTTAGTATTTGACGAGCAAGGCGACTTTGTCTTCATCCGTCGGCACCTGGGTTTTCAGCACCGGCGCTGATACCGGCATGGACCGCGGGGTGGCGGTAGACGTGGCGCGGCCCGCGGCAACCTGCTGCAGGCGGTTGTGTTCGGCCATAACTTTGCCAGCGTAGCCGCCGTCGTCCTGGATGTTGGCCGCTCCCACGTAGTTCCGCAGCCCGCCTTCTACCGACCCGGCACGGGCGATGCACTCCTGCAACACCTTTACACCCACGCGTAAATTGGTCAGAGGGTCAAACGCCGCCAGCTTTCCGCCGAATACATCGTATTTTTCGGTGTGCACGCGGGTCATTACCTGCATCAGTCCCTGGGCACCAACGGGGCTTTGGGCGAATGGGTTAAAACCTGACTCAATAGCCATCACTGCCAAGATCAACGTTGGGTCAAGTTTGACGCGTTTGCCAAGGTCATATGCCTCAGCCACCAGGGCGCTCACGGGTTCGGCCGCCACATGGTATTTTTTGCTCAACCAATAGGCCACGGCCGCCTGCTGCTTGGGCAAGTCTTGGGGATTGCTGGCGGTAGCACGGTCTACCGCGTCGGTATCGGCCTCAGCAACCAACTCCGTGTCGGTGCCTGGCACCACCTGGCGTTCTTGTAGCCAGCCCATCAGTTGAACTTCTGCAATCTGGCGCAGGTCAGGCCGGGCAGTCATGGTCACGACCGAAAAAGCAACGACCAAGCCCAGCAGGGCGAATCCGTTATGGGTAATCTCAAAGAAGCCTTGGGCAATATCGGCTGCGAAAGTTCGCAGCCCCTGGCCAATCTTGTGTAACGCTGTCATAGCACTTCCTCATCTAGCGAGGGCCTGGGGCGATAGAGTTTGCGTTAGAGCAATTCGCTTGGGGCACCTCGATTGGGTGGGTACGCCATCAAGATCCTGCGGTGCACTTAGGGCGTTGGCAGCGATTTGACTTAGCCGGGGTTCGGCAGCGGGTTCGGGTTGTCCCTAGGGTAGTTAGGGGGGACGGCGAATTCTAGGAGGACTATTAATATCGAGTCAAGCATATCAAATCTAATTGATAGATTTAATTAGTATGTATATGTATCCAGTTTTGCGATCGTTTTGGCTCCCTTCTGGGCGAGCAGTACCGAACATAGGCCGCGATATTTCCAAAGCTTACAAAATGCTACTGCTAGCGAAAAGGCAGCGCCTGTATGCCATTGCCAGGGGATCTGCGGAGCTCTGCGGTGTCGGCGTTGGCTGCTGAAGTCTATTTTTTTAGGAGTTTTTCAGGTTTATTTCCTTGATTGTATTTTGTTTTTGTATACCAAATATGGGATCCTGTGGGCCTTGATTAGCCCCAGTGCAGCCGTTGTGTTTTACCCAACAGAGCACCTAAAAAGGCTGTTTTTAGACAGCCCACTCTTGCGTGGGCTGTCTGTTACGGGTTGATCAACCCATCCGCACCGGCACAAAGATGGTGTCGCCTGCACGCAAGATCAGCAATGCAATTGATTTTTCAGACTTGGCGACAGCAACCCGTACTTGGTCAATGCTCTTGACCGGCGTGCCGTTGATTGCCAGCAACACGTCCCCGCTTTCAACCCCGGCAATGGCCGCCGCGCCAGCGGATGACTCAATCAGCAGCCCGTTGGCGACACCTGCAGCACGCAATTCCTCGGGCTGCAAGGGGCGCAAGGCCAGTCCCAGTCGGCCCTGTGATGCGGCCTCTTTGCTGGTGGCGACCTGAACCGGTTTGTCATTGGCGTTACCCAGTCGGGCTTCTATCGCCAGCGCGGCGCCTTTGCGCCATACGTCCAACTGGACCTTGTCACCGGGCGCCTTCTGGCTGATCACGGCGGGAAGGTCGCCCGATGACACCACCGCATGCCCGTCTACCTGGCGGATCACGTCGCCAGGTTGCAGTCCGGCTTTGCCCCCGGGGCCGTCCTTTTCGACGCCGGAAACCAGCGCGCCTTCGGGCTTGTCCAGTTTGAATGAGTCGGCCAGGGCCTGGTTGACCTCTTGCACCGAGACGCCCAGGCGCGCATGTTCGACCTTGCCGTGGGCGACGATTTGGTCCTTAACCTTGCTTGCCAGGTCCATGGGAATGGCAAACGACAAACCCTGGTAGCCACCGGTCCGGCTGTAGATCTGGGAGTTGATGCCAATCACCTCCCCTCGGCTATTGAACAAGGGGCCACCGGAGTTGCCGGGGTTGACGGCAGCGTCGGTCTGGATGAACGGCACTGCACTGTCGTCGGGCAAGGAGCGGCCCTTGGCGCTGACCACACCGGCGGTGACGGTGTTTTCAAATCCGTAAGGTGAGCCGATGGCCAGGACCCACTCGCCGACTTTCAGGTCGCTGGACTTGCCGATGGTAGCCACCGGCAGGTTCTTGGCATCTATCTTTAATACAGCGATGTCGGTTTTGGGGTCTGCCCCTAGTACTTTTGCGACGAACTCGCGGCGGTCGGTGAGTTTGACAACCACTTCCTTGGCATCTTTGACGACATGGGCGTTGGTCATCACTATGCCGTCGGCGCTTACGATGAAGCCCGAGCCCTGGCTTCGCGCAGGGGCTTCTTTCTGCCCAGGGGCTCCGCCCTGGCCTTGCTGGAAACGGCGGAAGAACTCGAAGAAGGGGTCGTTGCCAAATGGATCGTCACGTTGCGGGCGCTGGGCGGTTTCCGCACTGTCGTCACTGGCTTTGCCGACGCTGGTCACGCTGATGTTGACAACCGCTGGGCCATACTGGGTGGTGATCTGCGAGAAATCGGGAAGCACCATGGCCGCTGCGGGCACGCTGGCGGTGTTGACCAGAGGGGCTGCTGCACGGGCTTCGCCCATGTTGTGCAGCAAGGATCCCCCCATGCCCCCAATGGCTCCGGCGGCTACGAGGGCGAGAACGAGTTTGGTATTTTGGAGAGACAGAACTTGCATGAGGGCATCCTTCGGTGGTTGGGTGGCGATGCCCAACTATCAGGATGCTGGCTTAGGCCAGACTTAAGCCCAAGCCGGTGGTCAGTGGCGGAATTCTTTCAGGTCCAGCCGGATGTCGTAGTGGCTATCGGTACAGGTAATCAGTGCGTCACAGCAGGTGGTTTCCCCTGCGTGTCCTTCGTGGGTCAGGCGACGCTGGAAGCGGCTGCCATCACCACTCGACAAAAACCCTACGCGCGCACCGTGGATTCGGATTTCCACCGGTTTCCAGAATTCGGCGTCGGTGCCTCCGGTGTGCAATTGGGCGACCACCTGGGTACCTGCCGGGCTGATCGGGGTGCCGTCGGCCACCAGCTTCAGGGCGGCCTGGTAGCGGTGGCTGTCGGCCGCACCCATTTGAAACAGGCCCAGCGAGGGCCATTTGTATATTGGCTGGCTGGCCGAATTGCCGTTGTATAGCTGTGGCGACGCGGCCATCTGGTAATCGCCGTTGCGGTGCTGGGGCCGCACGGTACGCCACAGCATGAAAGCGGCGGCAAAAACAAACAGGGTGGTAAATAGTTCGCGCATGGAGGACTCCGGTAGAGCCACGTTTGTAGTCGCATACGCTACCTGCCCGTGTGAATTGCTTCACGCTTTATGCTCCATATTGTGGACATATCGTATCCATCTGTTACGCGGGGGGGCTGCGCTGCGTTTGCGATACTCGGGAGATGCAGCTTCAAGACATTCTTTATTCGCAGGGCTTTGGCACCCGCCGTGTGTGCGCCGGCCTCGTCCAACAAGGCCTGGTGGAGGTTTACCCAGAAAATTCGGCGCTTGTGCCCGTGCTGTGTACAGAGTCAGCTATGGATTTTGATCCAGATGGCCTGCGTTTTCGGGTGCAGGGCGTGGACTGGCCCTACCACCGCCAGGCCTATGTGCTGCTGAACAAGCCGACGGGCACCGAGTGTTCGCAAAAGCCGTCCACCTACCCCAGCATCTATACGCTGCTGCCGTCGCCCTTGCGGCTGCGGCCTCAAAAAGGCGCGCTGCAAGGCGTGCAGGCCGTGGGGCGGTTGGACCAGGACACCACCGGCCTGCTGCTGCTCAGCGACGACGGCCAGTTCATCCACCGCATGACCTCGCCCAAAAAGCATGTGCCCAAGGTGTACGAGGTGACCACCAAGCACCCGCTGGACGAGCAGCAGGTGGCCAAGCTGCTGGCTGGCGTGGTGCTGGACGACGACCCCAAGCCGGTCCGTGCTGCTGCGTGCGAGGCCGTTGACAGCCACCATCTGCGCCTGACGCTGACCGAAGGCAAATACCACCAAGTCAAACGCATGCTGGCCGCGGTAAGCAACCGGGTGGAAGGACTGCACCGTTCGCAAATGGGCCGGTTTGCCCTGCCCGCCGACCTGCTGCCTGGGCAGTGGCGCTGGCTTAGCGCGGAGGATCTGGCGCAGCTGTCGGCGTTGTCGGTCTAGCCCGGCGGCTACACTCGCGGGTTGTCTGTTATGGGTAGTGTCTTGTGAAGTTGTTTGTCCGAAGTGTTGCCTTCTTGGCCTCTGTTCTTGTTGTTGCCGTAGCCGCCCAGGCCCAATCCACCCCGATTTTTGTACTTAACTCGCTGGACGCGAGCGTGAGCGTGATCGACCCCGGGAGCTGGAGCGAAACCAAGCGCATCCCCACCGGCAAAGAGCCGCACCACATGTACCTCAGCCCTGATGAGAAGTCGCTGCTGATTGCCAACGCGTTGTCCGACACGTTGACCTTCATCGACCCCAGGACGGCAGAAATCCAGCGCGTCGTAAGCGGCGTGCTGGACCCCTACCAGCTGCGCTTCTCGCCCAATATGAAGTGGTTTGTGACGGCGGCAAACCGCCTCAACCACATCGACATCTACCGCTGGGATGGCAAAGACATGGTCTTGGCCAAGCGCGTGGCTACCGGCAAAACGCCCAGCCATCTGTGGATCGACAGCAAAAGCACCACCATTTACTCCACCATGCAAGACAGCGACGAGCTGATCGCGGTGGACCTGGCGACCCAAACCATCAAATGGCGTACCCCCACTGGCGCCATGCCCGCCGATGTGTATGGCACGGCTGACGACAAAACCCTGCTGGTCGGCCTGACGGGCGGGGAGGGCGTGGAGGTCTACGACGTGTCTGGCAAGGCTCCCGTGCGGACCAAGGTGATTGCGACCGGCAAGGGTTCGCACGCGTTCCGGGCAGCGGGCGACAAGCGCCATGTATTCGTGAGCAACCGGGTGGCCTACACCATCAGCAAGATCGACCTGCAAACCCTGGAGTCGGTAGCCACGTACCCCGCACCCGGTGGGCCGGACTGCATGGATGTGTCGGCCGACGGCAAGCTGCTGATGGTGACATCGCGCTGGGCCCGCAAGCTCACGGTGATCGACCTCGAGTCGAAGCAAGTGGTGCGTCAAATCAATGTTGGAAGGTCTCCCCATGGTGTCTGGACGCTGGACCACGCAGCACGCTAAATGTGCAATTGCTATGGTATTAATAGCTGCTTGTGCTGATTCCATAAGCTCTAGCGGCCAAAAACCTTGTGATAAACCGGTTTACCTGACATTTGACACCGGCCATATGGGCAT